>JABHAA010000125.1 GCA_018674495.1 Rhodospirillaceae bacterium | reverse complement strand
GTGCGGCTCGGCGCCCCGGTCACCGTGTTCGTGGATGCCTTTCCAGGCCGCACCTTCCAAGGCGAAGTGGTGCGCATCGGCAGTGCGACCACCAGCCAGTTCGCGCTGCTGCCGAGCCCCAATCCGAGCGGCAATTTCACCAAGATATCCCAGCGCATTCCCATAAAAATTCGGATACCACAGGAAGACGGCAAGTTCCTTCCCGGCATGATGGTCGAGATCGAAATATCCGCTGGCGGTGATGGCGGCGGCCCCTCCTAGCGTCGAGGGCTTCGCCCGCTGGATGATCGTCGCCACGGTCGGCGTCGGCTCCATCGCGACCATTTTGACCGCGACGATTATCAATGTCGCGGTGCCCGACATCATGGGCGCCTTCGGCATCGGCCAGGAGCGCGCGCAATGGGTTTCCACCGGCTATCTGGCGGCGACCACCGCCGCCATGCTTCTCACCGATTACTCGATCCGCCGTATTGGCCAGCGCAGTACCTTTATATTGGCCATCGCCGTCTTCATCTTTGGCTCAATTATCGGCGGCATGGCAACCAATTTCACGGTGTTGATCTTTGGCCGGATATTGCAAGGTGCCGCCGCCGGCATCACGCAGCCGCTGGCCATGTTGGCCTTGTTCCAGATATTCCCGCCCAACGAGCGCGGTCGCGCCATGGGCCTCTATGGCATGTCTGTGATCCTGGCACCCGCCGTCGGCCCCTATCTCGGCGGCGCCATGGTGGATTTGTTCTCCTGGCGCTATGTGTTTTTTATGCCGGTGCCGTTCAGCGCCATCGCCGTTCTAATGGCGATGGTATCGCTCCGCCCGCGCGACCGCAGCGCGGCGCCGCCGGCTTTCGACTGGATCGGATTTGGGCTGGCTACATTGTTTATTGCGGCGCTGCTTGTCGGATTAACGAATGGGGCGCGCGATGGCTGGAATTCTAACGAAGTCATTGCCACATTCTGGGTGGCCGCCGCTGCCGTCGCGGCGTTCATTTTTTGGGAGTTGAGGCACGCGCAGCCACTTTTGAATTTACGTCTGTTCGCAAATCCCCGATTTGTGTCGGCGGTGATTGTCTCGTTCGTATTTGGCGGCGCCATATTTGCGTCCATCTATCTGGTGCCCTTGTTTCTGCAAATTGTTCAAGGCTATACGCCGACCCGGTCCGGGTTGCTGCAATTGCCAGCCGGCATCGCCATGGCGATTGCGTTTCCGCTGGTCGGGCGATTGTCGGACCAGGGCGGCCAGCATCTTCTGACCATGGCGGGGCTGGCGATCATTGCCTATGCCAGCTTCTTGATGATCGGCGCCCATGTGGACACGCCGTTTTGGCTGTTCGCCAGCTGGATGGTCGTGAGCCGGCTTGGCTTGTCGTTGGTATTCCCGCCCTTGTCGGCGGCATCGCTGAACGTGTTGCCGGCCAACATGATCAGCCAGGGCTCCGGCGTGATGAACTTCTCTCGCTCCCTCGGCGGTGCCTTCGGGGTGAACCTGATCGCCATATCGGTTGATTTCAAGAGCACCAGTTTCCGCGCCGCCCTGGCGGAAACCCAACATAGCGGCAATGCGGCGACTCTCGAATTCATGGCCTATGTTCGCCGTTTCTTCGAGAATGCCGGATTGCCCGATACGTTGCAGGATCCCATGGCACTGCTTTATCTTGACCGTGCAATAAGCCTGCAAGCCGAAATGCTGGCGTTCCGGAGTGGTTTTTTGCTGCTGGCGATTGTGACTTTGGCGGCGGTGGTGCCGGCCTGGTTTATGCGGCCCAAAAAGGAGCGAACGATCTCGGTCAGCGGCGCCGAGCCGGCGAGCTGACCTTGTCGGAGCTGATGGCCGAATACCGCCTAATTGATCGGCACTGAGCTGTTTGAAGCGCTGGACAACTGCCGCACCAGTTGACCCTGGTCAATTCGCGCCGCCCCGCTACGTGAAACACTGTTCCCCGTTTACCAGACAGGTTCAACGGTCGTGGCGGACTGAGATGGAATTCGCCCGTGGCAATTTGATCGCCTGGGGACTGCCGCTGGCTGCGGCGGCGGTAGTTGCGGCGTTTGCGCCGGCGCTGGCAGGCGAAACCATCAGGGGCCGGTCCCGTGTTGTTGACGGCGACACCATCATCATCCGCAAAATCCGCATCGGGCTGTTTGGCATCGACGCCCCCGAATATCGGCAAAAATGCAGCCTCGATGGCCGCCCATGGTCGTGCGGCATCTCGGCCAAGGCAGTTCTCAAATCGGCGATCGGGACCAAACTGGTAAGCTGCAAGCTGATGCCCATTGCGGATGCGGGGCCAGCGAGGCGGGCTGGTGTCTGCCGGGCCGGGCGCCTGGAGTTGAACCAATGGATGGTGGTCAAGGGCTGGGCCATGGCCGTTGAAGCCCCGGTCGGTGGTTACGTGCTCGCCGAGAATACCGCCAGGGAGAAACGCCGGGGCATCTGGGCGGGAACATTCCTCAAGCCCAGCGCGTGGCGCCAGCAAAGACAAAAATAACCGCGCGGCGAAAGTCTTCCGAATAGCGCCAAATGTAGATATGATCGCGGCAGTTGCGCAAAAATTGGGGGGTAGGATTGAAATTTCCAGTTGTCGGGTTGGTGGTGCTCACGGCGACGGTGTTGTTTTGGTCCGCCGGCGCCGGGGCCCAAAAAAAACCGCTGCCGCCGGTCGTTGACGTCCATACCCATCTGATCGGCAAGCCGCCGGTTTTACCCTCGGCCATTAAGGTGGCGGAAAGTTTTCTTGCGCGCTACCCCATCGAGAAGATGGTGCTTTCCCACACTCCCGCCGGTGGCAAGAATGTCATGTATAAATTTTTTGCCCTGAAACGCTTCTTGCAGGGTAAGGACCGGTTTGCGTTTCTCGGCGGTGGAGGCAGCTTGAACCCGATGATCCACCGTCACGATGCGGATTCAGGAGACCATAAAAATCTGGTGGAGGAATTCGATAAGATCGCCGACACCATCATCCTTGCCGGCGGTGCCGGCTACGGCGAGATGTCATCGCTGCATATCTCCGTCATGCCGGGGCACGAGTATAACTTCCAGCCCGCGGATCATCCCCTGTTCCGGCGGCTGGCCGATATTGCGGCGCGCCACGACGTTCCGATCGAGCTTCACAATGATGCGGTGGTGGGCATATTCCCGGCGCCGAGGGGGCTCAGGCATAATGACAATCCCGGCAATTTTCCTGGCACCATCAAGTCGTTGGAACGCTTGCTGGCCTATAACCCGAAGGCCAAAATTTCCTGGGCTCATGGCGGCTCCGATCCCCTTGGCGAGATGACGCCGAGGCTGATCCTTCGGATGATGGACAAATATGCCAATCTTTATATGTCTCTGCGCATCAATTCCGGTACCGGTAGGGCATCGAATTTGGTCTTCGACGGGCGCGGTCTGGACACCGACTGGTCGGCCCTGTTGAAACGCCATCCGGACCGCTTCTTTATCGGCACCGACGCCATGTTCGTCGCGCCGCAAATTCCTAAGAAGGGCCCGGCTCATAAATTCGCCGAAAACAATGATACCCGTTACGAAGATACGGCGCGGTTTCTGTCGCTGCTTCCTGATGATCTTGCGCTGAAGATCGCCAGCGGCAACGCTAAGCGCATCTACCGGCTAAGCCCACGTGCGCCGGCGTTCGCCGTCCCGGGGCCGCAAGGGGGAGCGGGGCAAAAGAAGAAATTCTTGGCGGGAGTACAAATCATCGCAACCGTGACCGGCAATACCTTGCGCTTCAATGCGCCGAGCAACGGCAAATCGATGCGGGTCTATTTCGGCGAAGGCGGCCAGATTCTCTTGAAGGCCGGCAATAACAAGCGGGCCGTTCAGAAACGATGGTTTATCAAGGACGGCAAGTTTCTTTGCCGGACTTTCGGGCGCAAGAACAAGAACCATTGTACATTGGTGCGTCCAGCACCGGATGGCGCATTGTTGCTGTTCAACAAAAAGCTTCGCTATCAGGCAGAGCTGTTAAAGGGCCGCCAGTTGGGTAATTGAGCAGCGCATTATTATCAGGGGGATTACCAATGCGATTTGCACTTGTCCGCATCGACCGGCCCGGCATGGCCGCTGCCAGAGCCAGGCTGCAAGCGGCGCACAATGAATATCAGAAACCATTTCTGGATCGGATCGTTTTCGGAGGCGGCTTTGTCGATGACGGCACCGATACATCCGGGGACGTGGACATAGAGGACGTGACCGGCAATTTGCTTGTGTTCGAGGCGCCCGACCGGGAATGGGTCGAAAAATTTCAAGCTAACGATCCCTATACTTTGGCGGGCCTGTTCGAGACAGAGATCATCAAGCTCCTGTGGCAGCGAGTTCCGGCACCAGATCAAGAATAGTTCAAATTTTATCTATTTTTTATTTAAATACAAATATAATAAAAATTAAATAAAAAAGCCTGTATATTTATTGTATATTGACTTATATTTAAAATAGATTACTATAATATGCATGTTCAATTGTATAAAAAAACTCTATGGGCGTTATCCTCAATTGATACGCTCGGAAGCCGGCGGGGTTGCCGTCTATTCGGCGTTTCTTGGCCTGTTGACCATCGGCGCCGGCTCGCTGGCCCTGGATGTGGGCCGCGCCTCGGTATTGCGCTCGCAAATGCAGAACCGGGCCGATGCCGGCGCCCTGGCCGCCGCCGCGCAACTGGATGGCCGCGAAGGCGCGCGCGCCCGGGCCACGGCGCTGGCCTTCAACGCCACCCAGCAGGTCAGCAATATTCCGTCTGACTCGTCGGCTCTGGCGGTGGACAACGTCAAATTCTACAGCGAAGTTGATCCCGCCAAGATTGATGCCGAGGGTGATGAGGACAGCCGCTTCATTGAAGTAACTTTGCAGCAGCGGCAGATCGATTATGTGCTCGCCGGATTCCTGAATTCCGCGCCTCAGAGCGGCAACCACGCGGCGCGTGCCGTCGCCGGCTCGGACCCGTTCATCTGCCACGCGCCGCCCTTGATGATTTGTGATCCCGGCGAGGCCGATGCCAGCCTATCGCCATTCCTGCCCGCCAACGCCGGCCGGCAAATTCAATTGAAGCCGCCGCCCGCCGGCGGTTCCGCCTGGTCGCCCGGCAATTATGGGTTGCTCGCCTTGCCCGACGGCTCTTCCGGCGCGTCCGATATCTCGGCGGCCTTGGCGGCGGTGCAGCCGGAAAGTTGCTACACCCTGGATGTATCGACGGCGCCCGGCGTCAAAACCAATAAGGTTCAGGAGGGTATCAACGCCCGTTTCGATCTGCCTGGCGGCCTGCCGCTTCCGGCGCCGAATGTGATAAATTATCCGAAAGACCCGGAGATTGCCGCCGATACCAGCGTCGTCATGGGCAGCGGCAACTGGGACCTGGACGGCTATTGGACTGACCGGCATGTGGGGCCGTTGCCGACCGATCTCGTCGACGCATCCCGGTATCAGGTTTATTTGTATGAGCAGGGGCTGGAATTCGCCCGAAATGGCAAGCAGACGGTGTATCCCATCGACGGCGGGCTGCCCACCGGGTATGCCGTCGTTACGCCCCCCGGCATTGATATTCCGGCCGATTCGGCGGATCCCGACAATCCCTTTGTCGATGGCGTGCCGAGCACGTTGGTGGCCGAAAACGGCCATGCCAGGCGGCTGGTGCAGATCGCCGTGTTGCAATGCAGCGCCCTTGGCGTCAAGGGCAGCCATACCTACCCGACGTCCGGCGCCTATGTGGAGGCGTTCGTTACCCAAACCGTCGAAGATACGCCGGCGGGGGGTATCTATGTGGAGATTCACCGCGAACTGACCACCACCAACGATCCGGAGTTTCACGCCAATGTCCGCCTCGTGGAATAAGTGGTGGAATAGATGGGCGGGTGATGCGCGCGGCAATGCGCTCATTGAGTTCGCCTTCGTGCTGCCCCTTTGGCTACTCTTGAGCACCGGCATGCTCGAAGTTGGGCGCGGCTTTTATCAGACCAGCGCCTTGGAGAAATCGGTGCGCGCCGGTGCGCTGTACCTGGCCCGCCATTCGTTTCCGCTTTCAACCGCGACCCTGTTGGCGGCCGAAAATTTGGTTAAGACCGGTAGCGTCGATGGCGGCGATTTTGCGGTGTCCGGCTGGGCCAAAACGGGCTCCGATCTGCAGATCACCTCGGCCAAATTTACCGTCGACGGCGTTGATATTCCGGTGGTGCGCATTCGCGCGCAGGTGCCGTTCGATCCCATATTCGCATCGCTCCCGGACTTTGTCGGGCTAACCAGTTTCACCATGACCGCCCAGAATGAGCAGGCCCATGTGGGCGATTAAGCGCTTAGGCAAGTTGCGCCTGTTGCTTGGCGATTGCGGCGGCGAAAGCCTGATCGGCTTTGGCTTTATGTTGCCGTTGTTATTGCTGGTGTCCTTTGGCGCGGTGGAAATGGCTTTGGTGGCATTTGATTTTCACCGGGCGGGGGAGGCCACCAGGCGGGCGGCGCGCATCGCCGTAATCGCCAATCCGGTGATCGATGTCGATGGCTTCACCGCCGGTACCACGTCCACCTGTACCGGAACCGGCACCGGCGTTATCTGCACCGGCATGGCCGCTGCGGCGCCGGCGACGTTTGATCAGATTGTCGCCGATATGCAATCGGTCATGCCCGCCATCCAGGCCGAGAATATTCAGCTCGTCTACAGTGACAGCGGCCTTGGCGATGCCACGACGCCGGGCGGCATCATTCCGTTGGTCACGGTTCGCCTGATCAACATGCAACGGCCATTTCTCATGTTATCAGGCATTCCCGGCATGCCGGACGAGTATAGTCTTCCCGACTTCGAGACCAGCCAGATGGGCGCTGGCCTTGGGCCCGCAAGCTCGTAACACCCTCTATACATTCAAATTTGCGCAGATTACCGCGATTGTCCGGCCTTAACGGCTGCACGCGATGCGCCGACAAATTACTTCGAATTTTATCTAATATTGCCGGCGTGTTCCAAGCAAGTTGAAAACAAAGTAAAAACAATGTAAAAATAAGTACAAAATAAAGTAATAAGAAACATTTTATTTAATTGATATTGACTTAATGTTTACTTTTTCTTAGTATTCAAATTGTGAGTTGAAAGAACTCATCCCGAATTAACGGCAACCAGCGAAATGGAGATGACTATGAAAACCAGAAACCTCATCGAATTGATCAAAGACGACAACGGCGCCACGGCGATTGAATATGGCTTGATTGCCGCCTTGGTCTCGGTTGCCGGTATTACCGCCCTGACAGCCATGGGCGGCGGCTTGCAGACTATGTTTACCGCTGTCGCGACCGAACTGAACAACGCGGTCGGTGCGACCGCCACGCCCTAGTTTACGCCAGCCGGCGGGTATCCTCCCTTCCCGCCGGCTCTCCTCAGCATCGGGGGTGGTCCACTTCCACCCCCGATGCGCTCTTCAAGACCCCGTTACTCCCCGGCAAGGCGGTCCCCCAAACGCGCTTCGCCAGGCTCTTTTTTGAAAATTTACGGATCCCCGATCATGTACCTGCCCGAAACAGCTTCCGATTATATTGTCGCCGCCATGATGGTTTTGGCCATCACCGGTGCAATCTCGGATGTGCGGACATATCGTATCCCCAATACCATCAACCTGATCGTCGCGGGCCTGTTCCCAGTTTATGTAATTTTCAATGACACCCATGTTGATTGGAGCTTTGCGCTTCTGATCGCCGGCGGCGCCTTTGCGGTATCGGCTCTTCTTTTTGGCTTTGGGCTGATCGGCGGCGGCGATGCCAAAATGCTGACCGCCCTGGCGCTTTGGGCCGGCCCGGCGTATTTGGCTGATTTTGTGCTCGCCACCACGCTGGTGGGCGGTGTGCTGGCCATTCTGATGATGACGTCTGCCCGCCACGCCCTGGCGCTGGCCGCCGAAACTGTCGGTCAGCACCGCCTGAGCGCCGTTTTTCAGGGTGACGTTTTGCCTTACGGCGTCGCCATCGCCGCCGGCGGCGCCGTCGTCGGCCTCCAATTAATCGCAGCCTGAGCGGAGAGAGAACCATGACCATTCGCGTTATCATCCTTGTCATCTTCGCCCTCGGTGCGGCCGCATCGACGGCTTTGTTCGCGCGCAACTGGGTCGCCGCGCAAAAGGCGCAACCGGCCGCGGCCGAGGAGATTAAGCAGACGCCGGCGACGGCGGTGCTGGTGGCGGCTTCCGATTTGAGCGCCGGCGCGTTTCTTCGCGAAAAGCATTTCAAATGGCAGCCCTGGCCCGAAAACGGCGTCGCCGATGGCTATGTGGTGCGCCGCGGCTCTGATGATGAGACCGAAACGGCCCGGAAATCCCTCATCGGCGCTGTCGTCCGGGCCTCGATTAACGCCGGTGAGCCGTTGACGCCGAAGCGAGTTGTGCAGCCCGGCGACCGTGGTTTCCTGGCCGCCGTCCTGAGCCCTGGCGCCCGCGCCGTATCGGTGCCGGTAAACGCCACCACCGGGATCGCCGGCTTTGTCTTTCCAGGCGACAAGGTGGATCTAATCCTGACGGTCAAGTTCAATAGCGACGATGCCCGCGGCAAAAAGCGCACCCGCTATGTATCCAAGACTTTGCTGGCCGCTATCCGCGTCATCGCCATCGACCAGAAGACCGAACAGACCGATGGCAAGGTGAAGGTGGTCAAGAACGTGACCCTGGAAGTGAACCCTAAAGAGGCGGAAAAAATCGCCATTGGCCTGCATATGGGCGCCATATCCTTAAGCCTGCAAAGCTTGGCGCGCGCCGATGATGTAGGCGACTTGGCCGGTCTCGAGACCGCCGCCGGCGGCGCCGCTGCTACCGCCCGCGTCTCCAAGCGCAATTTCACTTTGGACAATGATGTCTTTTCTATTGGCCGCTCCGGCCCCCGCCGCCAAAAACCGCAAGTGCAGGTTTTGCGCGGCTCCACGGCCGAAAAAGCCAAATTTTAAAAAGGGGGAGGCCGACATGATAATCCGATCTTCCAAATTGTTCTTCGCGGCAGCTCTGGTGTCGATGCTGGCCGCGTTTGACCCCGCCCAGGCGGTGGAAATCATCGATGGCGGCGGCGATGCGCTGCAACTTGAAGTCTCAAAGGGCAAATTGGTGCGCCTCGAAGCGCCGGCCCGGACCGTGTTCGTCGCCGATCCCGAGATCGCCGATATCCAGGTGAAATCGCCGCGCCTGATCTATCTTCTAGCCAAGAAGCCCGGTCAGACCACTTTGTTCGCGGTCGATGCCAAGGAGCAGGTGCTGGCCAATATTCCGGTCAACGTCAGTCACAACTTGGGCCGACTGCGCCAGGCCGTCCGTTCCTTGGTCCCCGGCGCCGAGATCTTTATCGACAGCATCGAAAGCTCCATCATCGTCGAAGGCACTGTCGGGTCTGCCAGCCAAGCCGAAGCCATCCAGCGCATGGCCGAAAAGTTCCTGACCGAGGGCGGCACCGTCCTCAACCGGCTCAACGTCGATGCGCCCAACCAGGTCAATCTTCGCGTCCGCATTGCCGAGATTTCAAGGGGCGTCGATAAGCAGCTTGGCTTCAATTGGACCGTGGCCGGTTCCCTCGGTGGCCTCGCCCTTGGCGTTGCCACCGCCAACCCGTTTTCGTCGAGCGCCATTAACGCCATCACCGGCGGCGGCACGTTGCAGAGTTTCTCCTTCAACGCCGTTATCGACGCGCTCGAAGAAGAAGGCCTGGTGCAAGTATTGGCCGAGCCCAACCTGACCGCCACCAACGGCGAGACCGCAAGTTTCCTGGCCGGCGGTGAGTTCCCGATCCTGGTGCCCGGCTCCGACGGCACGGTAACCATCGATTTCAAGAAGTTCGGCGTGTCGCTGGCCTTCACGCCCACCATCATCGGCAATAACCGGGTCAATCTGCATGTGCGCCCGGAAGTCAGCCAGCTTTCCTCGACCAACGCGGTGACCTTGAACAACTTTCAGATACCGTCTTTGACCACGCGCCGGGTGGAGACCACGGTCGAACTCGGTAGCGGCCAGAGCTTCGCCATCGCCGGGCTAATTCAGAACAATGTGACCCACGATATTTCCAAATTCCCCGGCCTCGGCGATATTCCGGTGCTGGGCGCCCTGTTCAAGTCCGACCGCTTCCAGCGCGACGAGAGCGAATTAGTGATTATCGTCACGCCGTATCTTGTGAAGCCCGTCTCCCAGCAGCTGGCGGCGCCCACCGATGGCTACGTGTCGCCCCACGATGCCCAGCGCTACACCTCTGGCGGCGAAAACCGCCGCAGCGCCTCCGCCGGTGCGATCCGCCGCCGCCGCCATGACGGCTCAAACCTCATCGGCCCAGTCGGCTTCCAGTTGAATTAAGCTCAAACGGTAGGAGAGCCCCCATGACCTATCCCCAAATCACCCCCCGCATGCGCACCATCGCAACGGCGTTCGGTATCTTAGTGCTCGCCGGTTGTTCGGAAAGTTTCATCAATGATCTAGACCGGGGCAGCCAGCGCAAATTGCTCAACGCCACCATGACAGTGGACGGCGTTGTCCTGACGGTACCCGGATGCCCAGATTGGACCAAGCCGACACGGGTCAATTATTCCAACTCCGTGCACTCCAATTTCGGCTGCGCCGATGCCGCCAATCTTGGCGCTATGCTCGCCAATCCGGCCGATGCCTGGTTCGGGCGCAAACCGGGTACCGCCGATGGGGCCGTCGGCGCCGCCGCAATTGGGCGCTACCGGGCTGGCGAGACCAAGCCATTGTTGGACGGCGCATCGGCGCCCGCCGAGACCACCGGCGGCGGAGAAGAGAAATGAGTGTCCTCGCCTCCTTAAAACCGGCGTCGAACGAGGCCCAGACGGCGCCCTTCTTCGCCTCTGTCACCGATGCAGCGACGCGCGCTGTCGTGGCCGCCGCCGCCGGGGATTTCGGCTGGTCCGGCGATCACGTCATCGCCGGCGGCATCGATCAGGCGATTGAGCATTTGAGCATTGCGCCGACGCCGGCCATCGTCATTGCCGACATTTCCGGCTCTTCCGATCCGCTCGCCGATTTCGGCCATCTGGCCGCGGTCTGTGATGCCGGTGTCCAGGTATTGGCCATCGGCACCCAAAACGATGTCGCCCTTTACCGGGATATTGTGGGCCTTGGCGTGAACGACTATCTGGTCAAACCGGTTGCCGCCGATGCCCTGGCGGGTGCCTTGCAGGCGATGACGGCGCCAAAAAAAGAAGACAAAAGCAATGCGCCCGCAACGCCGGTTACCGCCTTCGTCGGGGTTCGCGGCGGCGCCGGGGCATCCACGGCGGCAATTTCGTCGGCCTGGTTGATGGCTCACAAGTTCGAAAAAAAGACGGTGTTGTTCGATCTTGATCTTAATTTCGGCACGGCGGCGCTGATGCTGGATTTGGAGCCGGGCAGGGGATTGAGCGAAGCGCTTGCCAACCCGGACAGAATTGATGAGTTGTTCCTGGCCCGCGCCATGGTCCGCCAATCGGACAATCTGATGGTGCTTTCCGCCGAAGAATCCCTCGATCAGTCGAGCCGCCTGGACGTCGATGCCTTTGCCGCCATGAATGATCTGCTGCGGGTCGGCTTCGATGAGATCGTGTGGGATGTGCCACGCGCCCTATTGCAGGCCGATACGGCCATTCTGGCCGGCGCCAACCGGGTGGTGTTGGTCTCGGACGCGTCCCTGGCGGGCCTTCGCGACACCAAGCAGATCATCACCGCCGTGACGGCTGCCGCGCCGGACGCGCGCGTCGTCGTGACGCTCGCCCAGACCGGCCGCTTCAAGGGTGCCGAAGTGGAAAAGGCGGATTTCGAAGGGACGCTCGGATGCGCCGTCGATCACGTCGTGCCGTACGATGCCAAGTCGTTGGCGCGCGCCGCATCGGAAGCCGTAGCGCTTCCCCAAGCGGCGCCAAACGGAGCGGCGGCCAAGGCCTATCTGCAACTCATCAAGGATGTGGCCGGTTTCGGCGATCCCAAAAAAAGCGGGCTGCTTGGCCTGTTGAAACGGGGTTAGAGCCATGTTCGGTAAACGATCTGAAAACGCCAAACCCGATTTCGGTAGCGATGCAACTGTAACCAGCCAGGTGATCCCGCTTAGGCCCAGCCTCGAAAGCGCCGCACCGATGTCCCGGGACGCTTTGATCGACCGGGTTATCATCCTGGCGCGCCCGGTCCTCCGCGCGCGCCTGAGCAATGACGAAGTGGTGTCCATGCAGCGCGGCGAATTGGCCGGGGCGGCCGAGCAGGTTGTCACCGCAGTATCCGATGAGAATCAATTGGGCATCGCTTCGGACGTGGTGCGCGATGCGGTGACCTTCCTGATCAACGACATGATGGCGGTGGCCAAGGGCGAAGATGAAATCGATCACGCCCCTGAATGTGCAAATCCGGTTGACGCCGCCAAGGACATCGTAGCGCCGGTTCTTCTTGAGCGCATCGATGTGGCCCTGGCCAACCAGATGAGCCGCAGCGATCTGGCCGTTCAGATATCGGATATTGTCGCCGAGATTCTGGGCGAGGAAAAAGTCCAGCTCAACAAGTTGGAGCAGCGCGCTCTGGTCACCTCGCTGCTCAACGATATGCTTGGCCTCGGCCCTTTGGAGCCGCTGCTCGCCGATCCTGCCGTCAACGACATTATGGTGAACGGCGCCAAGCAGGTTTTTGTAGAGCGGTCCGGCAAGCTGGAATTGACCGACGTTACTTTTCGCGACAATGCCCATGTAATGAACATCGCCCAGCGAATTGTCTCGGCGGTGGGAAGGCGCGTCGACGAAACTTCGCCGCTGGTCGATGCCCGCCTGGCCGATGGCTCCCGCGTCAACATCATCATTCCGCCGCTGGCCATTGACGGTCCGACCATTTCAATCCGCAAATTTTCGGAAAAGAAGATTACCCTGGATGTGATGTCCCAGCAGGCCAATCTGTCCGAAGCCATGGCCCGTACCCTAAAAATCGCGGCTCGCTGCCGGCTCAATATTCTGATCTCGGGCGGCACAGGGTCGGGCAAGACGACGCTTCTCAACGCCTTGTCGCAGATGATCGATCACGGCGAGCGGGTGGTCACCATCGAAGACGCCGCCGAACTGCAATTGCAGCAGCCGCATGTGGTGCGCCTGGAAACCCGCCCGAAAAATTTGGAAGGCGAGGGAGAGATCAACCAGACCGAACTGGTCAAGAACGCGCTCCGCATGCGTCCCGACCGTATCATTCTCGGCGAAATTCGCGCTGGCGAGGCCCTCGACATGCTGCAGGCCATGAACACCGGCCATGACGGCTCGCTTGGCACCATCCACGCCAACAATCCCCGTGAAGCGCTGACCCGGCTGGAAAACATGGTCGCCATGTCCGGTGTCAAACTGCCCAATGAAGCGGTGCGCAATCAGGTGGCCGGTGCTCTCGACATGATTGTCCAGATCAGCCGCATGCGCGACGGCGTCCGCCGAATTGTCCAGATCACCGAAGTGATCGGCATGGAAGGCGAGGTGGTCACCACTCAGGATCTGTTCAAATTCAAATTCACCGGCGAAGATGGCGACGGCAATCTGGTCGGCGAGTTCGAAGCCCAGGGCCTACGCCCGGCCTTCACCGAGCGGGCCTCGTATTTCGGCCTTGAACAGGCTTTGCTGGAAGCGACGCTCTGATGACCAGTGCCGAACTTATCGTGTTTGTTGGCGCATCAGTTGCCTTTATCGCCGGTCTGTTCGCCTTGTTGTCGTTGCTCGGCGCGCGCGCCAAAAAATTTAACAAGCGGGCGGCCAAACTGCGCCAGCGGCTGGAAGCGCAGGCCCATGTCGGCACCGCCGCGCCGGGCGACTTGCGGCGCACCGATCCGAAGCGCTTTCCGGTTATCGAGGCCTTGGTCAATTCGGTCTTGCCCAAGCCGGAAATCCTGCGCGCCCGCTTGGACCGCACCGGCAAAAGAATTTCGGTTGGGGGTTACGCTGGTGTCAGTCTCCTGGTCGGGTTAGTGGCAGGATTTGCCGCTGCCTTGGCCGGGGGACTGGACCTCGTGCCGGCGGCCCTCTCCGGTCTGGCAGCGGGATTGTTGCTGCCGCACAAGGTGGTTGGATTTCTGGGCGAGCGCCGCGCCAAGGCCTTTACCAATTTGTTTCCGGACGGCATCGATCTAATGGTGCGTGGGCTTCGCTCCGGTCTGCCGGTATCGGAATGCATCAACACCATCGGCACCGAGATGGCCGATCCGGTGGGTCTGGAATTTCGCGCCATTGCCGATGCGGCGCGCCTTGGCCAGTCTCTGGACGATGCCTTGTGGGCGACGGCCAGGCGGCTGAACACGGCGGATTTTAATTTTTTCGTCATCACCCTCAATGTGCAGCGGGAAACCGGCGGCAATCTGGCCGAGACCCTGGCCAACCTTTCCGACATCCTGCGCAAGCGCAAACAGATGAAGCAGAAGGTCAAGGCAATGTCTTCGGAAGCCCGGGCCAGCGCCTATATCCTGGGCTCGCTTCCGTTTCTCATGCTCGCCATCCTGATGGTGCTGAATGCCGATTACGCGATGATGCTGTTTATCGACCCCCGAGGCCACACGGCGGTTGCCGTCGGCGTCGCCATGCTGGTGACCGGCGTCGGCATCATGTTCAGAATGGTGAGGTTTGAGCCATGAGTTTAGAAATTCTCTCCGACGAGACCGTTATTACGATGACCGTCTTCGCCTCCGCTTTTTTCTCGGTGCTCGCGGTCTGGTACGGGTTGATCGCCAAAAATCCCATGCGCGGGCGCATCAAGGTCTTGGCCAGACGGCGCGATGAATTGAAGGGGGCGATGATGGGCCCGGTGCGCCGCTCGAAGCCGGAGCGCGCGCTGTCGTTGATGCGCCGCGCCGTCCAGCGTCTTGATCTGTTGCGTGGTAAACTGGCGAGCGATGCGGAGAAAAGCCTGACCAAGGCGGGTTGGCGGTCTGCCGATGCGCTTATCGTCTATCTGGTGGCCAAGCTGGCCTTGCCTGTGCTTCTCGCAGGCGCAGCGTTCGGGCTGATATTCCTAGCCGGGTTGGGTGCGTTGGAGGCCATGCCGCGCATTCTAGCGCTGGTTGCGGCGGCGGCGCTCGGATTGTTCCTGCCCGATTGGGTTGTCCGCTATCAAGCCGGCAAACGGCGCAAGGCTATGCAGCGAGCGCTGCCCGATGCCCTCGATCTACTGGTTATCTGTGTCGAGGCAGGGCTTGGGCTGGATGCGGCGTTGGTGCGGGTGTCGGGCGAGCTTGGCGGCGGCGCGCCAGAATTGGCGGACGAATTAAAATTGACGGCCATGGAACTGGGCTTTTTGCCTGACCGCAAGACGGCGCTCGCCAATCTTTTGGTGCGCACCGATTTGCCGGCGCTTCGCGGCGTCATCAATACCCTGGTGCAGACCGAAAAATACGGCACCCCCCTGGCCAACGCGTTGCGCGTACTGTCCGGCGAATACCGGGACGAGCGCATGATGAGGGCGGAAGAAAAAGCGGCCAAACTGCCGGCTACTCTGACCATCCCGATGATCGTCTTTATCCTGCCGACCTTATTTATTGTGCTGCTTGGCCCGGCTGCCATCCGCACCATCGATGCGTTGTCCGGCATGTAGGATTTTAGACATTCCAAGTTTCGAATGCGGCGGCAATCGCGGGATCCGCCGCCGCATTCACCGGCGGAGGGCAGCTTGGGGGCAGCCCTCCGCCACTCTTTTAAACGCTACTTGCCGAAGATCAGCTTGCGCGCCGCACCCACGACTTCCGGATTGGCTTTGGAGATCGCGCCATTGACAAACTTTTGGATATCCGCGCCAGAGGTGTACAACACTCTGAGACGGGCCTTCTCGGCGTCGGCGATGTAGGCCGGATCCTTGACCATGTTGGCGAACGCCGTGCGCAGCGGCTCGACCAATTTCTTGGGCGCGCCGGGTGGCAACGCCAGGCCACGACCGATAATCCCCAAGGTCGCCATGAAGTTAACAATCGGAACATGTTCCTTGGCCACCAAGTTCTTCATCATCGGAACGTTGGGCAGGGCCGGATCCTTGTAGACGCCGGTCTGCAATATCGGATAGGCGAATTCCTTACCTTTATCGAACCAATGGGGGACTTTCGAATACCAGGCCAGCCAGTTGAATGCCGTTCCCTGATGCTCGCCCTGCTCCATCGCCAGGATGGTCTTGCTCGACCCCTTGTAGCCGGCGATCTGTTTGATTTTCAGACCGAGCATGGATTTCATCATCGCCGGGATCAGGAACGCCGTCGATCCCGGGCCGGTGTTGCCGGAAATCACTTGTTTGGTCCGCATGTCCTGCCATTTCCGGACGCCAGTATCACTGCGCACCACGAAAATCGTGTTGGTCTGATTGGTGGCGCCGAGCCAGGTAAAGTCCTGGGATTTGAAGCGCACCTTTTTTGGCCGCAATAGCTGCGAGACCACCGACGAATCCGGTGGTACCAGGAAATGATAGCCACCTTTTGGCATGGCGTTGTATGCGAAATTGGCCATCTTGAGACCGCCGGCGCCGGGCATCGACTTGACGATAAGCTTTGGATGTCCCGGGATGTGCTTGGTCAAATGCTGTGCCATGGTTCGGGAATATTTGCCGTAGGTGCCGCCAAAACCGAAGCCGATATAAATGGTGATGGTCTTGCCGCTATAGAAATCCTCGATTTCACCGGCAGCCGCGGTGTTGGACGACGGGGCCGTCAAAAACAGGACCAACGCAGAAGCCAGTCCAATTGCGATTTTCTGAAACATGTCATTCTCCCTGTTGCCGTAATATGACGGACCGGCTGTGACGCATTCTTGAGCGCTGCCGCCATTATCCAATCGATGCACGTGGACCCGAATTGCGCATCATAATTACCAGTTTCGTTAGACCGGGTTCTGGTTTCCTAAGTTGTAACCCTCAAACGCTATCATTTGAAATAATATTTATCGAACTTTGTCCCGAAATTCACTTCCCCGGATTTCAGCGGCTAAAACAGGTTGGCCCATTCGATGGTACGAAGGACCGGAAAAAAATTTCCGATAACCGATAGTGGCCAAGTGACCAGCAGAACCTTGTGGAACAGGAAATAGGAGCCGAACCACAGTGGCAGCGCGACCGAGAGCACCATCTTCCAGCTCTCGCGTCCCTCGAAGCGCATGTAGCCGACCAGGTACAGGAACATGGCCGGCAACAGCCCGATCAGGAATGACGAGGCGAAGAAAGCCAGCAGCCAGGCGAAATAATTCGCCGCGCGGACGAAAATCGTGCGCACCGAAAGATCGCCGTAGTCGGCCTGGATGTCGAAATGGACATCCTCGTCCTCGGCGGGTCCCAAGGCGCTCCCTTGCAGGGCCTCGGCCTCGGCGCGGCTTTCCGGCGCGATTGCCGCCGGCGCATTGGCCGGCATCAGGAATAACCCGGAAAATATCGCGCCGCCGGTAAAGATGACGCCGCCCCAGCCGATCACAGAAGGCACCAGCCGGGCGCCGAATTCCCATCCGGACGCGATGGTAATGGTGGCCACGAACATTGCCAGGATAGCGAAATTGAAATACATGCCGGGATCGAGGTTTTGGCGCTGGAATGCGATACCCCTGGCAACTTTTTCGCCGGCGCGCCGCCTGGCGATCCAGCGCCGGATGACGGGCGCCAATATTCCGTAGAGTGCCATCAACAGGATGATATCGACCCAGGGAGCGAATGTGCCCTCGCGGAAAATCCACAGCCATTCCCAGCTATAGCGTTCGACGGAAATGAACATGTAACGCTCAACCAACCCGCCGAGAACAAATCCCAGGATCAACGGCGGCCGCGGCCAGCGTAGCCGCTTCATCATCCAGCCGATGAAGCCGAAGATCAGCAGCGCCGATATATCGCCCCAGGAATTTTGCCCCTGGAACGCGCCAATATAGGTAATGGCCAATACCACCGGCGCCAAAATCCCGATACGGACCAGGGCGACCTTGGCCAACTGGTTTGCAAACAGAAAACAGATGCCGGCGCCAAGGACGTTGGCGATGGCGACCGACCAAACCAGCGTGTAGGTAATATCAAGCCGCTTGGCCAGCAACTCCGGTCCCGGCACCAGCCCATGAATGAGAAAGGCGCCGAGGATCAATGCCATCGAGGCCGAACCGGGTACGCCGAAGGCGATAGTCGGAAGAAGCGCGCCGCCTTCCTTGGCGTTGTTGGAGGCCTCGGACGCAATAACGCCGCGCACGTCGCCCTTGCCGAAGGTCTTGCCGGAATCCTTGATCGAACGGACCGCGTGGCCGTAGGCGATCCAATCGATGATCGAGGCGCCGATACCGGGTATGGCGCCGAGGCCCGAGCCGATGCTGGCGCAACGCAGCACCAGCCACTTGTTGCGGAAGACGTCTTTCACGCCCTCCCATTGGGACCAGCGCGAGCCGGCGTTGGCGCCGCCTGAGATGGATTGGCGGGTGATCACCATGTCGGCGATCTCGGGGATTGCGAACAGGCCGAGGGCCAGCGGCACGACCGGCAGGCCGTCATAGAGGTAGATCGTATCGAAAGTCCATCGAAGGGTGCCGGTCTGCGGGTCGTCGCCGGCGGTCGCCACCATCAGCCCAATGCAGGCCGCCGCCAACCCCTTCAAGGGCGTCGAGCCCGAGAGCACCGCAACCAGCGACAAGCCGAAGACGCAGATGGCCAGCAGTTCCGGCGAGCCGATCTGTAATATGATCGGGCGAATGATGGGAATGGCAAGGGCAAGCAGCATCGCCCCGTAAAGTCCGCCAATCACCGAGGCGGTGAAAGCCGCCCCAAAGGCCCGGCCCGCTTCGCCATTGCGCGCCATCGGATAGCCGTCAAGGATCGTCGCCGCCGAACCAACGGTCCCGGGCACGCCAAAAAGGACCGCCGGGATGGTATCCGAGGTCACCACCACCGCCTGCAACCCCATCATGAAGGCCAGCGCCGTGAAGGGGTCCATATTGAACGTAAATGGCAGCAACAGCGACAGCCCGACCAGCCCGCCGAGACCCGGAATAACACCGAGGACCAGGCCTATGAGCACGCCAAGGGCGAGGAAGGACAAGCGCATCGGATCGGACAATGCGATGGCGGCGGTAATCGCCATGTCAATCATATTGCCGTCCATTTATTAAGCGTCCCTGTCGATTATAATTATATGGAGTTTCGCCGCCGGTATTCCTTGCACAGAAC
Organism: Rhodospirillaceae bacterium; assembly: GCA_018674495.1. Taxonomy (GTDB): domain Bacteria; phylum Pseudomonadota; class Alphaproteobacteria; order Rhodospirillales; family UBA2165. Next base: position 42,403 of record JABHAA010000125.1, on the reverse strand, counting down.
AAAGTATTCGGCGGCCATTTTAGAGAAAGTTGATCTGATGGCAATCGTTGAAAATAAAATCGCCGCCGCCGTTAAAGAGCCACGCCGTCTGGCTTTGCAAACGTGCCAGCCAATTGTTGAAGAAAGAGGAAAAGAATTTCAAAATTCGGCGACGATTAGCCAGCTTGCGGCGGCCTTCATCCCCCTTTCGGCTTACCGATGCGGACTACGTAGAAGCCACTATAGGTTCCGGTTGATGGATTGATGGTATTATCCCGCCATCGTATTCGAAATTCCCTAAAATGCCGCCAAGGCACCCCCGAGCAAACTGGCGGCTTTTTCTGTAGGGCCAAGGTGCCGAACGGCTTCCGTATTTAAAAATACACCAAGTTTATTGGGATCAAGAATTTGCCGAAAATTACCAAGACGAAGGTCACCACAGGCGTTATTTGGGTGGAAGTGCCGGAGGCTGGGATGTCCATCCTTTGCGGTTGCCCGGAAGACGCGGTCAAGCATTTGATGCAGCGCGGCTTCATTGAGACAACCGAAAAAGACGGGGTTCAATTTGAAACCGGACCCAACGCCATCCTGCTGTCGGATTTGCCGATCCAGAATGGCGCCTTTTGCAACCTGTCGGAATTTCCGGTTCTGCAGATGCTCTACCGGCAAGGCATGCTGCTACCCAATCATCCCAACAACACCGGTATGCGCCCGCTACTGCTCGGCTCCGAAGGGCAGGTGAAGGCGCAGATGCAATATATCTACCGGGGCAATTACGGCCTGATCTCGAAGGCTGAAATCATGGCCGCCGGGATGAGTGCAGAGAGCGCCGAGTTGATCATGGACATGAAGTCCAAGTTCGCTTTCGGCAATATCCGCGCAACCGAGGAATTGCTCGATTCGCATATTGTTGACGCCGCGCCCAGAGAAATCCGGAACGGCGTCATGATCTGCCGCATTGGCACCAATATTTTTGAATTTACCTATGAGGATGAGATCATCATTGTCGATCTCAACCTGCCCCAGGGGCAAAAGTATCGCTCGCCCTATCCGCTTGGATTTCAGAACATCAGCCGCGAATATTTCGCCGTCATCCATTCCGGCCAGGGCGATGGCTGGGACGTCAACCGACCTTCGATGTCGTCCATATTGGTATATCAGGGCAAAATTTATCTGATCGATGCTGGACCCAATGTGGAATACAGCCTGACCGCGCTCGGTATCGGCATCAACGAGATCGAGGGGATTTTCCACACCCATTGTCACGACGATCATTTCTCCGGTCTGACCACACTGATGCGCGCCGATCACCGCATCAAATATTTCGCGACGCCGGTGGTCCGCGCCTCGGTGTTCAAGAAGCTGGCGGCGCTGATGTCCAAGGACGAGAGCCTGATTTCCTCTTACTTCGATGTGTTCGATCTGGATTTCGATACCTGGAACGATATCGAGGGATTGGAGGTGCGACCCTTCTTGTCGCCGCACCCGGTGGAAACCAGCGTTCTCAGCTTCCGCACATTCTGGGAAGGGCGCTACCTTACCTATAGCCACCTCGCTGATATCGCGTCTTTCAAGGTTATGCGCGATATGATCGACGCGGTGCCGGCGGAAAATAGCTTCGATCAGTCCCGCTTCGAGGCGGTGCGCCAGGAATATCTGGCCAAAGTGGATTTGAAAAAGATCGATGTGGGCGGCGGCATGATTCATGGCGCGGCCGAGGATTTTCTGGAAGATACGTCGGATAAAATCATCCTGTCGCATCAATCGGAGGCGTTGACCAGTTCGCAGAAAGAAATCGGCTCCAGCGCGCCCTTTGGCATGGCCGATGTGTTGATCGCCGATCAATCGGACAATATGCGGCGCATAGCCTTTGAATTTTTAAGAGCCAATTTCCCCGATATCGAAAAGCATCATTTTCGCACCATGCTGAACAATCAGATTGTCGAGTTTATGCCGGGCACGATCATTTTGAAAAAGCGCCAGGTGAACGACGATATATTCCTGATCCTCACCGGCAATGTCGAACAGATCAATTCCGAAGAAAGCTATTATAACGCTATTTCCGCTGGCGGCATGGTTGGCGAATATTCCGGCATTCACGGCTTTTAGTCGCTTTATACCTACCGGACCATCGGCTACGTGATCGCGCTGCGGCTGCCATCCAAATCGTTTTCCGAATTTATAGGGCGCACCAATTTGGGTGCGCGCGTCGAGAAGATGCATGAGTACCGGGAATTTCTGAACCGCACCTGGCTGTTCGGCGGATCGATTTCACCGGCGGTCCAGAACCGAGTGGCAGATCAGATGATCCGGCACAGCTACGAAGGCGAGAACGAGCGGATCAAGGCAGGCAAGGCGCGCTCCATATTCATCGTCGCCAGCGGTACCTGCCAGCGGCTGGTTAACGGTGCGGTGGTGCAAACCCTGATCACCGGAGATTTCTTTGGCGAAGAGACGATCCTCTTCGACAAGAACCTGACCGACGAGTACCGGTTAGTCGAGGGCGCCAAGTTGTTCGAAGTCCCGGCCGAGGCGATTTCAAATATCCCCGCCGTCATGTGGAAGCTGCTGGAGCGGCACGAGAAAAAGACCAACGTGATCGCCGCCGAGGCGCCGGCCGAGTTGGCTTTGGTGGTTTAGACGCGCCTGCGTCAGGTTTTGGTGTCACTTAAATGATCTGTGATGAGGCCAAAGAAATCATCGTCGCCCAAAAACTGCCAGCCCATGTGGCGCCCGCAACTCCCACATAGGGCAATGCGCCAGGCGTAACCCGGAAACCATGTGAACTCGGTCGATGTATCGCCGCCGGGCGTGGCCCCAGGCGCATCCGAATAACATCCGATTTGAAACAATTGGCCGGCCGGATTGAACACTGTGTGTGCATGATCACCCCGGCGCGATATTTGCCAGCTTGTCCGGGTGATCAGGTGGCCACAGTCGGAACAATAAAGCGCATCATCCGTGGCTTCGGCGATTTCTCCGCCAGCCTCGTCTTCGGGTTTGGTTTGCAGCATGGCTTTGCCCCTAAATAAGGGCGGGGGTTAGGCGGGCGTTAGAAGTAGATGCGCACGCCCCGGTCGGGGGGCAGCGTGCCCTCGATCAAGATGGTGCGTTCCATTTCCCGGTCGCCTTCTTTTGGCGGTATCACCGAGACCGCCATATTGGTTGGATCGGACGCATCGGACACCATGTTGTAGCGAATGAACATCTGTCCTTGTTCGGGGACGCTGATATCCATTTTCTGCTTGCCACGGTTGAAGGTAATGGTGTGCTTGCCGGTTTTTACGTCCCGGTAAAAACCGGTGCCGCTATGAAAATCGGCGACTTCCTTGCCATCGAAAACGAAGGTGAAGGGAAAAAACATGGTCAGCGGGTTGCGGTTCCGATAAACGAAAATACGGCCCTTGCCGGGATCGATTTCTTCCAGCCATAGCTTGGCGTCGCCATAGGGCGGTCGCCCGGCGCAAGCTGATAGCGCAAGCCCGAAAAGAAAAATTCCCAGTACCGACAGACGTGGTTTCATGCTTGGTGCCCCTCAATCACAGGCGCGAATATACCGGACCAAATGCTATCGAAACAGTTAATTTTACCATTTTCCTGATTTCGGCACTTTTTTGGCTCCATGGTTTGCCTATTTCGCCGTCGAAACGCCAAAGATTCGCTTCGCCCGCTGGCGGCTGTTCAGCGCGGTAAGGGACCGGTAGAAGTCCAGGTTGTTCTTGACCTGCTCGCGGTTGAGATCACGGCGCAGCAAAATAGCGGCATCGTCGAAGCGGCCCATCATGCCAAGAACCAGGGCCAGATTGTTGCGATTGGTCGCCGTCGCCGCCGGGCTGTTGATCACTTTGCGCAAGATGCTGATAGCGTCGCCATATTCGCCGCCGAGGGCCAACGACATCGCCAAATTGTTTTGCAGCGCCAGATGATCCGGTGCCCGCTCCAACCCATCCAGGTAATTGTTCTCAGCCGCCTGATGCCGCCCGGTCAGGTTAAGCGCGACCCCAAGCCCGTTATAGGCATCGATATTGGCCGGATCGCCAGCCAGCGCCATTTTATACTCGGCCACCGCCAAGTCGCTTTCGCCGGTATTGATCAAGGCCTTGCCGAGGCCGAGGCGCGCCTCCGTGGCTTTGCCATCCAAGGTTATCGCCTGACGGTAGGCGCTGGCGGCGCCCGGATGGTCGCCCAAGGCCGCCAAGGTTTTGCCGAGACGCAATAGCGGCACCGTGGCCGATGGGTTCATGCCATGGGCGCGGCGATAAAAATTGGCAGCCGATATTAAATCGCCGCCTTTTTCGGTTACCGCCGCTACGCGCATGATCTGGTTATAGCCGGCCGTTTCCTGCTCGCCGCGGCGCTCATCGGCATCCGGTATAGGCCCGCCGCAAGCGGCCAGCAATATAACGAACCCGAACGTAGCCGGGCGGAGATTCCAGTGGTAAAGCTTGGTCATGGCGGCACTTGACCAGACCCGGCGAATTTTCGCCACTCAAATTTACAATTCGGGGCATATTTCTACGTATCTGTTCTAACTTGCGAAATTACAGCATGGCAATTATAAGCGCTATGTGGACGATCCTTATCTCGATATAGCCAAACTGATTGAACGTCTGCACCGGCGATTTCTTGATGTGGTGCGGGCCGAGCTAAATCAACTGGGCTACCGCGACCTGACCCCGGTCCAGGCAATGCTGCTGACCAATATCGGCACCGAGGAAATTGTTATCCGTGAATTGATCGAGCGCGGCTATTACCAGGGCTCGAACGTCTCCTACAATATGAAAAAACTGGTCGAGGGCGGCTATATCGAGCAATCGCGCTCGCCCCACGACAAACGTTCGGTGCGCATCAAGCTGACCGAAAAATCGCGCGCCATCTGCGAAAAAATTGAAGAGCTGGAAGTCGCCAATGGCGAGGCGCTGATGGCCGCCGGGGTTACAAAATCCGATGTCGAGGCTCTGCGCGAGACTTTGCGCAATATCGAACGTGTTTGGAGCGATCTTATCCATTACGGACGCGGGTAAGCTCGACGTTGCTGGCGCCAGCGCCGGCGTTAAGGATTTCGTAAATTTTGGCTCTGTAAATTGAACCCAGCGGGGTGCGCCAGATTGGGGCGCCCTTGGAGGGACGAGCCAAAATTCAGGCCTTTGGCTGGCGGGGGGTGCCGGCAGGGGCTGAAATGGATTTAGGCGCATCGTTACGGGATACCGATGTCCGAGTTATTTGATCCACCTAGCCAGCCGGCGCCGGAACAACCAGGCCAGCCTGCAAGCCCGCCCGGAGCCGCGCCCGCGCCAGCCCCCGCGCCGCTGCAGGGTGATAGCCGGGATAGCGCAACCCAACCAGCTGCGGCGGGAAACGCCTGGCTGCGACCGCTAATTATCGTGGTGCTGGTGATTGGCGTTCTCGGCGGCGGCGGTTATTTCGCCTGGCAGCGGGATGTGTTGCCGGTCCCGGGCCGCATTGTGCAAACTACGTCTCAATTGGCCGGCAAGATTACCACCCAGGTGCAATCCCAGGTGAAACGATTAAGTGACCGGTTTACCGGCGACGGCAGCGGGCCCGCGCAAGAACCTGATGCCCCGCCCGAAAAGCCTCTGGCAAGTGCAGAGGCCGACCGTCTGCGGGCGGATTTGGCGGCGGCCAAGACACAGCTTGCCGATCTTATCACGTCGGAAGACGTGGCCGCTCTTGCGGCAAAGGCCAAAGATATCAAGGATGAAATCGCCGGACTAGAAGCCGAAGCCGCCGCTGGTTTGAAGGAAACCACCGATCTTGCCGCCCGCAAGATTGGTTTGGATGCCGAGCTGGAGGACCTAAAAAAGAGCCAGGACGATGCCGCATCGGCGCTGGAGGAAATCCGCATCGAGCAAGAAGCGATCCGCGACGATATCGACAGCCGCCGCAAGCAGTCGCTTCGGGTCATCCGCCGCTTCGAGAAGGTGAAGGTGGAAATCAAGGCGCGCATCGAGGAAAACGACAATTTGAAGGCCGACGGCGAGGCGTTAAGCTCCGAAAAAGAGGCGCTGACCGGCGAGGTTGAGACCCTGAACAATAGCATTGAAGCAAGGAAGCAGGTGCTGATCGATCTGGCCGGCCGCCTGTTGGCAGTCATCGATCAGGCAGGCAAGCAGCGCGAGAGCACCCTCGTCGCCCTCGCAGAGATGGAGGAATACCGACAGTCCCATATCGAGCGCCTGGATATCCTGCGCAAGGAATATATCAAGATTGCGGCCCGCAATGTAGGCATCAAGCGCGACCGATACCGCGATATCGCCGCCGATGTGAGCGGCGATAGCAAAGATTTCGAAGAGCAGACATTGGAAAAGCCAGAGGAGGCATCGGCCCTCGACGAGATCGCCGAGCTGGTTAAAAAATTACAGGTCGATGTGGCGGGCGTGGACGAGAATACGGTGCCGGAATCCACCGGCTCGCCAGATGCAGAGCCGGGCAACGATGCCGATCAGGATCTGCCGTCAGCGGATAAGGACGCGGAAAACGATTCCGATCAGGAACTGCCGCCTCCGGATGTAGATGCCGGCAATGATTCCAATCAGGAGCTGCCGCCCCTGGACAAGGACGCGGGCAACGATCCCGACCAGGAATTGCCGCCGCCGGATGCGGATACCGGCAACGATCCCGACCAGGAATTGCCGCCGCCGGATGCGGATACCGGCAACGATCCCGATCAGGAACTGCCGCCGCCGGATGCCGATCCCGATGGCAATCCGGACGAAGCTCCACCGCCGCCTTAAGATATTTGGGCCGCCAGGAAAGGCTCATCTGAATGGCCTAAAAATAGATGGAAACCGTCATTTACGCGGCTCCCATATTCGTCTATAGGAAACCCTATAATTATCACCCGAAGTGGTGAATCTTGGGTCTGAAATAGCGTGTGGTGGGACGAAAATTATGGGTTCAATTGAGGGCCGTAAAAAGAAAACGGCCAAATCCTCTGGCGAGAAAAAGCGTAACCGAGACGCGGACGGTCTTTCGGGTGCGGTCGAGCTTTCCGATGAAATCGATTTGGAATCGGGAACTATCACGGTCGATACATCGGCCCCGGAAACAACCGTATCGACCAGCGAAATTCTTCAGGAAAAAGATGCCGGCGCCGGCGATGCCCTGATCAAGGGCCAGGCGGGCAAGGTCTATATTCTGGATTTGAAACCGATCTTTAAGGCCATCGGTACGACCACCGGCGAAAAACCGGCGCGCAGTCTGGTGCGGTTTTGCGAAACTTTGTTGTCGCGCACCATTGGCCATGACGGCACCTACACCTGTCAGGACGATGAGATATTTTTCTTTCAGTTGAAGAAATCGGACGGCGATGGTTTGCGCATGGCATCCAAGATCGTCAACGAATTGGGCGTCCAATTTTTGCGCGGCGGCTTCAATGCGGAAGAGCTTATCTCCGAGGTGTTGGGGGTGGTCGACGCCGCCGACGCCATGGGCGAGGACGGCAGGATCGATCCCGATAAATCGTTGCAGGCCCTTAGCCGGGAACAGGAACGAGATTTGGAGCTCAATCGCATCTGGGCGCCGACCGGAGAGGTTGAAGAGGTCGCCGAAGCGACGCAGGAATGGCACGAGGGTGTCAAGGACCTTCGTCCCGCTGGAAAAAGGGTCAAGCGGGACACCCAAAGGCGCAAGAAAAAACGGCCGATTGCCGGACCCGACCGGCGCCGCAAAACCCGCGGGCGGCGCGATACCGATAAATCGAACGCGTCGGTCTGGTAGCTTTACACCGCTTTATTTTCAGCCATGAATTTGCCGACGGCGCCTTCGACCACCGTTCCTTTGAAGAAGTCCGGATTCATGCTGGTGTGCATTTCCACCACGTTCGAGAATGTGAAATCGCGGAAATCGTCGCCTGTTATATAGTCGCGTTCGACCATTTCGTAGGCTTCGACCATTACTTTGGTCATGTCCGGCACATCCCAATGGCCGATGTCTGAGCCGATGATCGCCTTTAATTTAAGCCCATAATGATTGAGCTTGGTATCGAAGCCGACGGCGGTCATGCGGTCGTCGGCTTCAGATCCGAAATAGAAATTATCGTTGAAGATGCGGCAGATATCTTCCGGGCCTTCGATGCCCGCCGGGGTGAAGTCATCGACCTCTTCGGGCGGCACAAACAGTTGCGACGATGCCGGGTGATGGGGATTTCCCCGGATGCGTTCCGGGGTGAGGTATTCGTTGCCGTATTTTTCGAACATCTCGACCAGTAAATCCACATTCAGCTTGGCTGGATCCAAGTTCTTCGACAAGGCTTCCAGGCTGCGCTTTTCCCAATATTCAAAAAGGCTGTTGAAAAGTTGCGACGCCCAGCCCGTGCCGCCCTCCAGAAACGCGAATTTGAGGGTCGGGAAACGCTTGGGTACGCCGCCGAACAATAACGAGCGGCAGAAATAATCGCTTCCCTGGCCAAACGAGCCGAGGGAATTGAAGGCGTAGTTGCTGGGCGAGCCGTGCGTCGAGCCGCGCCCGCGAAAGCCATCATGGCAAGTGGGGGCGACGCCCAATTCGACGCATTTCGCCCATACCGGATCGTACGCGTCGCCCACATCCATGGCCGGGCTGGTTGGCGCCAGCGTCCAATGCGCAAGATGCGGTGCTTCTTTCAATACTTCGGGCGCGGGGCGGTTGATCAAGGTGTTCATGACAATCGCCTTCAAGCCCAGCTCGCCGATGGCGAAATCCAACTCTGCCATCGCCTCCTCCGGCTTGTCCATGGGGATCAAGGCCACCGGAGTTAGCCGGTCGGACACATCTTTGAACATATCCGCATAGAGCATGTTCATGGCCCGGTACACCACCGGGCGCAATTCGTCGTCGCGCGTGCGCAGAACCCGTAAAGCATGCGTTCCATACACAACCCCGAAATCGATCCCAGCTTCATCCAGCCGATTGTACATAAGCTTTGGCAGCATGGCGGTTGCTCGGTCGATGGTGGCCGGGCCGGAATTGCCGACCCAGACCGCGAGCCGCTTCGAGCTGGTGGTATCGGCGGAGAGTGCCGCCTCGTAACGGGCAGCGATATCGGCACCGCCCACCTGCTTAACGAAATCGAGAATCGCGAATGTGGTTTCGATCATGTGGCCATCGGCGTCGACTATTGGATGGTCCAGTTTGGCGCGAATATCGGCGCCGGTCAGATTGCTGTCGTGATTTGTCATAGCTCGCTGCCTCCCCTCGGCTGTACATATATTACCGGCAATCTGCGGTCAGCCGCAACCGGCCCTGTTTAAGTACCGATTAGACCAAAGCGCCGTTTAGGATTTGCGGCTGGTCAGGCACATCGGCGATGGAATTGAGGCAAAGAACCGGATAGGCGTTGGTGGCTAGCGCAGCTGCGGTATCGCGTTCATTGCCGCGCGATCCGTGGCCGGTGGCCACTTGGACGCCGCCAGCCAGCCCGCCATTCAGCCCAGCGCGCACATCGGACGCACGGTCGCCGATGATCCAGGACGCGGCCAGATCCAGCCCAAGCAGCCCGCCGGCCAGCACCAGCATGCCGGGATTGGGTTTGCGCGAAGGATGGTCCGGGTGCTGGTAGGGCGGGCGCGCATCGGCGTGGTGCGGGCAGGCGAACACCGCGTCCAGATGAACGCCGGCGGTGCCCAGCATCTCGGTAATTTTTGCCTGCACGGCAATGAAATGGATCCAATCGTAATAGCGCCGCCCGATGCCGGCCTGGTTGGTCACGACGACGACGGCGATGCCTCGGGCGTTGGCGCGGCCGATCACGTCGGCGGCGCCATCGATCAGGCGCGCGTCCTGGGGTCGGTGCAGATAGTTGACTTCCTCCACCAGAACGCCGTCCCGGTCGAGGAACAGCGCCGCCCGGCCTTCGGTTGCGCCGCGGGGGCTTTTAACTTCCGACCAAAGTCCGGCCTCGGTCAAATGGCTTTCGAGATCGCTATCGTTCATATCATTTTACAGAATTTTAGAGCCGCATGTCATTGGGGTGTACTAGCCTCTTGGTTCGGGTTATGCAATTGACATGCCGGATAAGACATTGCGATCCACCGTAGCAACCAGGGGGCTCGACCGGGCGCCGCACCGGGCGTTCCTGCGCGGCATGGGGCTGGACGACAAAGCCATCAATCAGCCCTTCGTCGGCGTCGTCACCACGTCCGGGGAAGGCACCCCCTGCACCATGAATTTGGCGCCGCAAGCCGCCGCCGCCAAGGAAGGCGTCAAAGCGGCAGGCGGCACGCCAAGGGAATTCACCACCATATCCGTTTCCGACGGCATTTCCATGAACCATCAGGGCATGAAGTTCTCGCTCATATCCCGCGAAGTGATCGCCGACAGTGTTGAGCTGGTGGTGCGCGGCCACGCCTATGACGGCATCGTCGGCTTCGGCGGCTGCGACAAGAACCTGCCCGGCATCATGATGGGCATGGTGCGCTGCAATGTGCCCTCGGCCTTCATTTTCGGCGGCAGCGCCCTGCCGGGCCGCTGGCGCGGCAAGGATGTCAGCGTCCTCGACACCTACGAAGCGGTGGGCGCCGTGATGACCGGCGACATGGACCTCGCCGAGCTGGACGAATTGGAGCGGGTCTGCCTGCCAACCACCGGCGCCTGCGCCGGGCAGTTCACCGCCAACACCATGGGTATGGTCTCGGAAGCCTTAGGCCTGGCGCCGCTCGGCTCTTCGATGATCCCCGGCGTTCACGAGGCGCGCGCCGAAGTTGCCCGCCGCGCCGGAGAAATGGTTGTGGAGATGATCAACGCCGGCGGACCGCTGCCCAGAGATTTGATCACCCGCGCCAGCTTGGAGAACGCCGCCGCCGTGGTCGCGGCCACCGGCGGCTCCACCAATGCGGGGCTGCATCTGCCGGCCATTGCCCACGAGGCGGGCTTGCGGTTCACCTTGGACGATGTGGCCGATGTGTTTGCACGCACGCCGCTAATTGCCAATCTCAAGCCCGGCGGGCTTTACCATGCCAAGGACGTCTATGACATCGGCGGGGCGCCGGTGATCTTAAAAGCGCTATTGGACGGCGGTCATTTGGACGGCGATTGCCTGACCCTTACGGGTGAGGCTTTGAAAGATGCCTTGGGCGATACACCGGCGCCAGACGGCCATGTGGTGGTGCCCGCGTCCGATCCGATCTCGCCGACCGGCGGCGTCGTGGTGTTGAAGGGCAATCTCTGCCCGGACGGCGCATTGCTGAAAGTGGCCGGCCTGGCAAATCTGGTGCATGAAGGCCCGGCGCTGGTGTTCGAATGCGAAGAAGACTGCATGGCGGTCATCCGCTCCCGAAATTACGCCGAAGGCTCGGTCATCGTGATCCGTAACGAAGGGCCGAAAGGCGGGCCCGGCATGCGCGAAATGCTCGGCGTGACCGCGCTGATTTACGGCCAGGGTATGGGCGAGAAGGTGGCATTGCTGACCGATGGCCGCTTTTCAGGCGCCACGCGGGGCATGTGCATCGGCTATGCGTGTCCCGAAGCCGCATCGGGCGGCGCTATCGCGCTGATCCGCAACGGCGATATGATCCGCATAGATGGCGAAGCGGCGACAATTTCGGTGGCTTTGAGCGATGCTGAGCTGGAGAATCGGCGCCAGGACTGGACGCCGCCCGACGCTTCAAAACTGGCTGGGGCTTTGCAGAAATATGCGGTTACCGTCGGTCCTGCCAATCTTGGCGCGGTCACCCATGCGGGCGGCGTTGTCTGGGAGCATGAGGAACGCATCGGGGTGGATACGGAATGAGCGAAACGCCCAGGCTCGGTTTTGTCGGGTTGGGCCTGATGGGTGCACCGATGACGGGGCGGCTGTTGGCGGCGGGCTATGCCGTCACCGTCTGGAACCGCACCAGGGCCAAGATCGAACCGCTTCTGGAAATGGGCGCCGTGGAAGCCGATGGCCCGGCGGCGGTCACGGAGGGCTCGGATTTCGTCCTTATGTGCCTGACCGATGCGGACGCGGTGGAGGCGGTGGTCTTCGGCCCCGGCGGCGTTAGCGAAGCAGCGAAGCGGGGCCAAATTTTGGTGGATTTTTCCTCCATGGCCCCTGACCGTGCGCGCGCTATGGCCGGGCGGCTCAAATCGGAAACCGGCATGGGCTGGATCGATGCGCCGGTGTCCGGCGGCGTCAAGGGTGCGGGCGAGGGCACGCTTGCTATTCTGGCGGGCGGCGATGGGGAAGACATCGAGCGGGTGCGCCCAGTGTTGGCGCATCTCTCCCAGCGCGTCACCCATATGGGCCCCACGGGCGCCGGCCAGGTGACCAAGCTTTGCAACCAGGTGATCGTCGGCAGCAATATCGCCACCATCGCCGAGGCGGTGCGGCTGGCCGAAGCCTCCGGCGTGGACGCGAAAAGCTTAAGCGAAGCCTTGGCCGGCGGCTTTGCCGATTCGGCTCCTTTGCAGATTTTTGGGCCCCGCTTCGCCGGGCGTGTGACAGAACCGTTGCTCGGCCACGTCCATACCATGCTGAAAGACCTGGACGCGGCCAATGCGCTTGGCGCCGCCAATCTGGCGCCGCTGACCATGGCGGCCACCGCCGCCGAGATGCTCCGCCGCGCCGCCGCCAACGGATATGCGGAAGAGGACATCGGCAATATTATGGAATTATTGGGAAGCCATGAGCCAAAAACTTGAAAATATTCAAGCCTGCGTGTTCGACGCCTACGGCACGTTGTTTGACGTCAACGCCGCCGCCGCCCATTGCGCCGACGAGCTCGGCGACAACTGGCAGATCTTGGCCGAGATATGGCGCGGCAAGCAGCTGAGCTACACCTGGCTGCGCACCCTGATGGACGAATATGTGGATTTCGAGGCTGTGACCGCGGACGCGCTTGATTACGCCATGGCCAGCCTTGGCATCGAAGATGATGGACTGCGCGCCCGGCTTTTGGCCCTTTATTTGGAACTGGACGCCTATCCGGAAGCCGCCGGCGTCCTTGGCGAGTTGCAAGCGAAGGGCTTGAAGACGGCAATCCTGTCCAACGGCAATCCGCGCATGCTGGAAGCGGCCACCAACCATGCGGGGTTGGCGAACAAGCTGGATGCCGTCATCAGCGTCGATGCAATCCGTATCTATAAGCCCAGTTCAGCCGTCTACCAGATGGCCGTCGATCAGCTGTCCTGCCCGGCCCAATCTATCTGTTTTATGTCGTCCAACGCCTGGGACGTGGCCGGCGCGGCCAACTTCGGATTTCAGGTTTTATGGGTCAACCGGTTCGGACAACCGGCGGAGCAATTGCCGGGCAAACCAGCGGGCGAGATAACCGATTTGAGCGGATTGCTGAGTTGGATTTGATTTCCAGGGTCAGCAGACTATATGACTTAAATAGTTCTTTAAGACGTGGCCGGTATTATCAAATACTCTGGTGACTTGGTAAAAAACCAAGCGTCGTAATTTGGTGGGAGAAGGCTGAATGGCCGAGGCAGTGGATATCCTGTTCATCAATCCCGGTGACAGGAAGCAGACCTATCAAGATTTGGGCGACGAGTTTTCGGCCATCGAGCCGCCGGTGTTCGCCGGGCTCTACGCCACGTATGTGCGCGGCAAAGGATTAAGCGCCGCCATCTATGACGCGCCGGCCATGGGTGCCAGCGCCGATATGGTGGCCCGCGTGGCGACCGAGGATTTCAATGCTAAACTGATTGTAATCGTGGTCTATGGCTTGCAGCCCTCGGCCTCGACCCAGAACATGAGCGCCGCCGGCGCCATCGCCGAAAAAATCCGCGACGCGGACCCGGAAGCCAAGATCATGATGACCGGCACCCATCCGTCGGCACTGCCGTTGCGCACCATGCGCGAAGAGGCGGTGGATTTCGTTTGTGATCTGGAAGGCCCGGCGACCATCTACAAGACCCATCAGGCCATCCAATCCCGGGCCAACGATTATTCCGGCGTGCCCAGCCTGTGGTGGCGGGACGGGGGCAAAATTATTCCGCCGACTAGCGCAGAGCCGTTGATCACCAATCTGGACGAGGAAATGCCCGGCATCGCATGGGATTTGCTGCCCATGGACCGCTACCGGGCGCACAACTGGCACAGCTTTGATCATATCGATGAGCGCTCACCCTACGCTTCCATCCATACCAGTCTGGGCTGCCCTTATCATTGTTCCTTCTGCTGCATCAATTCGCCGTTCGGCAAATCGTCGTACCGTATGTGGAATCCGGAAACTGTGATCAAGGAAATCGATTTCCTGGTGGAAAATTTCGGCGTCAAAAATATCAAATTCGTGGACGAGATGTTTGTGCTTAATAAACGCCATGTGCACGGCATTTGCGATTTGCTGAAAACGCGGGATTACGATGTCAATATCTGGGCCTATGCGCGGGTGGATTCGGTGCAGGACGAGTTTCTGGATGGGCTGAAAGCCGCCGGTGTCAACTGGCTTTGCCTCGGCATCGAAAGCGCTTCCGATCACGTGCGCGACGGCGCGCTCAAGAAATACGGCAACGACGATATCATCGACGTGGCACGGCGCATTCAGGGCGCCGGCATCAACATTATCGGCAATTATATCTTCGGGCTGCCCGACGACAATGTGCCGCGCATGCAGGAAACCCTGGATCTGGCGCTGGAGCTTAATTGTGAGTTCGCCAATTTCTATTCGGCTATGGCCTATCCGGGCTCCCAGCTTTACGATTCTGCCGTCGCCGGCGGGCTGGAGCTGCCCGACACCTGGCAGGATTTCTCTCAGCACGGCTACAACGCCAAGCCGCTGTCCAACGATCATTGCAGCGCTGCCGATATTCTAGAATTCCGCGATAACGCCTTCGATACCTATTTCACCCACCAGCCATATCTGGATTTGGTGAATAACAAGTTTGGCCCGGACGTGGTTGATCATATCGAACGCATGCGCGCCATCCCCCTGGCCCGCAAATTATTGGAAGAGCGCAACGCCGCTTAACATTAGAACGGGAAGACAAAAATCGTGAACATAAACGATCTCGAAGACAAGGCGCTTTGGTTGCGCCAGGAATTGTGGGAAATGGCCATGCGCCAGAAGAAGGGCCACATCCCATCCAGCTATTCCTGCGCCGACATCGTCACCGCTCTCTATTACGGCGGCGTGCTGAACTACAAGGCTGGCGATCCCGACTATGCGGACCGGGACCGGGTGATCGTATCCAAGGGCCACGCGGCCATGGTGCTCTATCCGGTGCTCGCCGATCTCGGCTATTTCCCGGCCGACGAGCTGAAGCGCTTTACAGAACCGGGTGGCCTCCTTGGCATGTACGCCGATTTCCGCATTCCGGGGATCGAGGGCATATCGGGCTCCCTCGGTCACGGACTCGGCATGGGCGCTGGCTTTGCCCTGGCGGCGCGCCAGGATGGCCATGACTACCGCACCTTCGTGATCCTTGGCGACGGCGAATGCTACGAAGGATCGATCTGGGAATCGGCCATGTTTTCCGCCCATCACAAGCTGGATAATCTGGTGGCCATCGTCGATCGGAACGAATTATGCATTTTGGGGCGCACCGAGGATTTGGTGGCGCTCGGTGATCTGGAAGACAAATGGCGCAGCTTCGGCTGGAATGCGATCTCTATCGATGGCCATGATTTTGCCGAGATCGGTGATGCTTTTGCCAAGCTGGATAAATTGGATGGCCGGCCCCTGGCGATCATTGCGAATACGGTCAAGGGCAAGGGCGTGTCGTTCATGGAAGGCCGCTCCGAATGGCATAACCGCATGCCATCGGACGAGCAAATGAACACGGCCAGGGGCGAGTTAGGCCTTGCCGCCGTCCAGGGCGGGGAGGCATAAATGGATATGATGGCTCGCCCTCAATTACAGCGGGACGCGGTGATCGAAACCATCGTTGCTGCGGCGCGCAAAGATAAAGATATCCTCTTTATCAGTGCCGATCTTGGCGCTGCGGCCCTCGACAGTTTCCGCGAAGATTTCCCGGACCAGTTCATCCATGCCGGCATTGCCGAACAGAACATGGTGGACCTCGCCTCCGGCCTCGCGCTCTCGGGCAAGAAAGTGTTCCTCTATGCGATGGCGCCGTTTATTACGGCGCGCTGTTACGAGCAGGTGAAATGCGTCATTGCGTCCATGAACCTGCCGGTGACGCTGATCGCGGTTGGCGTTGGGCTCGGCTACGATCATGCGACGCTGACCCACTTCACGCCCGAAGACATAGCCTGCATGCGCGCGCTGAACGGCATCGAAGTGTTGACCCCGTCGGATGCAAATTCGGCGGCGGCCATCGCCCAAGCCTGTATCGATGATCCCAAGTTTCGCTATATCCGGCTGGAACGCCAACCCCTGGCGGCCCTTTATCATAGCGGCTTCGATGCAGCCCTTAAAGACGGCTTCGGCCATCTGACTGCGGGCAGCCGGGTTGCCATCGTGGCTTGCGGCTACCTCACCCACAATGCCCTGGCGGCCGCCGATGCGCTTCGCGATTCTGGTATCGAGGCCGGCGTGATAGATCTGGTGCGCGTCAAACCTTTGGACGGGGCGAAATTAACAGAGCTGTTCGCCGGCTACGATGCTGTGCTGACCGTGGAAGAGCAATTGCTCGAAGGCGGCATGGGCAGCGCGCTTGCCGAGGCTTTGATCGACGCCGCCGATGGCCGCCGGGCGGTCGTGCCCATCAAGCGGCTCGGTCTTCGCGACGGCTTCGAAGTGGTCAACGGCGATAGGGGCGAGTTGCACCGGCTCTATGGCATCGGCACCGATCAGATCATCACCGCCGCCGAGCATTTGGCCGAGGCGCTGCCCGCATGAGCGGACGCCTCGTCAAGGTCGCGTCCCGCAGCTTTTCCAAACATCCGGTTCTTCGCCGTGAAATCACCGATGCCTTCGCCGATGTGGTTTTCAATGAAAGTGGCGCTACGTTGAGCGGCCAGGCGCTGGTCGATTTCTTCCAAGACGTCGCAGGCGCGGTTATCGGGTTAGAGCCGATTACGGCGGAATTCCTCGATCAATGTCCGGAATTGAAAATCGTATCCAAATACGGTGTCGGCCTCGATAGCGTCGATCAAGACGCATGCCGGGAGCGCGGCGTGGCCATCGGCTGGACTGGCGGCGTCAACCGGCGCGGCGTCGCCGAAATGGCCCTTTGTCTGATGATTGGCCTGATGCGCGGCATCTTGTTTTCCGAGCGGCGCTTGCGGGCAGAGCGGGACTGGAACAAAGATGGCGGCACCCAATTGAGCGGCCACACCGTGGGCATCATCGGTGTCGGCTTCGTCGGCAAGGATCTAGTGGAATTGTTGCGCCCCTTCGATTGCCGCATCCTGGTCAACGATATCATCGATCAGTCTGCTTATTACAAAGAGAACGGTCTAATCGAAGCCTCCAAGGAAGAGATTTTCGAAGCCGCCGATATCATCACCGTGCATACACCGCTGGATGCCTCGACCCGGGGCATGATCAACGGGGCCATGATCGCGCGCATGCAGAAGAGCGCCTATCTGATCAACGTGGCGCGCGGCGGTATCGTTCACCAGGATGATTTGAAACAGGCGCTTAAAGCCGGCAGCATTGCCGGCGCGGCCCTCGACGTGTTCGACGTGGAGCCGTGCGAAGATGTGGAATTTCTAGCCCTTCCCAATCTATATTGTACGCCCCATACGGGCGGATCGGCGGAAGAAAGCATCCTCGCCATGGGGCGTAGCGCGATTGGCCATCTGGCCGAGCATTTCAAAGGGTGAGCCACCATGGATGATAGCAAACCCAAAAAAATTATCGTCTTCGGCGGCGCCGGTTTCCTCGGCTCCTATGTGGTCGAGGAATTGGTTCGGCGCGGCCATGAAGTCACCGTCTATGACCGCAAAGCACCGGTCGGTATCAAGAACGGCTTCCAAGTCATTGAAGGCGATATCATGGATGGGCCTGCCGTCAGTGCCGCCGTTGCCGGGCAAAACGCTGTCTATAATTTCGCAGGCCTCGCCGATCTCAACGATTCCATCGACCGGCCGGTAGAGACGGTTCAATTGAACGTCATGGGCAACCTCAATGTTTTGGAAGCCTGCCGCGCCGCCAAGGTGGAGCGTTTCGTCTATGCCAGCTCGGTTTATGTGTTTTCTCACAAGGGTGCGTTTTACGGCGCGTCGAAAAAATCGTCGGAGCTGATTATCGAGCAATATGGCGAACAATATGGCCTCGATTACACCATCGTTCGTTACGGTTCCGTCTATGGCGAGCGCGCCGATGCGTCCAACCGTATCTACCGGCTGATCCGCCAAGCTTTGACCGAGGGCAAGATCACCTTTGCCGGCGATGGCTCGGAAGAGCGTGAATATATCCATGGCCGCGATGCCGGCAAGCTGAGCGTTGATATTCTGGACGCCGCTTATGCGGGCCAGCATGTGATCCTGACCGGAATCGAGCGCCACCGCTATTCGGATTTGTTGGCGCTGGTGCGCGAAATGCTGAACGGCGAGGTGGATATCGAAATGCTGGATCAGGATTACAAGGGCCACTATGTGATGACGCCCTATTCGTTTTCGCCCACAGTTGGCGTGAAATTGGTCAACAATCCCTCGATCGATTTCGGCCAGGGGGTGTTGGAATGTGTCGAGCATGTCTTCCACGAGTTGCAGGAAGAAGGCGTGCTCAACGGCTCCACCGTACCCAGCCTGTATTCGGAATAGGCGGGCGCAGACGAATGACTTACGAGCTAGCCGCCGACAGTTGGGGCCCGGAAGAGCGCGCTGCTATCGATGATGTGATTGCATCGGGGCGCCTGACCATGGGGCCCAAGGTGGCCGAGTTTGAGCGCGCCTTCGCAGATTACTTCGGACGCAAATATGCGGTTATGGTTAATTCCGGCTCGTCCGCCAATCTGGTTGGCATCGCGGCATTATGCTACCGCAAAGACAACCCATTGCAGCCCGGCGACGAAGTGATCGTCCCCGCTATATCATGGAGCACCACGTATCATCCTTTGCAGCAATATGGATTGAAGCTGCGCTTTGTGGATGTGGAGCTGGACACACTCAATATGGATACGTCCCGGCTCGAAGAGGCCTTGACGCCGAGCACGCGGATGATCGTGGGCGTCTCGATCCTTGGCAATCCAGCCGCGCTCGATGTGATGCGCGCCTTCGCCGATAAACACGGATTGATCTTCTTCGAAGACAATTGCGAATCCATGGATGCCGAACTGGTGGGCCAAAAAACCGGTACCTTCGGCGATATCGGCACATTTTCGACATTCTTCTCCCATCATATCTCGACCATAGAAGGCGGCGTGTTGACAACCGACGATGCCGAGCTGAACGATCTGGCGCGCTCCATCCGTGCCCATGGCTGGACCCGAGACGTGTCCGAAGGTTCAGAGCTGTTTGCGGCACGGGATGATGATTTTTTTGAGGCCTACCGTTTTATTCTTCCCGGCTACAATGTACGCCCGCAAGAGATCAACGCCGCCGTTGGCTTGGTGCAGCTGGCCAAGCTGCCGGCTATGACCGAAATGCGGCGCAAAAATCTAGCGAAATTCCAGAACCTGTTCGAAGGCGATGAGCGCTTCATCATCCAGCGCGAAAACGGCAAATCATCCAGCTTCTGCTTCACCATTATCCTCTCACCCGGCTTGGGATTTGACCGGGATGTGGTGATGGAAGCCTTGAAGGCGGAAGATATCGGCTTTCGTATCATCACCGGCGGCTGCTTCCCGCGTCACGATGTGATCAAATATTTCGATTATGAACTGCTTGGCGAGATGACCAACGGTGATCTGGCCCACGACCGGGGCTTTTTCGTCGGCAACCATCCGTTCGATCTGGGCACGGAAATTGATGCGCTGCACCGGATACTGGACGCAGCCTGCAAATGAAGGAACGATAGCTACATGGCGGACAAATTGAAAATTCTGGTGACTGGCGGGGCCGGCTATTTGGGATCCACCTTGGTGCCCATGCTGTTGGCGGATGGCAACCAGGTGACCGTGCTCGATAATTTCATGTTTGGCCAAGCAAGCCTTGCCGCCGTCTGCGCCGATGAAAAATTCCAAATGGTGCGCGGCGATGCCCGCGAAAAAGACATCGTGGCGCCGCTCGCCAAGGACGCTGACCTGATCATACCGCTCGCCGCCCTGGTGGGCGCGCCCATGTGCAAGAACGACCCACTTGGCGCCACGTCGATCAACCGGGACGCGGTGGACATGTTGTGCGGCCTGCTGAGCAAAGATCAAAAGGTGGTCATGCCGGTCAGCAATTCCGGCTACGGCGTCGGTGAGCCGGGTAAATTCTGCACCGAGGAAACGCCGCTCCGCCCGGTGTCCCTCTACGGCATCACCAAGGTGGAGGCCGAGGAAATTGTGTTGGAGAAGGCCGGCGGCATCAGCCTGCGTCTCGCCACCGTGTTCGGCATGTCGCCGCGCATGCGGCTTGATCTTCTGGTCAATGATTTCGTCTACCGGGCGGTGAACGACCGGGCGATTGTTTTGTTCGAAAGCCACTTCAAGCGCAACTATATCCATGTGCGCGACGTGGCCCGTGCCTTCATGCATGTGATCGCGAATTACGGTGCTATGAAGGGTGAGATTTTTAATGTGGGGTTGTCCGACGCCAATCTTTCCAAGTGGGAGCTTTGTGAAAAGATCGCCGAACATGTTCCCGGCTTCCAGTATATGGAGGCGCCCATCGGCGAGGATCCGGACAAGCGTGATTACATCGTTTCCAACGAAAAGATCGAGGCAACCGGCTACATGCCGGCCCATTCCCTCGATCTCGGCATTGAGGAATTGATGAAGGGCTATCAGATGATTCGCAACAATCTCTACGGCAACGTATGAAAGCGTGTCTTGCAGAGATCGACGTTGTCGTGCTGGCCGGTGGCCTAGGAACCCGGCTGGCCGGTGTCTTGGATGGTACACCGAAAGTTCTGGCGCCCATTGACGGGCGGCCTTTTCTTAGTCTCCTCCTTTCCTGGCTTCAAGGTTTCGGTGCGCGCAGGGTTATCTTCGGCCTCGGCCATTTGGCGGGCGCGGTTGAAACCTATATCCGAGAACATGCGCCCAAAGACGTTGAGTGTATTTCCGTCGTTGAGCCGGAGCCTTTGGGCACGGCGGGGGCTATAACCCATCTGGCCAGCCATATTCAAAATTTTCCGGTGATGGTCTTGAACGGTGACACCTTCGTTGATGCTGATCTTTGCGCCTTTTTGGACAACCATGCCCGGTCTGGCGCGCCGGGATCTGTCCTTTGCACGCGTGTTTCCGATGCCGGGCGGTATGGATCCATCGATATCGATGGTCATGGGCACATTGTCGGTTTCTTCGAGAAAAATGCCGCTGGCGGCGTCGGTGGAATTATCAACGCCGGTGTTTACTTGTTTGAGCGTGAATTGCTGAACATTGTCGCCTCTGCCGATGGGCCGTCGTTGGAAACCGATGTGTTTCAAAAATTGACGCCAGGAACTTTGGCCGCCTATGCAGGCGAATTTCCGTTCCTGGATATCGGAACGCCAGATGATCTGGCGCGCGCATCGGGAATTCTCGCGCCGTATTTTGGCACTTCCTAATGATTTTTTAGCGGTTGCGTGATTTAATAATTGAAAATGCCGAATAATCTGGTGGTTGGCGCTGCATGATAATTTCTAAGACACCCTTTCGCGTTTCCCTGTTCGGTGGCGGCACCGACTATCCTGATTGGTACCGCAAAAACGGCGGCGCCGTTATCGGTACCACCATCGATAAATATTGCTATCTCAGCGTCCGCTACCTGCCGCCTTTTTTCGAACACAAGCATCGGGTGGTCTGGTCGAATATCGAGCTGGTCAACCATATCGATGAAATCCAGCATCCTGCCGTCCGCGCCATCATGGGCGAGATGGATGTGGAGCGGGGTATGGAAATTTCCTACAACGCTGATCTTCCGGCGCGCTCCGGGCTTGGCTCGTCGTCGTCGTTTTCGGTTGGGCTCCTGAATGCCCTCTATGCCATCAAGGGCGAAATGGTGTCGAAAAAGCAGTTGGCCAACGAAGCCATCCGAATCGAACAGGATGTGATGAAGGAAGCGGTCGGCAGCCAGGATCAAATCTGGGCCGCCTATGGCGGGCTCAACCGCATCGAGTTCAACTCCGACGGCTCTTACGATGTGGCGCCGATCGTCATTTCGGCCGCCAACAAGGAGCGACTTCACAGCTCCATGATGCTGTTTTTTACCGGTTTTTCTCGCTATTCGACCGATATCGCCGTTAAGAAAATTGCCAATTTTGGCAACAAGGAACGGGAATTGCGCCAGCTTCATTTCTTTTGCGACGAGGCGGTAAAAATCCTGCAACGCTGTGACGGCCTTGTGTCCGATCTGGGCGCGCTGATGCACGATGCCTGGATGCTGAAGCGGGAACTGGCCGACGGCGTCACCACCAAGGAGGTGGATGAAATTTATCAAGCCGGGCTGGACGCGGGCGCCATCGGCGGCAAGATTTTGGGCGCCGGCGGCGGCGGTTTCATGCTGTTTCTGGTGGACCCAAAAAATCAAAAAGCCGTGCGCGAAAAGCTAAAAAATCTGATCCAGGTGAAGTTTGATCTGGATAGCGGCGGCTCCAAGATCGTCGTCTTCGAGCCCGACGAATTCGGCAACGGCAATGGCCACTAGAGCGTTCTGCCGAACACCGCCGGAGCGTCCTCCGATCATGTCGAAGAACGACTAGGAAGGTCATGGTTTTCCAGTGACCGTAAGGCGCTTTGGTGTTGAGCCGCGTACCCCTTCGGCTCCATCCATTGGCCTTCGATGGTCCGCCAACCTCGATTATTGATATAAGCTATTATTAAATAACGATAATATGAATTGGGTTCGTTTCGTAGTTCCCCCGATATGATGATTGGCACGCTTTTTCGTGACCGACATTAATTCATGACAGTATACTAATTAAACGCAACCTGGGCGCGCTGACAGGATGCTCTAGCCTAATTCTATTTTCTCGGCGCATCGATCGATGTGGCTGATAGCGGTACGGGTCAGCCCGTCCAGCCAGACCGCCAGTCTCTCCAACGCATCCGGTGTGCTCGCCTCGGCGACCAAATTTCTATAGGTTTCGCCGCCGCCCAATACGGGCATCACGGCTCCCGCAAATTCATTGTTAAACAGGAAAAAGCTATCGTCCCGCTGGGTAGGATGCGGGATATGCTTTGCAACGGGGGAGATCAATTTTTTTGCCGGCAGACCTGCGAAAATTGGGACCAGTGGAAACCACAAGTCCCAGAACGGCATACCTAGGCAAAACCGGGATTCGGGCCAGATACGCAAGATGGTGGCATCCATGAAGAAATAATCGAAACCGAAGGGGTCCATTTTGCCCTCGGATGCGCCGAAATCCTGAACCTCCTGGCGTGGCCCGAACAATAGCCCACCCTTGGAATTCTCAGCGGCGAAATCCATCAAGTCTCGATTGGGGGGAAGGAAAATATCGGAATTGACGATACCCACCGTTTGCCGGCCCGATTGCCGCAGATGGTGCAGCAGCTCGGAGATATAGATCACCGGCTTGCTCGCCTCCAGCTTGCCGGTGCGCAATTGGGGGATGAATTCGACGCCCGGGAATTGGCCTTGCAAGGCATCGATTTCCTCCGGTGCGTTCAGGGACGCGACCGCGAAACCCATATCCAGCCAGCTTTGCACGGCGGTGACTTGTACGGCAATGCGGGCGCCGGGCGCAATGGATGTGGCGATCAGGATCATCGGTCAGGCCGCAAGACGAGCCAGGAGCGCTGCCATGGACATAGGCTTCCAGCCGAATTTCTCCCGGGCCAAGCTGCAATTGATAGTGAAGCCCGGCTGCTCGGGCCGTACCTCGCTGGTCACTTCGGATGACGAGCCCAACTCCACCTTCAAAACCGCGACCATCTCACCAACGGAAATTGTGTCGACGCCGGCCAGATTGATCACATGGGCGCCACGTAATGGTTGCCCGAGGAGGTTGATAATGAAGTCCGCTAGATCGTCTATATGGACGGCGTTGTTAAAGGGATTATCCGGGTTGATGAAATGCACCGGCTTGCCGGCGCGTAATTTGTCCACGGTGCGGCTCAACCAGTTGGGCTGGTCGCCGGCGCCGACAATGGCGGGCAGGCGGAGCGATATGGACGGCAATTGCTCCGCCACTTCGGCCAGCATCTGCTCGCCGAGCAGTTTGGACGCGCCGTAGGCGTCCGGGTTGGTGATCGGCGTGGCCTCGGTGACCATGTTTTCATTAACCTGGCCATAGACGCTGATGGCCGAGAAAAACAGGAACCGTTCAGCGCCGGCTGTAAGCGCCGCTTCGATCAAGTTGCGCGTCGCCGTCACATTGTTGCGGGCGATGCCGGCGGCCGACGATTTTGGCCCCGGCAATTCGGCGGCGCAATGAATGACGGTTTTGGTGCCGGGTGCAACGAACGCGCTGATCGAAAGATCGCCGTCCTTTGCGCGGGTCTGTGCGTTGACGGTGTGCCCCGCTGCGGCCAAGCGTTCGGCAATGGCGCTTCCCGCCCGCCCGCCGGCGCCGGTAATCAGCACATCAGCCGGGGCATCGTTGATGTTGGGGTCCTTAGCGAAGGCGCCGCCAATTATGGGTGCTTTGTTCAAACTCAATTTTTATCCCCGGTCGATGCCGTTGGAAATCCTTCCATATGATATTTTTGATCTTACATCGCCTGCGTGCGGATTGGCAGACTGGCCAGTCTACAGAATTCTCATTAACGCTGGGTGAATCATACTACGCGGCAATGGCGCCGGCGCAGCTTAGCGTTCAACAAATTCTTAATCAAATACCGCTAATGTCATTTCGCTACGGTACCGACTATTACCTCCTAGGTGAGCCATTCGTTCGGGCTCATCCGGCAAGGGCTCACCCGCAAAGCCATGACCCAACAAGAGCAACAAATATCGGCTGAAAGCGGTGGCTCTGAACGCCCATTTTATTTGTTTATCCATGTGCCAAAAAATGCTGGGACTACGTTGCGTAGCATCGTCGATTTCCAGCACGGCATAAAAAACACAATTACTTATTACAATCAGAAATCCACCCAGCTTCTGGAAAATCTTGATGCAATGCTGAAGGTGGGCCAGCACGATTATCAGGCGCTAATCGGCCATTTCAAATACGGCGTTCACAAGGGCTTAAGCTGCGATTACCGGTATGTGACGTTTCTGCGAGACCCGGTTGCGCGCGCAATTTCCAGCTATTACGAGCGGCGCAAAACCGAGACCAGTCATTTTTCGAAGCCCGATGGATCGCTGCTCACGCTGGCGGAAAGTTTGGTCCTCCACCGCAACTCCTATGACAATCAGCAGCTTCGCTTTTTGGTTGGCAAGGCGGAGGACGACCAACTTTCAATGGACGATGTGGAATTCGCAATCGACATATTGGAAAGAGATTTTCTGTTTGCCGGGTTAGTCGAGTTGTTCGACCAGTCGATATTGCTGCTCTCCAAACAAATTGGCTGGAAGCCTTGCAGTTATCGGCCCTTAAACCAGGGCTCGGACCACGATATCGATGATGCCGATATCAAGACGATTGCCGCGCTCAACGAATTTGACCGGATATTGGTTGAGCACGTTCGCGAAAAAATTGCCGCCGAGACCCAAAAATATGGCGCGCTATTTCAAGGCGCATTTGAAGAATGGATGTCGGCGCGCCGGACCATGGAGGCGGGCGGCGGACCGGTTCCGGTAGTGGAAGTCGGAGCAGATGAATTGCCCCGCGTTTCCAAATTTTTATTGGCTTGAATTGGAGCGGCCAGATGAATTCGTTATTCGCATCGATTTGCACATTTCCGGTGGATTATTTCCCGGTCGGAGAGGTTCCAAAAGTCGGTCTTGGGTATGAGAAAAACAGCCTCGGCTACCGGGGCGATGATTTTGCCGAGCGCGCCGATTTGAATGTCCTATTTTTGGGCGACAGCTGGACCCAGGGTGCGGGCGTAACCGAGGAGGAAACATTCGCGCGCGTCGCCTGCACCAAATTGGCAGACCATTACAATGTTTCCGTCAACAATTGGAATATGGGGCACGGCGGCAAAGGCTATGATGCAATTGCCCGGATGCTACTTAGCGCATTACCGGTGCTGAAGCCCGATATCGTATTCGTGACATTTCCGGTGATGGACCGGCGCGAATATTTCACAATCGACAATGATGTGGTTGATATCGGCGTCGGCATAATCGCGCAAACCAATCGCGGCAATCTTGCCGCCACGCCGATCAAGAAGGATATCTTCAAGCGGTGGGAAGGCCTGATCAGCCCCATCGATGACGCGGCGAAGGCGATCATGAGCTACAAGCTGATCGAGCTGTTATTGAACGAAAACGATACAATGTGGGGATATTGTTCGGTGGATTGGGAGCCTTCGGCAACCCAGATGCAAGAGCTTATGAAATTTGGGCTGTTTGATATGAAATATTATCTCGGCAGCAAATTCGAAAAACTGGCCGATCAATCTCCAACCGACGGCCATCCCGATGTTGCCAGCCATCACTTGCAGGGCGAACGGATATTTAACTGGCTGACCAGCCGATATGGCAAAAAATTAGATGAAATCTGCCGGGATCGATCCAAGGATGATGAAATATGATCGCCAAGCTGAAAGATCAGATAAAGTATTTCAAATTTGTCATCAGACGCTGGTATATGCATCGTGAAAACCGAAAAAAAGATCATCAAATTTATCCACTTTATTGAGCGCGAAGTTCGTTCTTTCCGGCGCTGGCAGGCGAAGGATCAATGACCGACAATCAGGCGGCCAGTGACGATTTGCTGCACTCTGTCATTGTAGAATTTGGCGGCGGCAACCAGGACGCCGCGATCGAGCAGATATGGTGCATGCACCGGGAGAATAGACACGACGGCGGCATCGCCCATGCGCTCGCACTGATGTTGGCCCAAACCGGGAAGCCCGGCGACGCGATTACCGTTTTGCGGCGCGCTGTGGCGGCCGAATTCCTCAATCCCGACTATTATGCTGATCTGGCCAACCTGTATCTCGGCGCGGACGATCAGGGGCGCGCATTGGATTGCATTCAAACCTCCCTGGCGCTTAATCCCGTTGATCCCAAGCTTCAAAAAATGGCGGCGCTGATATCACTCGATGATAGGCGTTCCGAAAATGGAGATTGGCCAGCCGAGCTATATCCTGGCGGGCAACTGGAAGATTTCGATGCCGATGGGCGGGCAATCACGGGCCTCCTCGGCGAGGGCGATTATTATCAGGTGATTGCCGAGGGGCGGAGAATTCTGAGCCATCGCCCAGGCGATGTGCGCGCGCATTACTGTCTTAGCGTTGCCTTGCAGAGTTATAATCACGTCGGTCAGGTAATCGGTCATCTGACAGCCGTGTCCAAGTGGATGCCCGCATTCGCCGGAGCGAGCAAGGGGCTCGGAGATTTTTTGCACCAGGCTTGGCGGCTTAAATCTATTCGCGGTGATTTCGCCAATGCGGTCTTGGATCGGCGCAGCGAAAATGCCGACATACTCGACCTGAGCGAAGCTGCGGGCCGTTATCGCAGCGCGCTGCACCACCAGCCGGAAGATGCCAGGACAAGGCTCTACTATGGCAATCTTTTGAACGATATGGGTAACGCGGTCGGGGCAATAGAGCAATACCATTTGGCGGCCCGGTTGGAGCCCGGCTGGATATCCGCCCAATTCAATTTGGCGCGGGCCATGATGAATGCGGGTGAGCTTGACCACGCCTTGGAGCGGGTCAACCAGGTGATAGGGATGGAACCTGAATTTCGGGAAGCCATCGGGTTGAAAGCGAAACTCCTGGCGCTCAAAGGCGATCCGGTCGGGGCTGGTATGACGCATCTGGCAGCAATTGAATTCGAGCCCAAATTTTCGACCGAAGTTTATTTCTGATGGCGGGCAACAAATTGCCGGTTGAACAATTTGAAATTGTAACCGTCCTTTGGGGCGCGAGGTTTGTCGACCGGTTTCTTTCGATGACCCTGGCGACCATTCTGGCGCCCGGAAATATCCCGGCTCTTGCCAATGACCGGCGCCTTTCTTATCGAATTTTCACCGGCGAAAATGATGAGCGCCGCTTGCGCGCCTCGCCTTTATTCCAGCGGCTCGAACAATTTTTACCGGTCAATATTTCCGTTATTTCAACGCGCCCAGATGATGGGAAATACCGCTCGGCGATCCAGCACTATATTCAAGCGATGCAAGACACACGCTTGGCTTTGGCGCCGACGATATTATTGCAGCCCGATGCCATTTGGGCGGATGGAGCCTTGATGCGAATTGCGGAGCTGGCGGACGCCGGTTATGCGGCGATCATGACGGACGGCCTTCGGGTGATTGCCGAGCATTTCATGCCGGCCTTCGAAGACGCATCGTTGAAAGGCGCCGATGGCTCCTTATCGATACGCCCGCGCGCCCTCATGGAATTGGCCATGGATTTTATCCACCCTTACGAGGCTTCGGTAACGTGGAATTCGAAATTCATCCACGATGTGCCGTTCCGTCTGCATTGGCCGGTTCCTGGCGGCGGAATTGTGACTCAGGGGTTTTGCTATAATCCAATTTATCTTGCGCCGGAGAAATATGACTTCGGCTCGGTGAAGGCCATGGACCATGGTCTTGTGGACGCCGCCATAACAAACCTCGACCGTGTCTATTACTGCCAGGACAGCGACGATGTGGCTTTGGTATCGATCGATGAAGAGGGCTATTCGGGCGCCAACTACAAAAGGGCGGATCGGCGACAGAAAATTCTGACGGCTGCGAGCTGGGCCTACCGGGAAGCGACGCCGGAAAATTTGCTGGCGGCTACAAAACCCGTTCGCCGCCATTTCGCCGAGATTGACGAAGCAAAATGGCGGCGGGTTGAGCGCGTGTCCCGGGCATCGATGGGTGCCGTTTTGACCAGCCGGAAAATATTTTTGGTCTTATCGCTGATGAAACGTCAAGGATTGACACTGGCGCCCGCGATGTTGGCGTATCTTTTGTACCAAGGGCCCTTAACTGGTTGGCTGAGAATTCCTGGGCCGATGACGGTGTTCGCGCCCGCCGATGCGGCTTTGGAGGCATTGGGGCGGGCTAGGCTGAACGATCTCCTGAGCTCGGAAAACAAGGCAGAGGTTTTGGATATGCTGGCGATGCATATGCGCCCCGGTCATTTGACGGTGGATCAGGCGGCAGGCCATTTGGGCGCCGCGAAGATCATCAAAGGCGATCTCGAAGCCGAAGACTGGACCTTGCACATCATTGACCAGCCGCTTGTCGCCTCTGCTCTAGAGCGAACCTGATTTGATTTCCACGGCGCTCAATTCTGCGGCCTTTTGAATATATTCGACAGCCAAGCCGGGCTCGCCCAAAGATTTAAATATTCGGCCAAGGGTTTCGCAAGTGAGCGCGGTCAACACGCCCTGATCGGCCAATTGCAGCAATAGATCTTTTGCCTCTTCAATTCTCCCAACTGCTTCCAGAATAACGGCAAGATTGGTAACCCGGTCTATGGTTGGCTTTAACCGGACCGCAGCTTGCGATACATGAATCGCTTCGTTCGCCCTGTCCAAGCGCGCAAACATGGATGCCAAACTTAGAAGGAAATCGAACGGGCCTGTTTCATGCTCCGATGTTTGCGGGTCTGCGTTGATATTTTCTTCGATCTCGGCGGAACTTTCGATTAGCCAGTCCAGGTCGTCCGCGCCCCCCTTAATTATCTGCACTTTGGTCAGGGCATATTTCAGCAGTATTTCATCCGGATGATTTCTCAAAACCGCCTCATACAGCGCTTGGGAGCGGGCCAGTATATTTGGGTTTTGGTGC
Source organism: Rhodospirillaceae bacterium (assembly GCA_018674495.1). Classification (GTDB taxonomy): domain Bacteria; phylum Pseudomonadota; class Alphaproteobacteria; order Rhodospirillales; family UBA2165. The sequence continues at coordinate 12,722 of JABHAA010000125.1, read as the reverse complement.
TGCAACATTAAGTCCCCGCGCGCCATGGCTCGCAACACATCCAAATCGTCGGGATTCCGGTCCAGATACATTTGGCAGATTACCACGGCGCGCGGCATAAACGGAAGCAGCGCGAAGAGGCGGGATATTCGGGCGATGTTATCCGGGCCGGCATCGTGACGGCGCATCTCATGCCTGCTCAAAGCGCTGGCAGGCTCCAATTCTATAAGGTCCACCATCCGCTGGAATTCCCGCTCCAGCAGTTCCAGACTTTCCGGCTCTTCAACCCGGCGCTGATAAGGGCTCGCGTGGGGCCAGGGCTCACCCACATCCAGGCCAAGGGCAATTGGATAGGGGGGATAGCTCGCCGACAATTCCGGCGGTGTGGATTTGACGATGATGTAGCGGATATTGCCGTTCATATAACAGATGGTGGATGGGCCTTGGGTCACCATCATGGTGATGTAGCATCTCTCATAAAATGCGCAGCGCAAAATTAAATTGGCGACGGCTTCGTTGAATGTCGTGAAGCCGGGTAGGTCTTCGCGGGCCCCGGTGAATATCCGGTCCATGTCTGGCAAGAATACCGGGAAATATTTTTCCGGATCGAGGCGAGCGGCAAACGCCCGCCAGATGGCAAGATCGCTGTTCTTAGCAGTATCGTGGCCGCTTTCGCGCAGCGTAATGGATACCACTTTCCGATTGCCGGCATGGGATTCGATCCAGCTGTCCACATAATCGAGCGCTTGCTGCGGCGCCTGAAGACCAGGGATTTCGACGCCCATATTGGCCAGCATGGAGAATTCGTCATTGGTCCAATATCGCTCCGGCGGTGCCTCGACGCTGTAGCCATCTGGAAAAATGGGGCCGTCGGCAGTGTCGAGTTTAGCTTGGGCCTGGCTGCGCGAGGCGCAGACGGTCAACCCGGTGCAATTGGGCAGAAGCGCGAGCGCCGGCAGGAAGATATTGGCCATGCGCCAGTTCGCCTGATCGGCGGAAAACTGATCCGAATGGCGATGACCTATGCAATTGAGAGCGCTGCCTTGATCGGGAACGATAATCATCTCGAAGGCGCTGCAATCGCGATCAAGGCGAACCGCGTCAGCCATCACTGCGACAAATATAAAATCAAAATGATAGGGGGCGCAGCGTAAGTCGTAAAACGCGGTCAAAGTTTTCGTATCACCCATCGAATTTCATCTCTAGCCATTTTCCTGGGAGACCGGTGTGCCGGGACAGGGTGATCTCCAGGTGGAAATTTTTCAGACAAACATTAACATTTACTGATTCTCAACCATATGTCTGTAAACTCCAGACCATAAAAAGAGTGAATGAAACGCCAGATAAAACAAATTAAAATGGCGACGAACCATAGGTGGAAAAGTGAAAACAGCTCTCATCATCGGCGGAGGATTTGCAGGCTGCGCGGCTGCGCACCAGCTTTCATTTTTGGATGGTTGGGACGTGACGCTTGTCGAAGGCTCAAGTCAACTCGGCGCGGGTAATCGGACCCATTGGTATGGCGGACATCCCTTTACGTTCGGTCCCCGGCATTTTTTAACCCATGATCCGTCCATCTATGAATTTCTAAACAAGTACCTTCCCCTTCGCAGCGTCGAAGATCATGTGTTCCTGACCTATGTGGAACGCGATCAGTCTTTCTATAATTTCCCCATCCATAAAGATGAAATAGAAAGCATGCCGGACAGCGAGGCAATCAACGACGAACTTGGCCGTGTGACCGTGGAAGGTGTGGAGGGCGCCAAAAATTTCGAGGAGTATTGGTGCGCCTCTGTCGGTGAGACGCTGTACGACAAATTCATCAAAGGCTATTCGAAAAAAATGTGGGCGATCGATGACAACGCCCAAATTGACGATTTCGGATGGTCGCCCAAGGGCGTGACCTTGAAGGAAGGGCCGCGCGCGGCATGGGACCAGGCGATCTCTTGTTATCCCTATTCTCCCGAGGGCTATAACCCCTATTTTGAAATCGCAACGGAAGATGTGCGCAATTTGCGCCTGAATACCATGGTCACGGACTATGATATTCCTAACAAGACCGTAGCTATCGATGGCGAATCGTTTCAGTTCGATGTGATCATCAATACAATTTCCCCGGATATTCTTTTCGATTTTTGCCACGGCGAATTGCCCTACATGGGACGCGATATTCATAATTTCATTTTGCCCCAGGAAGAGGTCTTTCCGGAGCATGTTTACTTCCTTTATTACGCAAATAATGAGAGTTTTACGCGGCTTGTGGAATATAAGCGATTCACCGGCCACAAGTCGCCGACGACGCTAATCGGCATGGAAGTACCGTCTAAAAATGGCCGTCATTATCCCATGCCGTTCAAATCCGAATATGCGCGGGCCGAGAAATATTTCTCTGAAATGCCGGAAGGTGTATTTTCAATCGGTCGCGCCGGTAGCTACCGGTACGTGGTCGATATCGACGATTGTATAGACCAAGCGATGAAAACAGCGGAGAATCTGAAATAGATACAATGCAAAAATATGTAGACGGAATCGGAGTGGCGCTTGAGATCGAAGAAGTCGATGCGCTTCGTGCCCGTTATCGCGATCAAGGAAAGATAGTGGTCCATTGCCATGGTGTCTTTGATCTCGTCCATCTCGGGCATTTGCGACATCTCGATCAAGCCAAACAGGAAGGCGATGTGCTGTTCGTTTCCATCACCGAAGACAAATTTGTCAATAAAGGGCCGCATCGCCCTGTCTTTGGTGAACAGCTTCGCGCCGAGATGTTGTTGGGGCTCGGCGTTGTTGATCACGTCGTTATTAGCCGCGCACCATCCGGCTTCGATGTCATCGAACGCCTCAAGCCTGATGTGTATGTAAAGGGCGAGGAATACGAAGCCTCGGAAGATGATATCACTCAGAACATCAACAAAGAGGTTTCTGCCGTTGAGTCTTATGGCGGCAAGGTGGTGTTTACCCACGACGTTACGTTCAGCTCCAGCCAACTTTTGAATTTGAATTTCGATATATTTCCGCCCGAAACGACGCAATATTTGAACCGGCTGCGCGACATTTACTCGGCCGAGAAGATTTTCGATTCCCTCGCCCAGGTAAAGGACTTGAAGGTTGCCGTCCTGGGTGACGCGATTATAGACAAATATACGTTCGTTACGCCCATGGGTAAGTCGGCTAAGGGCAGCTTCATCACGGTTAAGCGGCATTATTCGGAAGAACAGGCGGGCGGCGCTATCGCCGTCGCCAATCATGTCGGCCAATTCGTATCCGACGTGACGTTGATAACCGGACTTGGGGGCGATCCGAAGTATGGCGACAACTACGAAAACTTCGTCCGCGGTAAGCTGGCCGATACTGTTACGCCGGAATTTTTCCACATGGCGGACAATCCCACATTGGTTAAAGAGCGCTTTATCGATCCGGAAATGAATAAGCTGTTTGAAGTTTATATCATCGAGGATGGCCTTTTGCGGCGTGATTGGCACGATACCGCCGCCGTCGAATGGTTGCGCGATAATATCGCCGACTACGACGTTGTGATCGTTCCTGATTACGGCAATGGGTTTATTACCGATTCGATGGTGGACGTAATCTGCGATAAATCGAAGTTCCTTGCCGTCAATACGCAGATGAATAGCGGCAATCAAGGTTACCACGCCATCACCCGGTACTCCCGAGCCGATTTCGTCGCCTTGAACGAGCCCGAATTGCGCCTGGGCTGCCACGATCCGTTGTCCCCAATCGACGAATTGGCGACCGCGATGGCCGAGCGTTTGGGCACGAAATTTCTCTCCGTCACGCAAGGGCCCAAAGGCGTGATGACGGTCAATCATGAATTGGCGGACCGCCAAACCGTTGTTCCGGCCCTTGCCACCAAGGTGGTGGATCGGATCGGCGCCGGCGATGCGTTCTTGTCCTTGGCGGCGGTCTGCCATGGCGCCGGTGTTGATCCGGAACTCGCCTCGTTCCTGGGCAGCGTTTCGGCAGCCCTTGATGTTCAGATCGTTGGCAACAGCGAGCCGATCGATCCCATTGCGCTTCATAAATATGTCGTGTCGCTTTTGAAATGAGCGCGCTGTTGGAAAAACCGGTGGAAGGCACGGTGGAATTGTCGCGCCAGGCTGATCGGTACCGGTTGCGGATTCTCGAAATGGCAATCAAGGGAAACGGCGGCCATATCGGCGGCTCTTTCTCGGTTATCGAAATGCTGACGGCATTATATCACCGGGTGTTGAACCACGATCCCCAAAACCCCAATTGGGAAGGCCGCGACAAGCTGGTGTTCAGCAAAGGTCATTGCTGCCTCGCACTTTATAATGTGCTGGCGGAGTTCGGATATTTCCCCAAGGAAAAACTGGAAACCTATTATCAGGATGGAGGCTATCTCGCCGGTCATCCGACTTTCGGAAAAATTCCGGGCGTCGAGGCAACCGCGGGCTCGCTCGGCCATGGGCTTCCCATCGCCGTCGGCATGGCCATTGCCGCCCGGCACCGGGGCGAGAATCGGCGCATATTTACCATTCTTGGTGACGGCGAAAGCAACGAAGGCAGCGTTTGGGAAGGATTTGCCGCCGGCGGTCAATTCGGCTTAAGCAACCTGACCGCAATAATCGATTGTAATGGATATGAATCCCTCGGCACCGTTGACGAGATTATGAGCATCGAGCCTCTTGCCGGACGCTTGCAATCCTTTGGCTGGGAAGTGCGCGAAATCAACGGTCATAATATGGATGAAATTCTGGGCGCGCTGGAAAGCGTGCCATTCAATTCGTCTAAACCCAGCGCAATTGTATCCAGAACCAACAAGGGCAATGGCGTGTCATTCATGGAAAATGTCTCCATGTGGCATTACCGCGCGCCAAGCGAAGAAGAAGCTGCACAGGCGCGCCGCGAATTGGAGGCTCGGATAAACCGATGAGAGACGCATTTATCGCAGCGCTCCATGACATTGCCGCCGAGGATGATCGGGTCATGCTGTTGAGCGCCGATATCGGATTTGCCGTGTTCGACAAATTCCGCGACGATTATCCTGGCCGCTATATGAATCTCGGCGTTGCCGAGGCCAATATGATTGGCGTATCGGCGGGGCTCGCGTTGTCGGATATGAGGCCATTTGCCTATACGATCATCCCGTTTTTGACGATGCGCGCCTTTGAGCAAATCCGCGTTGATGTCTGCGCCCAAAACCAGCCGGTGGTGATCGTCGGTGTCGGCGGCGGATTGTCCTATGGCGTGTTGGGCCCGACCCATCATGCGACCGAAGATCTTGCGGTCATGCGCGCGCTTCCCAATATGACTATAGTGATGCCGTCTGACCCGGCCGAAGCGCGCGCGGCGACGCGGGCCGCGCACGATCACGATGGCCCGGTTTATATCCGATTGGGAAAAAATGGCGAGCCGGCGCTCACCGATTACAGCAATTTCCAAATCGGTAAAGCTGCAGAGGTTCGGAGTGGCAGCGATGTTACCATTGTCTCGGGAGGGCCCATTCTAAAAGTAGCCCTCGAAGCCGCCGACGCGCTGGAACAGGATGGACTTTCCTGCCGCGTGATCAATATTCATACCGTTAAGCCGATCGACGCGGATGCAATTTTGCAAGCGGCCGTGGAAACCAACGCAATGATCGTATTGGAAGAGCATTCGATTATTGGTGGGCTGGGCAGCGCCGTTTCTGAAATTCTGGCCGAGAATGCCGTGGGTAAACCTTTCAAGCGGATCGGTATTCCCGATATGTTTTGCCATACGGTAGGCAGTCAGGAATATCATTGGCAGGAACAGGGCTTCACGGCCGGCGAGGTTGCCGGATCGGCGCGAATTCTGATGCAAATATAATTTACCTAAAAAAGTCGTTTCGAGCAGCCAAGGAAAAAGAATAATGGGCGCGAAAAAAACTATTCTCGTAACCGGTGGGGCCGGATATGTCGGCGGAATTTTGATTCCAAAATTGCTGAATGCCGATTATGCCGTACGTGTTTTTGACCGGTATATTTACGGCAAGCAAGTCTTCGACGGCATCAGGCCCAATGAATCATTGACGGAAATCGAAGGCGATATCCGGGATTTGGATCTGGTTGGCGATGCGGTCAAGGGCTGCGATGCAGTCATCCATCTGGCCTGCATATCCAATGATCCAAGTGCTGATCTGGATCCAGCGCTTACCAAATCTATCAATCTGGATTGCTTCCCGGGCATGGTAAAAGCCTGCAAGTCGGCGAAAGTTCCGCGTTTTATTTTTGCCTCCAGCTCCAGTGTTTATGGGATAAGTGACGCGCCGCAAGTGCGCGAAGATCACGACCGCATCCCGGTAACCGATTACAACCGTTATAAGGCGAGCTGTGAAGACATTCTGGCCGACGAAGCCAAAGATGGGTTCGGCTATGTCAGCATCCGCCCGGCGACTGTTTGTGGTTATTCGCCGCGCTTGAGGCTCGATCTGTCGGTCAATGTTTTGACCACCCATGCCGTTGTGAACAATAAAATAACCGTGTTCGGTGGCACCCAATACAGGCCAAATCTCCATATTCAGGACATGACCGATCTGTATCTCCAGCTTCTGGAGGAGCCGGATGAGCGGGTCGCCGACAAGATATTCAATGCCGGCTACCAAAATATGCAGATGATGGATATTGCGAAGCGTGTCAAATCGGTTGTTGGTCAGCACAAAAGCGACAACGAAATCGAAATTATAACCACGCCCACCGACGATATTCGCTCGTACCGGATCAATTGCGACAAGATCGAGCAGGAGCTTGGTTTTGTTCCCAAACACTCCATCGAAAATGCGGTGGAGGAACTTTGCGCCGCATTTTCTAGCGGCATGATACCGGATCCCATGACATCCAGCGCGTACGTCAACATCAAGCGGATGCAGGAAATCGGCATGGTCTAGGGCTAAGCCTTTGTGCCATGCAGATTAATATTTAAGGGACTGAAAGCGATGCCAGATCATTTATCCGAAATACTTCGTTGCCCAAAATGCTCCAAGCACGGCAAGGGCAGATTGGCCAAAACCGAAAACGGTGACCTGCAATGCAAGGAGACTGATTGTTTGAGCCTCTATCCGGTAAGCGATGGTATGCCCGTGATGTTGACCGACGCAGGTGATTTTCTTGGGTTTCGCCGCAAAATTCTGGCGGCGCGGCCGGCGGGAATTAGCTGATGGTGCAAATCGATCATCTGGCATCGCTGCCCAAAAACGCCCGGCCCCTTGATGAGCGGGCCGAGGCCAGCGAAGAGGACCGCAAATTCCACTGGGATCTGGGCAAGGAATATTTTGACGGCACGCGCGCACAAGGACTTGGCGGGTATTATTATGACGGTCGCTGGAAACCGGTAGCGCGTCAATTGGCCGAATATTATGGATTAGGACCGGCGAGCAGCGTTCTAGATGTGGGTTGTGCGAAAGGCTTTCTGCTGCACGATTTTATCGAAGAAGTGCCCGGAATTTCGGTCACCGGCATCGATATATCCGGATATGCCCTGGGCGAAGCGACAGATTTGACGAAGTCCTATGTTTATATGGGGAACGCCAAGGAGCTGCCGTTGCCTGACGATGCGTTCGATCTGGTCATTTCCATAAATAGTTTGCACAATATCCTGGACCGGGCCGAAGTTATCGAAGCATTGCGCGAAATCGAAAGGGTCAGCCGGGCACACAAATATATCAAAGTCGGCGCCTATCGAAACGATGAGGAAAAAAGCATCCTCGACAATTGGGCCGTGGTCGCGACGACGTATCTGCATGTCGATGACTGGCTCTCGGTATTCGAAGAAGCGGGTTACACCGGCGACTACGACTGGTTTAATCCTTAGGGCAGCCCTGCTAGCTTTTTGGTCCAACGCAACGGGTTGAACGAAATGCGGAAAGTTATCATATTGGGGGCAAGCGGCGGATGCGTCGATATTCTGGATACGATCCTGGATATCAATTTCTCCGCTTCCGAGCCCGAATTTGATGTTGTCGGGTTTCTGGATGACCGCGAAGAGCTTTGGGGTAGCCGTATTCTTGGCGCCAAAGTCCTTGGCCCATTTGCAGCCATTTCCAACTATGATGATTGTGAAGTCGTAACTGGTATCGGCAGTCCCTATAATTATTGGCGCCGCGAAGCGATCATTGGCGCCTATAACATTCCGCCGGAGCGCTTTGCGTGTGTGGTGCATCCGAGCGCAAGCATATCAACCTCGGCGTCAATTGGGCTGGGCACCGTCATTCATCAAAACGTCGTAATTACCACTGGTGCCAAGCTGGGGGCCAACGTGTTGGTGCTGCCAAATTCTGTGATAAGCCACGGAAGCGGCATTGGCGATTTCACCATCATCAACGCCGGCGTTTGTTTGGGCGGGGATGTATCGATTGGCCGGTGCTGTTATCTGGGCGCAAGAAGTGCGGTTCGCCAAGATATCGGCGTCGGCGACAACAGCCAGTTGGGCATGGGTAGTGTGGTCATCGAGGATGTACCGCATGGCACAGTCGTGGTTGGTAATCCCGCAAAAATTTTGCGCGAAATTGATCTATAACCGGGCCGGAGAAGGGTTCAATAAGAGGCCCCGAATTAACTTTTTATAAGCCGCAATTGATTATTATGATAAAAAAGAAAGTCCTTTAGTGGGCTGAAAGGCTTGGCGTGAAATATAATTTTATCCCCGATACGATGAATATCGAAACCGTGCTTGGGTGCAACGCGCGGTGCACCATGTGCTCTATCGGTAGTTGGGAGCGCAAGCACGGCATGATGGCTCCTGAAATTTTTGATACCATCGTCGATCAGATGACCGATTTCAAAGATAGTCTGAAATCGGTGGCGCTGTTCCTTGATGGTGAGCCATTGATCGATCGTTTCCTCGAAGATCGCATTGCGCTCTGTAAGTCCAATGACATACCCCAGATCGGGTTCACCACCAATGGAGCACTGTTCAATCCCAAACGGATCAGAAGCGTGCTCGAGGCGGAACCCGATTGGATGGTCTTCTCGCTCGATTCCCTCGACAAGGAAACATACGAAAAAATTCGCGTGCGCTTGAAGTTCGAAAGGGTTCAAGAGAACGTCCATGAGGTCATTCGGCTGCGAGATCAATTGGGCAAAAAGACCCGCATAGTTGTCCGTCTGATCGAACAGGAATTAAATCGCGGCCAGTTCCCAGAATTTCAGAATTATTTCTCCAATTTGCTCGATAACGAGAAAGACGAAATCCATCGTCACGGCACACACAATTGGGGGATGGGGGATACCGATTATGACTTCGGCAGAACCAAGTGCGGCCATATCGACAGCAAATTTGTCATTTACCGCGATGGAACGGTGCCTTTGTGTTGTATCGATTTCAACGGTGACAACGTCATGGGTAATGTGACGCAAAACCACATTCTTGAAATATTCAATAACGCGATTTTTCACCGCGCGCGCGATATTCACAATTCGGGGATGCGCCATACCATGTCGGTTTGCGATTCTTGTGATTTCCCCGAAGCGAATAGCGCCGGCGCCATTACCGAGAAATTGACGCCGAACGGCAAACTCCTATCCAACGACGCATTCAAGCCGTTCGACAATGATGCGGCGCGAAGCGGCGATGCAGAAGTTTCTGTCGGCAAATATGAAGACATGCTCGAGGCATCATGAATATTCTTGTTAACGCTAAGGAAAGTCAGGCATCGCTGCCGGCGCTGCCACTCCCTGAGCCGATGCCCAATGTGGACGTGTACCACCTAGAACGGGAATTGCGCTTGGGCGAATATCCCGATTGCCGGGCTAACTATGACCGCTATCTGGCATCCTCGGCCCGAGAGGCTGATGTCGATTATCTGCCGGTTAAACTCGATATCGAGAGCGTCAGCCGCTGCAATTTTCGCTGCCAGATGTGTCAGGTCAGCGAATGGACCAAGGGGCAGCGCGCCGATGACATGACATTGGCCGAATTTAAAAGCCTGATCGACGAGCAAATCGGGCTGGTCGAAATCAAGTTGACGGGAATGGGCGAGCCGCTCATGGGCGGCGATTCCCTATTCGACATGATCCGCTACGCCCGTGAGCGTCATATCTGGGTGCGTTCGGTGACCAATGCATCGCTTTTGCATCTTCATGATAATTATCGAAAAATAATCGATTCTGGTATCAACGAGTTGCAAGTGTCGGTCGATGGCGCCGACAAAGAGGTGTTCGAAACAATTCGCGGCGGCTCCAAATTCGAGAAGGTCGTCGAAAATTGCCGCCTGTTGAACGGGTACTGCAAGGACGTTGGGCAGACGCGCGCCAAAATGTGGACCGTGGTTCAGCAAGGCAATGTCCATCAGCTGTTCGAGTTGGTGGAATTGGCCGAATATATGGGATTTACCAGCCAGGTTTTCTCATTGGATTTGACCAACTGGGGACAGGACGATTGGCGGAGCAGAAATGAAGCCAAAAATCTCGTCTCACACATCGATTCGGAGACCGGCTGGCGCCTAGTCGAGGACGGCAAACGGCGCGGTATTAAAGTTTCATTCTGGAACATTGCCGCAAAATACGACACCGCGTCGCCAGAAAACCTTTGCCCGTGGCCGTTCGAACGCGCCTACGTTTCTTCCGACAGCCGCGTGGTGCCTTGTTGTATGATCGCAAATCCGGATGTCTTGGAAATAGCACCTATAAAAAACGGGTTTTCCGAAGTGTGGCAGGGAAATGATTATCGGGATTTTCGGCGTGCCCACATCGATGGCAATATTCCCCCGGCCTGCCAAAATTGCTATCGGGCAGGCGTCTGAGTTTCTCCTAATTTCTTTGATGGTTTAATTGACGACCATGTTGTTGGGCTCGTCGGCGAAGCTCACCGCATCCCGGGTGGCCTTTCTGATCTTGGACAGCTCTTCGTCGTTCATACCCCAGATCTCGTTCATTCTTTTGCGGCGCTCGGCCGTGCCGAAGTTAATCCGGTCCCATTCATAGGCGCGCAGAATGCTGATGTCGTTCGCCGACCAATCGGTCGATGTTATTTGCCCAAAGCGCCAGTTGATCTCGATCTGACTTTCATCGATGTCGAAGGCATCCAATTCCCGCGCCATATCCCACATTTTGGTACCTTTTAGCGGCATGGCGATGAAAAATTTTACATAATCCGCCCCGCAACTTTCCGCAAAATTGACGGTTTCGCGAATTTCCTCCCAGGTCTCGCCGGGAAAGCCGATGATGAAATTGGAGATTACAAATAGTCCTCGATCTCTGATGCTCTGGATCAAGCCTGGTATTTTATTGAGTTTGATCGGTTTGAGAACAACGTCGTTCATAACCCGCTGGTTGCCACTTTCGATTGCGATGTTGATGCCGACGCATCCGGCTTCCACGATCAGCTCCAAAATTTCATCATCAAGAGCGTAAATTGCGAAATTGCTGAGGATAAATTTCAGGTCCAATTTTTTGGCAATAAATTGGCGCATTAGCTCCTTGAAGAACTTCTTTTTGACCACGATATTGTCATCTTCAAAGACGATGGATTTGATTCCAAAATTTTTCTTCAGGTACAGCAGTTCCTCAGTCACCTGTTCTGGTGATCGCGTACGCACTTTCTTACCGCTGATGGATTCTACCTGGCAGAAGGAACAGCCGACCGGGCATCCCCTCGTTACGACCATGCGCGCATGGGGAAATTCCGGCGGACGCTGCGGGCCATACCGGGCGCCGACTTGCACGTAGTCTTCCATTTTGACCAAGCTGTAGTCGGCCATGGGCAATTCCGTCAGATCTTTGATCCAAGTTTGCCTTTGTTCAACCATGACGCCGGCGTCGTCCTGATAAATGAGCCCCTCTTTCGGTAATTCGCCTTCGCCTTCCAAATACCGGAGGAGGGCGGGGAGAACATATTCCCCTTCGCCGCGCACCGCATAATCGATATTGGTATCTTCAATGACGTTTTTATATTCGATGGTTACGTGAACGCCGCCGGCGATGACCTTGATGTTCGGATCGAGCGCCTTAATCTCTTTGGCGGCGGAATGCAGGATTTCCTGATATTCCGACGTCAGCAGTGATAATCCCACATAATCTGCCCCGTATTCGGCGATTTGGGCGATAAATTCTTCCATGCTCAGATCATAGAACAGGGCGTCGATAATTTTTACGTCCACCTGGTCTTCGACCATCTTACCTAATAGGCACAAGACCGATGGATTGAGGTCCCATTTGGTATGGAAATCGAATTTTTTCCATTTCAAATTCGGGTAGGCCAAAACCAGTTTTTTCTTTTTCTTCATTTTTTTCACGCCGGTTGCCGGGAAAGATTAGCTGGGTCTACCGATATCTAGCTCTATCAGAAAATTCATCGCTAACGCCCGGGAGTTGTATCATATATAAAAACAATTGTTTATTAGAATTATTCAATAAATCTATCATAAACGCTTATCAACAAACAATATAACCTGCTCCTATTACCATAACATTACGAAGGGATATCCAATTGCTGCGGGCCGGATGGGGCCCTCGGCAGTCATTTTTGGCGGAATACTGTTACCCTGCGCCGGCGGGCTGCTCGATACCGATCGCTTTTTGCATAGAGGCGATCGATAAGTCCGTCTGGCCCAATGCCTTATAAATCCGTGACATGCATTCATGGATCAGTGGTGTTTCTACACCGTTATTGATAAGCTCTTGGAACATATCTCTAGCTTCTTCGTATCGCCCACTGCTCTCCAATAGCATAGCGGTCATGTTTATTGTGCTCGCCGAGCGATAGGAGTTGTCGGCAATTTGTGCGAAGCGCAGCGCCTCATCAATATTGTT
>JABHAA010000138.1 GCA_018674495.1 Rhodospirillaceae bacterium | reverse complement strand
CTGACGGTGGAAAGGGTGCGCGGGATCAGATGCTGCATCAATCCTTCGCCGGAGATCAGCCCGCAGAAGGTGCCATCACGCTCGGCCACCGGCACCAGCCCCATATGTTTCTCGACCATAAAATCGATGACGTTGCCGACCAACTCGTCGGCGAACAAATCCACCTTTATGGGCGCCATTACCGATTTGCAGTCCATGAGTTCCGCTCCGATTACTATTGCCGCCAGTAAAGCTACACCAGTCCTGTATTTTACGACATTGATTTCGATCATAGCGATTGGTGAATACCACAAAGGGGGTGATTGCTTCGAATGCGGGGCAGAGTACAATCTAAAGACCAAGTTTGGGGGGGATGAACATGACAGACATTACCGCCGACGAATTCGGCCTGGTGGAGAAGGCCAAGGCGCTCGAGCCCTTGCTGCGCACCGAGGCGCCCAAGGGCGAGGCGGGCGGGAGGCTCACCGACGCCACCATGGATGCACTCTGGGCGGCCGGGCTGATGGGCCTGTGGGTGCCGCGCATGTATGGCGGCGCCGAATTGTGGCCCATCGACAGCCTCAAGGTGATCGAGGCTTTGTGCTACGGCGACGGCTCCACCGGCTGGGTGGTGATGGCGGCGGGGGTCGGCACTGGCACCGGGGCGGCCTATATACCGCGCTCTGGCGCCGATATTCTGTTTGGCGATCATATGTCGATCATCGCTGGCCATGGTGCGCCGTTGGGCAAGGCCCATGTGGAAGATGGCGGCTTTCGGCTGTCGGGGGATTGGTCCTATGCCAGTGGCATCCTCCATGCCAGCCATGTCCATACCGGCGGCATCATCTATGAGAACGGCGAGCCGCGTATCGATCCCAATACCGGCGCGCCCGAGTTCCGCGTCTTCGTGGTGCCGATGGAGAATGCCACGCTCAAGGAAAACTGGGATGTGCTCGGCCTGCGCGCTACGGGCAGCATCGACTACAACATCACCGACGCTTTCGTGCCCGAAGACCACACCCACATCCAACGCCAGCGAACCCCCAACCAGGGCGGTGATATCTACAAGCTCGGCATCTGGGGGCTGGGCGGAATTGGTCATACCGGTTTTGCCCTCGGCGCCGGGCGGCGCATGCTGGACGAGCTGGCCGAGCTGGCCCGCTCCGACAGCAAGCGCCCGATGTTGCTGCCGGTGCAGGGCGGCGGCGAGAATTTCGAAACCCTCTATGGCGAGGCCGAAGCCCGCTACCGGGCCGCCCGGGCGCTGGTATTCGAAAGCTGGCGCGCCATGGAAGAAATATTGCCCGAGGACGGCCCGATCCCGACCCGCGCCCTGACGCTGATCCGCCTGTCGCTGGTTCATATCACCGCCGTTGCCAACGATATCGCGTCCCTGGCCTTCACCTATGGCGGCGGCGGCGCGCTTCGGACAAGCCCCTTGCAGCGCTGCATCCGCGACATGATGGCCGGCGCCCAGCACGCCACCACCGGCCCGCTGATCCTGCGCCAATGCGCCAAGGATCTGATGGGCATGGCCGAGGGCAAGGTCTGGGGCGTGCGCTCGTTGGAGGACCCGGCGCCGGGGGGCTGAGTTTCAGGCCCCCGCCGCCACCTTCGCGGCAATCTCGGCCTCTTCGTCCTTGATCGCAGCGTTGAGCTTCGGCAACACCTGTTCCGCCATCAACTGCATGGAACGGCGGCCGAGGGCCTCGTCGGCCCAGTCAATGCCGGTGTAATATAAAGTCCCGAACGGGCCTATCTGTTCGCGCAACGCCAAGAGCTGCTCGGTGACGCTGTCCACGGTGCCGGCGATGACCTGTTGATCCAACGATTGCGCCAGGGTGATCTGTTCCCTCGGCTGGTCGGGATAGGCGGAGAAGACGCCGAACTTGGGGCCCCGGGACAGCTTCTTCATCAGGTTCGACAAATAAAAGCCGTAGGGGCCATCTTCGCTTTTGCCGTAACGCGCCGCGGTTGCCTCGTCATCAGCCACGAAGATCAACTTGGCCACCCGGTAGCCCGTGGGGTCTTCCGGTAAGCCAGTATTGCGCAGCCCTTCCAGGTATTTCGGCAGATGCGTTGCGATCCAATGAGGATGCACATATTGGCACGATATGGGCTGCCAGCCCCGCTCGGCGGCCAGCGTAATGCCGTGGGATGCCGGCGTCACCGCCGTCACCACCACGGGCGGGTGCGGCTTCTGGACCGGCTTCGGCGCAATGCCCTGGCCGATCTCGGGATAATAACTGGCCTCGGTGGTGAAGCTGTTGAATTTGCCGCTGACATTAAGCGGCGCCTCGCCCCACCAGATTTGCAAAATCTGCTCGAACACCTCGACCATTTTTTCGTTGCGGTCTATATCCGAATTTCCGAAGACCTCGACATCCGATTGCAGCCCGCCGGGCCCGATGCCCCAGATAAACTTGCCGTCCAGCATGGTATCGATCATGGCGATTTGGCCGGCCAGCATCACCGGATGATAGACCGGTAAATTGGTAACCCCGGTGCCAAGCGTGATCTGTTCAACCTCGCCCATGAGCCGGGCGATAAACATCAGGCACGACGTGATCGGCTCGGCGGTGTCGGTGAAATGCTCGCCGAACAGGGCTTCTTGATAGCCAAGCTTGTCGGCCAAAATCACCGCGTCCAGGTTTTCCTGCAGGACATCGCCGTAGCCGCGATTGAGCGGGTGGACCGGTTGCGTGAAATAGGCGAGGCGCATG
>JABHAA010000051.1 GCA_018674495.1 Rhodospirillaceae bacterium | reverse complement strand
GGATTGCTTAGTTGGATATTTCCATAAGCCATTGAAAACATTAATGTCGGGGCGTGGCGCAGTCTGGTAGCGCACCTGCTTTGGGAGCAGGGGGTCCCCAGTTCGAATCTGGGCGCCCCGACCATTTTTTCAATACATTTCAAAATATTCCTTGTGCTCCCAATCGGTAACCGCCGAGAAGAAACGGTCCACCTCAGCGCCTTTCAACGCCAAAATGTAATCGACGAAGGTATCGCCCAGACGGTCCCGGAACATCTGGTTTTTTGCAAGCGCCGCCAAGGCTTCCATCAGATTGGCGGGTAGGGGCGCGGCGTCGGCGTGGTAGGGATCGTCGCTCGGCGCTGGCGGCGTCATTTTGGCGTGCATGCCGTCGAGCCCCGATAGAACTTGCGAAGCCATATAGAGGTAAGGATTGGCCGCCGGTTCGCCGACCCGGTTTTCCAGGTGGGTGGCCGGATCATCGGCGCCGGCGCCGATAACGCGCAACATGGCACCCTTGTTGTCGCGCCCCCAGACAGCGCGGTCGGGGGCCAGAGAATTGGGCGCATAACGCTTGTAGCCGTTGATGGTTGGCGTCGTGAATACGCAGGCCGCGGCACTGTGGGCGAGGATGCCGGCGACGTATTGCATGCCAACCTCCGATAACAATTGATCATCGCTTGCCGGCATAAAGGCGTTGGCGCCAGTCTTTTTGTCGATCAATGATTGGTGCAGGTGCCAACCCGACGAAAAGGCGTTCTTCAATCCTGGCCGGCACATGAAGGTGGCATGATAGCCATTGCGCTTGCAGATCTGTTTCACCGCGCTGCGGAAGAGCATCATGTTGTCGGCCGCTTCCAGCCCGAGTGCCGGTTTGAAGGTCATTTCGATCTGGCTGGGGCCGAATTCCACTTCGAAGGTGCGTAAAGGCAGGCCCAGTTTGAGCAAATGACCGCGCACGATTTCCAGGATCGGATCATATTCGTCCATGCGCTGTTCGGTCAGGTAATGAAAGCCGTGCGCCAAAAGGCTGACCTCCGGCGGCTCGGCGGGTTGGCCGGCGTCTTCGGGCGCCAGCTTGGGATCTTCGAGTTTGTAGATATGGCATTCCACTTCTAGCCCGGCCAGATAATCAAAGCCTTCATCCGCCAGGTCGCCGAGCACGTTTTTGAATATCTGGCGCGTCGAAAACGGAATTTCCTCGCCGTTGGTGAAATAAACGTCACAAAGCATCCAGCCGGTTTTCGGCGCCCAGGGCAAGACGCGGAACGAGGCGGGCAGGGGCACCATGACCAGATCGCCGGCATTGCTCATTTCCGGAATGCCAAAGCCGCCGCCCGGCGAGAATACCGGGAACTGAGTCTTGTGGGCGGTGTCCTTGGCGATCAGGGTGGTGGTGTTAGTGCAGCCGTTGCGGAAGGTTTGCGGCACCTCATCGGCGATGACCGACTTGCCGCGCAACAGGCCATGCTGATCGGCGAACGACAGGCGCACCACTTCCAGATCATTTTCCTCGATCATGCGGAGGGCCGCCGCTGCGTGCTCGGCGTCGTCTGGCCCCCACAAACCGTGGCGCTCAATAAAGCCGGTGCGGCCCATATAATTTTCCGGTTCTGTCATTCCCCGTCGGCCCCTGTTTTCAGTTTCACACCCGGTGCCCAGCTAGAGCCCGCCCGCCGCTTGGCCGCATGGCCTAGCCATTCATCCCGCCAGTTTTCCACCGAGGCAACGGTGTCGATGGCCACTGGTCCCATAAAGTCAGCGGCGTTGGTTTTGGAAACGGTCATGATCGGATCGATGCCGGCGGCTGCATCATCGATGGCTTTGATCAGCATCCGCCGGTTGGCGATAATTGCCTTGTCGGCGGTGCCCAGATGCTCTTGCGTCCGGTCCTGGATGGGCCCCAGACTTTCCACCGCCCACTGATCATGGACGTTGATATCTTCTCCCATGCCGGTGTAGGTGCGTTGCCTTTGCTCGTCCGCATCAAAGCCGTAATTGTTAGCCTTGTTCTTGCGCGGCTTGTAATCGGGGACGGTGTAAAGCGCCAGCCGGTCACGGCGCATGAGTTCCTTGTCCACTTCGCCCTCGAAGCTGGTGAAAATGGCGTACCACCAGCTTTGGGTATCGGAAATGGGGACATGCCATTGGGTCAACATCATGTCGTTGCTCATGGGGATGACGGCGGCGTTGGGATAGAACATGTTGGTCACGCGCACATGCATCTCGGCATCGTTGAGACGGCGCAAGGTGAAGATGCGAAGGCCGTATTCGGTCTCTTCAAATTCGATCTCGGGGCAATCGAAATCGCGCAGCACTTTGGTGATCGGGATGCCCGTCTCTTCGGTTTGGAATTGAAACTGGCGTCCGTAATTTTCCGCCGGGTCCTGGTCGTCAAAAAACCGGTGCAGGAAGGAGGCGTGGCTGGGATCGATGCCGACCTCCAAAAGCTGTAGCCAATTACAATCGACGAAGCCTTTGAAGGCAAAAGTGTGCGAACCCGGCGCCACGAAACAATCGAACGCCGGCATCGCCGGCGCTTCCCCTGGGCCCATATAGGCAAAGACCACGCCATTGATTTCCCGGCAGGGGTAGGATTTGAGATGAACTTTGGTGTGGAAATTGCTGTCCCGAGGCTCCGCCGGTTGTTGTAAACAGGCGCCGTTCACATCGAACAGCCAGCCGTGAAACGGGCAGCGCAATCCACCGTCTTCGAGGCGCCCATATTTAAGATCGGCTCCCCGGTGTGGGCAGTGGCGATTTGTGAGTCCGTAAGCACCGCTTTCGTCGCGAAACAGCAACAGATCTTCGCCCATCAGGCGCACCGGTAGCAGTGGGCGCGCGTCGGACAATTCCTCCACCAGGGCGACGGGTTGCCAATAGCGGCGCAGCAATTGACCGCCCGGCGTGCCGGCGCCGGAGCTTGTTACCAGCTCGTTCTGTTCCTTGCTCAGCATGGCCTCACGCTATGCCAACAGCCCAGACCATGCAAGATCGGGCCTTGGCACCGAGCCAATTTGAACCTTGGTTGTTGAAAATTAACCTGAACGAGCGTAATTGATAGAGTGGTTACGCAACGCAACAGACATCGGGCAATCCCATGGACGCACGCATTTACCAGCCGGCCAAAACCGCCATGCAATCGGGGCGCGGCAACACGCACCAATGGATCATCGAATTCGAGCCCGCCGAGGCCAAACGCTCAGATGCGCTGATGGGATGGACCGGGTCCGGCGATATGCGGGGCCAGTTGCGCCTCAAGTTCGCCACCAAGGAACAGGCGATCGAGTATGCGGCGCGCAACGGTCTCAGCTATCAGCTTCATGAACCCAAGCCGAGACACCCCAGACCAAAGAACTATGCCGACAATTTCCGCTTCGAGCGGGTCGAATAAGATCACTTGCGCCCCTTACCGGCCCCGTAGCTCAACTGGATAGAGCACCAGATTTCTAATCTGGATGTTGCAGGTTCAAGTCCTGCCGGGGTCACCATTTTTGTGGAAACTTCGGTGATTACTAGCTATAATTGTGGATATACTAGAGTTGTCGCATCTTAGATGTTGATAGCCATATTGATAATGCAAAATAATATCGAAACGATCCCTTATATAAATTGGATCGCTACCTATATAAAATAAACGGTCGCTGTGTTGAGATTTCGGCGATAAACAGGGAGGTGCAACCGGATCTTAGCCCAATTGGGTTACCGGTTCGAATGATGATGAATTTCTATATTCATCGCATGGGAGGCAATCCGATTGCCGGGCTCGGCCAATGGGGCTTGGCGGCGTTGCGTGGTAAATTTACTTCCAAGGCAGCGGGCACCAAGGAAAGCGATCTTTATCGGGCAGTCTATGAAAACTCAGCCGATGGCGTAATCATCATCGACCGCCAGGGCACCATTGAAGCGCTCAATCCGGCCGCCGAAAAATTGTTCGGCTATCCCGGCGGCCAACTGATCGGCCAAAATGTGTCGGTACTGTTGCCCGAGGGCGAGCGCGCCGAGCATGATAATTATTTAAAAAAATCGGAAATTTATGCACCCCGGATCATCGATCAGGTGCGTGATCTTTCGGGCCGGCGGGGTGATGGATCCCAATTTCCCATGGAATTGAACGTATCGCCCATGCAAACTGGGAGCGGCATTAAGTATGTCGGCATAGTCCGCGACATCACCGAGCGCCGGCTGGCGGAATTGAACGAGCGGCGGTTGGGCCGGGCCTTGAATGAAATTGCCAGTGCCGTTACCTATTTTGATGCCGACGACCATTTCTTGTTTTGTAACCAACGCCAGCATGAAATGTTTCCGGAACTCCAGCATCTCTATATTCCGGGCGCAAACTACAGATCGATCGTCGGATATATTGCCGAGCATGACGTTCTTTCGACGGGAACTTTGGGCGCCGCCGAATGGACCGAAATTACCTTGGCGCGCCATCAAAGTATGGAAAGTGGTTATGAATTGCCTTACGGCGACGGCAAGTTTCTACTTTGCGAGCGCTATCGTACCGAAGACGGCGGCACACTATTGGTCTACACCGAAATCACCGAGCGTAAAAAATTTGAGCAGGGCGAGGCCGAGAACGCGCATCGCACGCGGGCTTTTTTGAACGCGACATCGGAATTTGCGGCTCTGGTCGAACCGGATGGCCGCATCGTCGATGTTAACACCTCCATGGCAGCTAAGTTGCAACGCTCCCGGGATCAGTTGATCGGCGAGAATTACTTTTCCCTGCAGCCGGCCGACATCGCCCGGCGCCAGCATTCCTATCTAAGCCAGGTGGTCGAGTTTCAATCACCCTGCCGCTTTGAAGACCAATCGAAGGGTTCATGGTATGAGCATAATTATTATCCGGTATCGGATGCCAAAAACCGCTTAAGCCAGGTTGCCATCTATATTCGCGATATCAGCCACGAGAAACAGGCGGAAATATCGCTCCAGGATGCCAAACTGGCCGCCGAGGAAGCCAATAGGGCAAAGTCCGAGTTTCTCGCCAACATGAGCCACGAGTTGCGCACTCCGTTGAACGCCATTATCGGTTTTTCCGATGCCTTGAGCGAGGAAATATTTGGCGCCCTCGGCAATGAAAAGCAGCGGGAATATGTGTTGAATATTGGCCAGTCTGGCAATCATTTGCTGGCATTGATCAACGATATTCTGGATGTTTCGGCGATCGAGGCCGGCAAGCTGGACCTCGACGATGACGAAGTGGACCTGGCATTGTTGATGGACCATTGCGTGCGCCTGATGCAGGTCCGTTCCGCCGATGCCAACCTCGATATCCACCAGCACTTCCCCATGCAACTGCCGAAGATCATCGGTGACGAAAGACGCATTCGCCAGATATTCCTAAACCTGTTGTCCAACGCCATAAAATTTACGCCCGAAGGAGGGAATATTCGTCTCGAATCCGAATTGCCGGCGGTTGGAGGTATTCAAATTATATGCACCGACAGCGGTATCGGTATGAACGAGGGCGAAGTAACATTGGCGCTGACCAAATTTGGTCAGGTCGATAACGATCTGACACCGCGCAATCACGGCACCGGGCTCGGACTTCCCTTGACGCAACGGCTGATCGAAAGTCACGGCGGCACCCTTGTCTTGAATAGCGTTCCCGGCAGCGGCACCAAGGCGATAATTACCTTCCCGGAAAGCCGAATTTTGCGGAATTAAGTCTTTTAACCCGGGCGCGACGCGGCGTTCGTACCCTGAAGGCTGCGGCGGTCGATGGCGACCGCCTTGACCAGAGCGTGCAGCGTCACGCCTTTGCGAATATTCAAATCATGCATGGATTTCTTGGTGATGCGGGCGATCAGTGGGCTGCCGATATCGAGGCGCACATCTACCTGCGGGCTGTCGGTTTCTGCGATCTCCACCACGGTACCTTCGAATATGTTGAGCACGCTGGTCAATTCGGGGCGGCCCAGCATTAACGAGACGTCGCGCGCCCGGATATGCACACGGACCCGGGTGCCGATGTCTATCTCAGGCCCGGCCACGCGCAGGGTGCCGCCCGCAAAGGACAATTCAGCCAGCCCGTATTCGGCATCGTAGCCTTGGCAGGTGGCGGCCAGGACGGCGCCCGCCTCGAAGCGTCCGGTCAGCGGAAACAGATCCAGGCGGCTCATCAATTCCTCGACGCCGCCGACCGCGGCTTGCTGGCCGGCGGACAATATCACCATGGTATCGGCCAGCCGGATGACTTCTTCGACGGCGTGGCTGACATAGACAATGGTCATCTTCAATTCGTCGCGGAGGCGTTCGATAAACGGCAATATCTCGCCGCGCCGTTGCACATCGATGGAGGCCAGCGGCTCGTCCATGAGCAAAAGGTTGGGGTTGCTCAAAAGCGCCCGGCCAATGGCTACCCGCTGACGCTCACCGCCCGACAGGGTATTGGGGCGGCGCTCCAACAGAGGTTCGAGATCGAGAAGCACGGCAATCTGGCCAAACTCGAGAACCGGGTTTTTGCGGTGGCCGTAGAGCAGATTGCGGCGCACATCCATATGCGGAAACAGCCGCCCTTCCTGGAAGACATAGCCGATGCGCCGTCGCTCTGGTGGAACATCGATGGATTGTTCCGAATGAAACAGGGTGTGGCCATCGGAAATAATGTGGCCCTCGCTTGGCTTGATGAGACCCGCGATCATATTGACCAGCGTCGTCTTACCGGCTCCCGATTGACCAAAAATGGCGGTGATCGAACCCGAGGGGGTTTCAAATTCCGCGTCGAGCATAAATTCGCCGGTCCGGTGGCGGATGTCCAATTGCAACATGACTAACCCTTCCGGCCCAAGCGGCGGGCGAGGTATTCAGAGGCAATAAGTGCCGCCAGCGCGATGGCCGCCGAGATCACCACCAGACGAATGGCGGCGTCCTCTCCGCCCGGCGATTGCACTTCGGCAAAAATAGCCAGTGGCAGGGTACGGGTTTCACCGGGAATGTTGGACACAAACGTGATGGTCGCGCCGAACTCGCCAAGTGAGCGGGCGAAAGCCAGAATGGCGCCGGCCAGAATGCCGGGCGCGATCAAAGGCAGGGTG
Organism: Rhodospirillaceae bacterium; assembly: GCA_018674495.1. Classification (GTDB taxonomy): domain Bacteria; phylum Pseudomonadota; class Alphaproteobacteria; order Rhodospirillales; family UBA2165. Next base: position 33,159 of record JABHAA010000051.1, on the reverse strand, counting down.
ATGGTCCGGAACACTTTTATACGCCCGGCACCAAGGGTGCGGGCAGCTGCTTCCAGCCGCTCATCCACGTTTTCGTATGATAGGCGAATGGCCCGCACCAGCAGCGGAAAGGCCATCACGCCTGATGCAATGGCGGCACCCTTCCAGGTGAAGGCAACCGTCACACCGAATGTATCGAACAAAAATGCGCCGAGCGGTCCTTGCCGGCCGAGCAGGACCAGCAATAGATAGCCGAGCACCACCGGCGGCAAGACCAGGGGCAAATGGATGATACCGTTGAGCAAAGCATGGCCATAGAAGTGCCGCCGCGCCAAAACCCAAGCGGCGAAGACGCCGAGGGGAACGCTGACCAGAACCGCCCACAGCGCCACCTTCAGGCTTAGCCCAATCGCTTCGGTTTCTACTGCGCTTAACGCCCACATGGGTTCAATCCCGGCTGAAATTGTATTTTTTGAACACTTGCTTTGATCTTTCGCCTGTCAATTCGGACAGAAAGTCGCCCGCCGCGCGCCCCCCATGGCCGGCCACTGCTGCCGCAATATATTGGATTGGCATATGGCTGGCGCGTTGAAAGCGAAAAATGACATCGACCGCTTCGTTATTGAAGGCGTCCGAGGCATAGACGATGCCGAGCGGCGCCGCGCCGCGCTCCACCAGCGCGAGGGCGGCGCGGACATTGACCGACGGCGCCAAGTGCCGGGACATCTGGCGCCAGGTTCCAAGCGCGCGCAGGGCTTGGCGCGCGTAAATGCCCGCCGGTACGTGGCCTGGATCGGCGATCGCCAGACGTTGGTCTTTTAGTATCCGCATCAGGTTGGGGCCGGAAAAATTCTCCATCGCCGGTACCGAGCCTTTGGGCGCGATCATCACCAGCCGGTTGCCGGCGAGGTTGGCCTTGCTGGTTTTAACAATTTTGCCGCGCGCCTCCAGCCAGTTGATCCACACCATATTCGCCGACACATAAAGATCAGCCGGCGCGCCATTATCGATTTGCCGGGCCAGTGCCGACGAGGCGGCAAAGGAGATGCGCACCCGGTTGCCTGATTTGCGTTCATGGGCGCGGGCGATCTCAGTCAGGGGTGCATTCAAGCTGGCGGCGGCGAACACCAGCACGCGCTCGGCCCGGGCCGGCGGCGGCGCCAATACCGCCGCGCTCAGCAAAATAATGGCGAGGGCCGTTGCGGCGGGTTGCACGTCCCTATTTCCCATATAATTTGTCGGGTGCGATATCGATTTCGGCGATTTCCTTAATCTCACCATCGCGAAGGGCGTTGAAAAAACAATTTCTGCGCCCCGTGTGGCAGGCGACGCCGGTCTGATCGACTAGCAACAGGATGGTGTCCGCATCGCAATCCCAGCGCATTTCCTGCAAGGTCTGGGTCTGGCCGGAGGTTTCGCCCTTGCGCCACAATTGGGAGCGAGAGCGGGACCAGTAAACGGCGCGGCCCTCGGTCAGGCTAGCAGCAATGGCGTCCCGGTTCATCCAGGCCAGCATCAAAACCTCGCCGCTATCGAACTGCTGGGCGATGCATGGGATCAAGCCGGCCTGATCGAATGTCAGCCCAGCGATGATCTGATCAATGGTATTGGCCGTTGCTTCCGCCACGGTATTTTCTCCTCATCAATTGCCTGTTTATTCGGTCTTCTAGCGGCGCCTGTCAACTATAGCGGTCCATCAGAACCAGTGCGCTGAAACTGATGGCGACAACGAGGATTGCAAGCGCCGCGATAAACCGGAGGCCAAGGCCAAGGGATGCGGCTCCGGCTGTGCCTTCATCGGCGAACGCCAAGGCAATGCGGCGGATGATCATGCCGGTGCCGGCGAAAATAAACACCGTCGCTGCCATTCCGGCGCTGACGGCGCCCGCCAAAATGAACCCGGCGCCGTAAATGTCGTTGGCGAATGTGAACACCAGGACCAGTACCGCGCCGGCCTTGGGGATCAGCCCCATGGCGCCGATTAGCCCGAAATGGGAATAGAGCGAGAGGCGCGCATCGTCGGCTTCCACTGCTTCGGCCTCATTGGACAATTTGACCTGAACGGTGTGCAGCGCAAAGAAAAAACCGGCGGCCCCGATCACCGCGAAGGCGGCCAGGCGGAGCCAGATGGAATGGGCCGGGGTGCCGCCGAATAAATGGCGAAGGCCAATATCGGCACTGCCCACCAGAAGCACCGCGGCGCCGGCATTGACTAGCCCGATCTGGCAGCTCATCCAGAAAGATTGCACCAATTTGGCCGGGCGGCCGGCGAAGTAGGCGCTGGCTACTAGCTTGGCGTGGCCGGAGCTCAACTCCGAAAGCATGCCGTACAGAAACGCCAGCGCGGCGCTGGTGAGGAGCGCGATCAGCGAGGCGCCATCGCGGACCAGGATCAGAATGCGGCCAATCTCTTGAACAATACCGCGCTGCCAATCGATCATCGAGGCGAATGCCGCGCCGGCGAAATTACCATTACCGGCGGCGAAGGAACTGGTGGCGCTCAAAAGCACGACGATCATCGCGAAGAGGATAGGTTGGAAAATCCGCATGGCGAATAATGACATAAAATTAAATGGCGCGTCTATTCGCGCCCGCCCAGGCAGCGCCGGAATTCCCCAGCCAAGCCCGTCAGCAATTGGAAATAGGCATCGGGGCCGGGCGTGATAGCCAGCCCTAATGCATCCAGCTCGCCAGTGCGGGCGCCGGTACCCTCGGCGGCGATCTGCAACAGTCTGGGCGCTCCCCTTGCTTCGCCGAATACGCAGACCACATTGGCTGTCCGGATCAGCCGTTTGATGGCGCGCAGCCGGTTGGCGCTCGCCGGCAACTCCGCATTCAGGCTGAGCGCGCCCGCCTGGGAGAGCCCGAAACGCTGCACGAAATGTCGGTAGCCATCGTGGAGGACCACGAACGGGCGATCTTTGACGTCCGCGAGCCGGCTTTCAATTCGTTTGCTCAAACCGCTCAGGCGGCGGAGGAGGGCGGCGCCATTGGCGCTGTAGGCGGCACTGTTTTTTCCATCCAGGTCCTTGAGGATGGTTATCATCCGCCGTGCGATCACCGCTGCATTGCCGGGATCGAGCCAGAGATGCTGATCGTCTCCGCCATGGCCGCCCCCTCGTTCCATTCGGCGGATACCCGGCGCGGCTGACAGCGGGATGATGCGCGCCCGACTGGCCAAGGCCGCCAGCGGCTTGGCCAGAAAACCTTCCAGCTCCGGCCCGATCCAGAAGATCAAATCAGCGCCGGCCAATGCGCGGGCATCGGAAGGGCGCATGGCGTAGGCGTGGGGCGAGGCGGCGCCGCGAACAAGCAGCCGGGGCTTGCCGGCCCCCTCCATCACGGCGGCGGCCAGGGAATGGACGGGAAGAATGCTGGTCACCACCTTGGGCGCCGCCAAACCGCTTTCGGCGAAGCCAAGAATTGAGAGCAGGAGTAGGGTGAAAAATTGGAACATGGGTGGGGCTGACTTGCAAATTTCATTATATTATAACATTCTGCGGATAAGGTAATACTATAACAAAAGCAATTTGCAATCCCCGCCATCGAAGGAGGACCAAATGCCCGAGCGTTCCAGCCTGGCCAGCACCGGATTTAATTCGGTGCATGACCACGATACCTGCGTCGAGGACGCGTTGAGTGCCGCCGAAGCGGTTTGCCTGACCCAGGGAGCTCGGCTGACTTCTTTGCGGCGACGGGTGCTGGAACTAGTCTGGCAGAGCCACCGTCCGGTGGGCGCCTATGCGGTCCTCGATCAATTGAAGCGGGAGCATCGCTCGGCGGCGCCGCCGACCGTTTACCGGGCCCTCGATTTTTTGCTCGAACAGGGATTGGTGCATCGCATTCAATCGCTCAACGCCTTTGTCGGCTGCGCCCATCCGGACGCGGTGCATCGCGGGTTTTTTCTAATTTGCACCGATTGCGGCGATGCGATCGAGGTGGAAGATAAAAGCGTCGACGGCGCCATTATACGCTCGGCGAAGCGGTTCGGGTTCGATTTGCAATCGCGCACCATCGAAGCGGCCGGCTTGTGTCCTGGGTGCAACGTCCAATGAGCAGTTTGGTAACAGTCCGGGATTTGGGCTTCAAATCCGGGCCGCGCGAAATCCTCAGCCATATTGATCTGACCATCGAGCCCGGCGAGCTGGTCAGCCTGATCGGCCCCAATGGCGCCGGCAAGACGACGCTGATCCGCGCTATCCTCGGCCTCATCAAACCCGATAGCGGTAGCGTGACCCGGTCTCCGGGTCTCAGCATCGGCTATATGCCGCAGCGGCTGGTGATCGCACCTACCTTGCCGTTGCCGGTGCACCGCTTCCTGGCACTCGGCGGCCGGGTCAGTCAGGCGGAATGCCGCCAAGCCCTGGAGGAAGTCGGCGCCGAAGACATATGGGGGACACAGGTAAGCCAGGTTTCGGGCGGCGAGTTCCAGCGCATGCTGCTGGCTCGGGCATTGTTGCGCAAACCGGAATTGCTGGTGCTCGACGAGCCGGTACAGGCGGTCGATGTGGGCGGCCAGACGGAGCTTTATGCGCTGATCGGCTCGTTAAAGGACAGCCATGGTTGCAGCGTCCTGATGGTGTCCCATGACCTGCATCTGGTTATGTCAGCGACGGATCGGGTGATCTGTATCAACGGCCATCTCTGCTGCGCCGGCCACCCCGAAGATGTCAGCCGCGATCCCAGCTACCTCAATTTGTTCGGCGAGCGAGCTGAGAACGTTGCCCTCTATCATCACCATCACGACCATCACCACGGGCTCGACGGACGCGTGCTCGACGGCCAGGCGGAAAACTCGGACAGCGGGAGCGGTCATCATCATGGATGAGTTTCTTATTCGCGCCGTCGCCGCCGGCATCGGCGTCGCTGTCGTCGCCGGGCCTCTGGGCGCGTTCGTGGTCTGGCGGCGCATGGCGTTTTTCGGCGACACCCTGGCCCATTCCGCCTTGCTCGGCATCGCCATTGGTTTGCTGGCGGGTTTTAATCTGACAATCGGCGTGTTTGCCGCCTGCATCGGCGTTGCCTTGGCCTTGGCCGGCATCCGGGGCCGGGGTGCCATTGCCGGCGACACCATGCTCGGCATCATAAGCCACGGCACCCTGGCGCTGGGATTGGTGGCGGTCGCCTTTGCTGGATCGGCGGGGCTCAATCTGCTGGCCTATTTGTTTGGCGATATCCTGGCGGTCACCGCCATCGATCTGATCTGGATCTATGGCGTCGGCGCCATTGCGCTGGCCGGTCTGGCGATCATCTGGCGGCCATTGCTGGCGATCACGGTGCACGAAGATCTGGCTGCCGCCGAAGGCGCGCCGGTGAAGACGATCAATTTAACATTCATGCTGGTGATGGCGTTGGTGGTGGCCGCCGCCATGAAGGTGGTCGGCATTCTGCTGGTCGCCGCGTTGCTGATCATTCCAGCGGCGGCGGCGCGCCAGTTTGCCAGAACGCCTGAACAAATGGCAGTCATCGCGGCCTTGATCGGTGGCTTGTCGGTGGTGGCCGGGTTGGGCGGCTCTCTTAGCCTGGACACGCCCGCCGGGCCATCAATCGTGGTTGCCGCCTTGTTTGGTTTTATTCTCAGCCTGTTGGCGCCAAATTTTGGCGCTAGCAAGCAGCGCTAAAGGCGTCCAGCCCGGCGCCCAGATCTTCGATCAAATCATCGGGGTCTTCGAGGCCGATATGAAAGCGGACCAGTGGTCCGGGCCCCGGCGCAGTGGTTGCCGTTCGCGTGACGTTGGTGGGCAACACCAGGCTTTCATAGCCGCCCCAACTGCCGCCAAGTCCGAACAGTTCGAGGGTATCGATAAGCGCGTGCACGGCTTCCACCGGCGCCTCTTTCATGACCACGCCAAACAGGCCGCAGGAGCCGGAGAAATCTCGCTTCCAATTTTCATGGCCGGGGCAATTTTTAAAGGCCGGGTGCAGAACCTGATCAACCTCCGCCCGCCCAGCCAGCCATTCGGCCACTTTCAGCGCATTGGTTTCGTGCCGGTCCATACGGACACTCATGGTGCGCATACCGCGGAGGCCCAAATATGCATCGTCTGGGGCGGCGTGATGGCCGAGCTGCCGCGCCGATGCAAAAACCACTTCCTGATCTTCCTTAGTGACCGTGACCGCGCCCAGCATAGCGTCGGAATGGCCGACGTGATATTTGGTCGCCGCCTGCACCGCCACATCGACGCCAAAGTCGAAAGGTTTGAAGAAGTAGCCGGCGCTCCAAGTGTTATCCATGACCACCTTGATGCCGGCATCGCGGGCGGCGCCGGCGATGGCGCCCACATCCATCACCTCGAAGGTGTGCGAGCCAGGTGCTTCCAGATATATGGCCTTGGAATTGGGCCGGAAGTGATTCTTGACGCCGGTACTGTCCATGGGATCGTAATAGCTGGTCTCGACGCCGAAGCGTTTGAGAAAATTTTCCGACAGGTTGCGGGTCGGCGAATAGCCGTTATCGCAGACCAGAACATGATCGCCCGCCGACACGAACGCCAGCATCGCCGAGGCGATTGCGGCCAGACCGGAGCCAACCGCGATGGTTTTGTCGCCGCCTTCCAAATTGGCCACGGCCTCTTCAAAGGCGGATGATGTGGGTGTGCCGCGCCGCCCGTAAACAAAATTATTATCGGCATCGGCGCGTGCCTCAGCCTGTGCCGCGACAGTCTGAAATGACACCGTGGAGGCCCGAAAAACAGGCGGATTGACCACTCCGTAATTATCTTCAGGGTGGCTGCCGTCATGGACGAGGCGGGTATTTTGCTTCGGCTCGCTCATGACCGTTCACCACTGTTCAGGCGCTCAAAGCCACGTTCCAGATCGTCGATCAAATCTTCCGGGTCTTCCTGGCCGGCATGTATGCGAAGGCTGATGCCGGGCTCATCCCATTTGACGGTGCTCCTTGCCGGTGCCGGATTGGTCTGGATCATTAGGCTTTCGAAGCCTCCCCAACTGAAGCCCATGGCGAAATAATCCAAGCCATCAAGCATGGCCTCGACATTTTCTTGGGCGTATTCGTTCAAGATTACGCCGAACAAGCCCGACGCACCGGTAAAATCCCGCTGCCAGATTGCGTGGCCGGGATCGTCTGGTAGGGCTGGGTGCAGAACCCGCTTCACCTCTGGGCGCTCCTGGAACCAGCGGGCCAGGGTGAGGCCGGTCTCATGGTGCCGTTCCATGCGCACATCCAGGGTGCGCAAACCGCGCAAAGCCAGATAACAATCGTCGGAGCCGGCGCAAAGCCCCAAAAACCCGGCGTGGGTTTTGATCGTTCGCCAATCCTCTTCCGTCGCAGTGGTGACCAGCCCGAGCATGACATCCGCATGGCCGGCGATATATTTGGTTGCCGCCTGTACCGAAACATCGACGCCAAGCGCGAAGGGTTTCAAAAATTGCCCGGCGCTCCAGGTGTTGTCCAAAATCACCTTGGCGCCGCCTTTGTGGGCCGCTTCGGCGATGGCCGGGATGTCTTGGACTTCGAATGTGAGGGATCCCGGAGATTCCAGAAACACCACCTTGGTGTTGGCTTGCATCAATTGTGAGATGCCGGCGCCGATCAGGGGATCGTAAAAGGTTGTTTCAACACCATAGTCTTTGAGAAAACGCTCGCACACCTGGCGGCTGGGATCGTAAGCATTGTCCACCATCAACAGATGATCGCCGGATTTGAGGAAACTCATCAGCGATAACGTGACGGCGGCGAGGCCCGATGGCGCCGTCACCGAGCGGTAGCCGCCTTCCAGATCGGCAACCGCCTCTTCCAGGGCGAAGCTTGAAGGCGTTCCATGGCGGCCATAGAAAACCGTATCCAAGCGGTTCTCGACGCCACTTCGCATGGCGGCCACGGTTGGGAATATCACCGTGGAGGCGCGGTAGACAGGCGTATTAACCGCGCCTCTTTGTTTCTGGGGATCGCTGCCGGCGTGGACGATCCGGGTCTGTGGGCGCTTACCGTTTTTCATTGGTTTCAGGTCTCGATGGGCGTATCGGCACGCCCGCCCCATTCGGTCCAGGAGCCGTCGTAAACGGCGGCATCATCCTTACCGATCAAGGCCAGCGCAAAAGCCAGCACGCAGGCGGTCACGCCGGAGCCGCAACTGGCCGTGATGGGCCGTGTCCGGTCGATTCCGGCGGCGTCGATGATATTGGCCAATTCACCAGCGCCGCGCATGACCATGTGCGCGTCTTTATCCATAAGCTGGCCGAACGGCAGGTTGAGCGAGCCTGGGATATGGCCGCTGCGCATGCCGGGCCGGGGTTCCGGCTCGGTGCCCGCAAAACGGCCCTTGGCGCGCACATCAATAACTTGATCGCCGGCGTTATCGATATTGGCGCGGATCTGATCGACGGAGCGTACCAGGGCTGCGTTGAAACCGGCTGGAGTATAAACGGCGGCTTCGATATCGGCGGGGCCGCTCTCGCAATGGCGGTTCTCGGCCAGCCATTTGACCAACCCGCCGTTCAGCACCGAGACCTTGGCATGGCCAAACACCCGGAACATCCACCAGGCGCGCATCGCCGCCATGCCGCCGCCATTGGCGTCATAGACAATGACGTGGTGGTCGTTACCGATTCCAAGCCGGCCCACCATATCTGCAAAAATATCGGGGCTCGGCATCATGTGCGGCAGATCGACGTTTGGGTCGGATATTTTGTCCACGTCGAAAAAGCGGGCGCTGGGAATGTGTCGGTCGTGAAACTCAGCGATTGGATCGCGCTTGGCGGCGGCCAGATGGAAGCTGGCATCTATGATACGCACTTGGCCATTGCTGAGACGGTCGGCAAGCCAGCCGCTTTCGACCAGAATATCGGGGTTGGTGTAATCCATGATTGCTGGCTACTCCATCCAATCGGGATAGGGTAGGCCCTTTTCCTTGAGGAATTCGACGTTGAACAATTTGCTTTGGTAGCGGGTGCCGTAGTCGGCCAAGATGGTCACGATGGTGTGGCCGGGTCCAAGCTCCTTTGCCATGCGCACGGCGCCGGCAATGTTGATGCCCGATGACGTGCCCAGACAATGGCCTTCATATTTCAAAAGATCGAAGATGTAGGGTAGAGCTTCTTCATCGGGGATTTGATAGGCGCCGTCAATGGGCGCGCCTTCCAGGTTTTTGGTGATCCGCCCCTGGCCGATGCCCTCTGTGATCGATGAGCCCTCGGCTTTCAATTCACCGTGTTCGTAATGGCCGTAGAGGGCCGAGCCCATGGGATCGGAGAGCATGATTTTGACGTCCGCGTTGCGCTCTTTCAGCGCCATCGCGACCCCGGCCAAGGTGCCGCCGGTACCGACCGAACATGTAAAGCCATCGACCTTGCCGTCCAGTTGATCCCAAATCTCCGGCCCGGTGCCATGGTAATGGGCGTCCCGATTGGCGACGTTGTCGAACTGGTTGGCCCAAATGGCGCCATGCGGGTGAGATTCCGCGATCTCTTTGGCAATACGCTCGGACACATGCACATAGTTTTCCGGGTCTCGATAAGGAACCGCCGGCACTTCGCGCAAATCAGCGCCGGCCAGGCGCAGCATGTCCTTTTTCTCCTTAGCCTGAGTATCGGGAATAACGATGATGGTCCGGTAGGACGACGCGCAGCCAACCAGCGCCAAGCCGATGCCGGTATTTCCAGCGGTGCCCTCGACAATGACGCCGCCGGGTTTCAGCAAGCCCTTGTCCTCGGCATCCTTGACGATATAGAGCGCGGCGCGGTCCTTGACCGAGCCGCCGGGGTTCAAAAACTCGGCTTTCCCATAGATATCGCAGCCGGTATTTTCGGAAGCCTCTTTAAGCCGGATCAACGGCGTGTTGCCGACTGTATCTCTAAATCCTTGTCGGACGTCCATAAACGGCACTCAGTTGTTTTGGTGATGTGCGAGAGATTAACGGGCGCGTAGCAACGGATCAAGCACGCCCGGTTGGTTCATGCATCAGTTATCCAACCAGGTTTCGAGAAGCCTTTCTCGGTTCAGTTTCAGCCACTGCAGGGCGATGATGGTCATGCCGTTTTCGATGCGCCCCGCATCCAGCATGGCAAATGCTTCTTCGGAGCTGACCGTGAAGACGCGGATATATTCGCCCTCGTGGGCGACGCCCGATAGTCCACCGGCGCCCGCTGCATCGACGCGCCCGCAATACATGCGGATGCTCTCCGACGTGCAGCCCGGGCTCGACAAGTAATGATGCACTGGCTCTAGCTCATAAAGGGCCAGGCCGGTTTCTTCCTGGGTTTCCCGGTGCGCGGTCTCTTCCGCCAATTGGTGGGTTTCGATCATGCCCGCGACAATTTCGATCTGCCAAGGCGAGGCTTCGGTTGCGGTGTATGCGCCGATGCGAAATTGCTCGATCAGCACCACCTCGTCCCGGTCTGGGTCGTAAGGCAGGACGGCAACCGCGTTGCCACGCTCCAACACTTCCCGGGACAGATCGATGCTCCAGCCGCCGTTGAAATCATGATGGCGCAGCCGGTACACATCCAGGCGCATGAAACCCCGGTAGGGAGTGCTGCGTTCCTGGACCTGGACCTGTTCGTCGCTCATGACGGATCGGTGCCGGCCGCCGCCTTGCCGTCGTCGGTTTCCGGTGTCCAGCTTTTTGCATGGGCCGCGTGTTTGTCCGCGTCCCATTGGTGCTGAATGCCGTCGCCCATGAAGACCACGAACACCTCGCAGCCATCGGGATATTCATAAGGCCCGTGCAGCGCGTCCCAGCCGAACACATAATCGCCGGGCCGGAGGTCTTTGCCGGCGACGCACATGCGCCCCTTAAGCACGCAGATCGAATGCCAGCTTTTGTGCAGATGCTCGGGCTCCACATAGCCGGCGGGAAAGCGCACCTTCATATCGATCCGTCCCATCGCCTTGTCGTGGGCCAGGACCTTGACCTCGACCCCCTTGGGCAGGCTCAACAGCTCGTTGTCGGCGCCGTCCTGCCAGGGCAGTTCGTGATCGTGGATCGCCTTGAAGCCGTGATCGTAGTCGCTTGTCGATTGGACGTTCGCGTTCATGGGTCTCTCCGTATTTGGGAAGGCCTAAGTTTCCCTGTTCAACCGCCATAAATCAAACCTTGGCGGCGCCGGTTTGGGGGGTTACTGTATTGTTAAGAACCATTCGCAACATTAGTGAGTAAAACCTGTGGAAATTGACGTTCACAAATTAGATGCCATGCGCAAGGCGGGTGAGGCACATACCTTGCTGGATATCCGCGAAATCCAGGAGCTGGACCAGAGCGCCGTCGAAGGTGCCCTGCATATCGCCATGAGCGAATTGCTGGACCGGCTGGACGAGGTGCCCAAGGAGCAGCCGCTGGTAGTCATGTGCCATGTGGGCGGGCGCTCTTCGCAGGTGGTGCAATGGATGCACGCCAACGGTTATGAGAACGCCCTCAACCTGACCGGCGGCATCAATGCCTGGTCCGCCGAAATCGACGCTGGCGTGCCGGCCTATTAGCTGACAGGCGGCCCGGAAATAGGCTACCCTGACCGTTCAACCATATTCGGGATAGGGGAACGGTATGAGCAAATCGCTGGACGTTCAATCGGTGCTCGATTGGCTGATGGATGGTGCTAAGTCGGTGCATGCGCCGCAAGACGTATTGCTGGAGTTGTGCCAGCGATTGACCGATTGCGGCCTGCCTATCTACCGCGCCGCCGTGTTCGTCACCACCCTGCATCCCAACGTCGCCGGGCGCGGTTTTTTCTGGCGCCAGGGCTGGACCGAGGTGGAAGTGGGCGAGGCATCCTACGAGATGATGAAGTCGGACTTGTACCTCAAAAACCCCATATACCGAGTGTTTCGGGACGGTGAGCCGATCCGACGGCGCTTGGGTGATGCCGATTGTGCGATGGATTATCCGATCCTCGAAGATTTGCGAGGCGAGGGGGTGACCGATTACGTGATCCATCCGCTGGATTTCATCAATGGCGAGATTCATGCGGCCAGCTATACGACAACTCAGGAAGGTGGCTTTACCGAGGCCGAGATAGAAGCCCTCGAAATCCTGCGCCCGGCCCTGACCCGGATCGCCGAAATTTATGCTCTGACCCGGACGGCGCGCAATCTTCTGGATGCCTATCTCGGCCATCAGTCGGGGGAGAAAGTGCTGAAGGGCCAAATCCAGCGCGGCGACGGCCAGGACGTGCACGCGGTGATCTGGTTCTGCGATTTGCGCAGCTCGACGCCGCTCGCCAATTCCATGAGCCGCGAAGCCTTCCTGGCGCTGCTCAACGATTATTTCGAATGCATGGCCGGCGCTGTGCTGGATGGCGGCGGCGAGGTGCTGCGCTTTATCGGCGATGCGGTGCTGGCCATATTCCCGGTGTCCAAAGATGGCGCAACGGCGGCCGAAGCCTGCGCCAAGGCCGAGGCGGCGGTCGCAGACGCGGTAGCACGCATGGACGTGCTTAACGTCAAACGCCAGGGATTTGGCTATCCGCCGTTGGGCTATGGCATCGGATTGCATCTCGGCGATGTCACCTATGGCAATATCGGCACGCAGGAGCGGATCGAATTCACGGTCATCGGAGCCGCCGCCAACGAAGCGGCGCGGATCGAGTCCATGTGCAAGACCTTGGGCGTATCGGTGCTGGCATCGGACCAAGTAGTCGAACATCTAAGCGGCGGCTGGCACAGCATGGGCGCCCAGGAATTGCGCGGCGTCAGAGACAAGATCGAAGTGTTCACGCCCGATTAGCCCGACCCGAAATTGCTTTCGTAAAATTCCAGCACTGCGGCCTGGGCCTCGATCGGCAGCGGGCCGAGTTCGATGGATTTCAATCCCTCCGTCATTTGCCAAATCTCGGCGACCGCGAAATCGATGCCGGCAATGGCCGGATGGGCGAGGGCGAAACGCAGCGCCGTCTGCGCAGCTGTGCCATGGGTATCGCCCAAAAGATCAAACACGGCCTTCGCTTTGGCGCGCTCGTCATCGGGCTCCGAATCCCTAGTGATCACCCCTCGGCCTTCGTAACTGTCGGAGGCCAGCGCGCCCGCCGCCAATGTGCGGATGGCGATAACGCCAACGTCGCCAGCCGCACAAGCATCCAGAATGCCGGAGAAATTATGACCGCCGCCCACAAGGGGGGCATCGGCCTTATCAGCGGAGAAACCCGAAGAAGGATTGATCATATTGTAATAGACCTGAGCGGTATCGATGGCGCCGGAGCCAATCACCTCTGCGCAGGCGCCGGCATCGCCGATGGCGGTGATACCCAGCCACTTGATCAAACCCTTGTCCTGCAACCGTTTCAGCCCTTCAACCACGCCGCCCGGCCCCAATATCTGATCCGGCGTAACGCCCTTGTCGGAGGGCTCCGCCAATATGTTGTTGTGCAGCTGCAACAGATCGACGCGCTCCATGCCCAAACGCGCCAGGCTTTGTAGGCACGCCCGCTCCACCTGACCGGCGACATCACCGTCTTCGGCCTTAACCCGGAATTTGGTGGAGATGCCGGGCGCTGCATCCAGTTCGCGCAGCACTTCGCCCAGATTTTCCTCCGACTTGCCGGCCCCATAAAGGGCGGCGGTATCGAACCAGTTGATGCCGGCATCCAGCGCGCCCTTGACGACGGCGCGCATGGTACTCGGCTCGGCATTGACCATGATGCCGCCGATCATGCCGCAGCCGAAAATCAGGCGGGAAATCTGAACGTCGGTCCGCCCGAGGCGCGCATACTCCATGGCGGCTCCTATAATTGAAATTCAGTCGCGGCCGAAGTTGCTGTGAAACAGCGCGTCCAACTCGGCCATGACGTCTTCCGGCAAGGGCCCCATTTCCACTGCCGCCAGCCCGTCTTCAAACTCATCGAGGTTGCGCGCGCCGAAATTGATCGATGCGATTGCCGGGTGGGCAAGGACAAACCGGATCGCCGCCTGCGCCAAGCTGCCCTGGCTGTCGCCGAGCAATTCCCGGATGGCGCCGGCCTTGAAGGCAACATCCTCCACATTGGTGTCCTTGGTGACGATGCGGTCTTTGTAATGCCTGGTCTCGCCGATGATGGCGCCGGCGGCCAGGATGCGGATGGCGATCACGCCGACATCGTATTCGGCGCAGCAATCGAGGACGCCGGTGAAGTCCTGACCGCGGCTGGCTTTGGGCATGGCCGCATCCAATGTGCGCAAGGGGTCTCGGTGTGCCGCCGACGGGTTGATCATATTGATATAGACCAAAGCCGTATCGACGCGCCGGCTTTCGATCAGGCGGCGCGACAGGCCGGTATCGCCAAGCGCCGTTGCGCCGATCCATTTCAGCATACCCTGTTCGCGCAGGCTTTCCATGGCGGCGATGGCGCCTTCGCGCCCAAGCACGCTTTCGACGTTCAAGGCGCGATCGCCGGTCGCGCCATCGATCCAATTGTGCAGCTGAAAGAGATCAATCTGATCGATCTGCAGGCGCTTAAGGGTTTGCTCCAGGGCGTGCTCCACCTGGCCGGTAATGTCTTCGGCGGCACCCGGGTTAATCTCCACCTTGGCCGAAATATAAGGGTGTGCATCCAGCTCCTTTAAGATGCGGCCCAGAATTTCTTCGCCCTCGCCGCCGGTCACCGAGGGCGAGGTGTCGAACCAGTTGATGCCCGCATCGAGCGCCCGTTTGACCGCATCGCGTGCATTGTCATAGTTGCCGGCCGTCATCATACCGGCGGTCTCGGCGCAGGAAAACACCAATTCGGAAATGTCCACGCCGGTGCGGCCAAGCTTTCTGTATTTCATCGGATCTTATATTCCATTAACGATAATTGCGGATCAGGTCTTCAGGCACAAGGCTGTCCGCATCCCTCAATTGCGGAAATATTCTCGCAAAAGCAAGCGCAACGCAAATGGTTCCGATGCCGCCGACAACAACCGAGGGCACAACGCCCCACCAGGCGGCGGTCACACCGGACTCGAACTCGCCCAATTCGTTGGACGCGCCGATGAAAACCGAGTTCACGGCATTGGTCCTGCCTCGGATTTCGTCGGGGGTCACGATCTGGACAATTGAGTTGCGGATAAAGACGCTGACCGAATCCGTGGCACCGATAATGAACAGCATCACCAAAGTCAGCCAGAAGCTTTCCGAGATGCCGAATACAATGGTCGCCGCGCCAAACGCCGCCACCGAGCCCAGCAGTTTGATGCCGGCGCGGCGCTGGATCGGGGCCTGCGTAAAATAAAGGGCGCCGACGAGCGCGCCGACGGTCACCGTGGCACGCAAGATGCCGAAGCCAACCGGGCCCACTTCCAATATGTCCTTGGCGTAGATCGGCAGCAACGCCGTCGCGCCGCCAAGCAGCACTGCAAACAAATCCAGCGAAATCGCGCCGAGCACGATTTGCCGCGAAAATATAAAGCGGAGCCCTGCGAACACGGTGGCAAAGCTGATTGGATCGGAAGAAATGATCTGCGTGTTGGCGCGGATCATCATGGCAAACACCGTGGCCCCGACCATCAAAATGACCACCGATCCATAGACCCATTGCTCGCCGGCGATAATCATCAGGCCGGCTATGCCGGGCCCGGTGATGCGCGCCGTCTGGCCGGAAACCGAGGTCCAGGCAATGGCGTTGGCCACATGTTTGTGCGGTACCAGCAAGGGCACGATGGCTTGTTCCGCCGGAGTCTGGAAGGCGCGCGATATCCCGAACAAGGCCAAAATGGCCAACATTACCGGAAAAGAGATGACGCCCATCAGGGTGAGCACGAAAAACGCCGCCGCGCACAGGCTTTCGGAAAATACGCAAATCGAAATGATGCGCGCCCTTGGAAAACGGTCGGCGGTCATACCGGCGAGCGGAAACAGGATCAGAAACGGCGCGATTTGGGCGAGCCCTATCAGCCCCAGATCAAGGGGCTGGCCGGTCAGGTTATAGACCTGCCAGCCGACCGCGGTGATCTGCATTTCCACCGCCAGGCGGCTGATGAAGCGGGCCAGGAAGAAATTCCGAAAATCGGCATATTGGAACGCGACCCAGCCGGAAGGCTTGCCGTGGCCGGGGGCTTTGGAAGCTGAATCTGTAGCCAACTGGGTTAAAATCCTTATGCAGGCAGGTGGTGAGAACCGGGCCAATAGTCGTGCATGGGACGGTTTTGTCCAGTCCATCTATGCGGGCTGGGAAGAATATGCGACATATTTCAGCCGAAACGGCCATACCGGTTCACGAGCAAACTTAACGCTTTATAACGGTTCTTAACGGTTTTCATCTAATCCAGTAAATCGAGACAGTCCTCATGCCGTAATCTGGTATGGACGGCCTCTTGGGTACCGCCGAAACCGCGTGGCCGGATGGTGGCGCCGCCGTGGACCAGCCCCAGAATACGCGCCTGCAACTCCACCACCTGCAGCACCGCGTCCGTGTCATCATTCTCCAGACCCTTCTCATAGAGCGGCTCCAGCTTGTCCAAAAGTGCGTTCGCTGCCTGGGTACTCTGGCTCGCCGCCTCGGCGCTCAATTGTGCCAAGCGTTCCGCCACGTCGGTGCGTTGCAGCAATTCGCTGGCCCGGCTGGCGGCACCCGCCGGTGAATAACCGGCTCGGCGCGCCGCATCCGCGCCGGTGGCTCCGGACGCATAGGCCTGGGCAAAGGCCTCGTGGCGGGAATTGAGCGCGGTTTCCATATCGAAATTCGATGTATCCATTTTATCTTCTTTGCAGTATTTTCATGAAATGTTCTTTTCTGATATAGTTTAAAATTCGCACAGCGCAAGCGCCGCCGGAAATAAATTTGAATTTAATTCTGGCTGACGGTTTTCTGCTGAAGCCGGATTGCCGCAGCCGGCCCCTTAAATTGTCTGCTGGTTTTTAATGACCAACTCGGTAAACATTGTATATTACGAGATGTGGGCAATCGGCCCCTATCCACCGCCCTGGTGATGGAAAATCGAAAGTTGGGTAAGAAAACATTATCTCCCCGAATATCCAACCAATGGAGCGCCCCTCCCGTACTCTCACGCTTCCATGATCCTTGGTAATAAACGCGGATAACGTCATCCTATGGCACAGCAACCGGCAGCGCGCCTCGATCTGGAAGTATTTCGCGAGATCGAGGCATTTATTTATTACGAATCCCGTCTGCTTGACGAGCGCCGGTTCGAGGAATGGGCGGCTTTGTACACTGACGATGCAGTCTACTGGGTCCCGGCGGCACCGGACCAGACCAGCCCGATCGATAGCGTCTCGATTATCTATGACGATAAGCCTTCGATGGAGGTCCGGGTTCGCCGATTGCGCCATCCGGACGCGCACGCGCAGGTTCCGCCGTCCCGCACGTCCCATATGGCCGGCAATATCATGGTCGATGCGCTGGATGAACAGGCCCGAGAGTACTCGGTGACATCCCAATTTCAAATGCTGGAATATCGCGCCGGACGGCAACGGGCGTTCGGCGGCACCTCGGACCACCGACTGCGCCGCGTCAAAGGCGGGCTGATGGTGGCCTCAAAAACCGTGCGCCTTATCAATTGTGATGCGGCGTTCCGCGGCATCGCGATCCTTTTTTAGGTTCCGCAGCGCCGGCTTAATCTGCGGGCGCCAAATTTACGGGCACCCATGGCCCAATTCGGAAGAGACCTATGTCTGAGCATTGTGCGAGCCAAATAGACAAGCTGATAGAAGCCGATCGCGTCCACCGGGATGTCTATACCGCCCCCGGGATATTCGATCTGGAAATGGCGCGGATATTCGGGCGTTCCTGGATTTGGATTGGCCACGCATCCCAAGTGGCGTCCATCGGTGATTTTGTTACCACCCGTATTGGCCGCCAGCCAGTTATCATGGTGCGGCACGGTGATGGACAGATTAAAGTATTGATCAATCGATGCCGCCACCGCGGGGTTCGCTTGTGCGCCCTAGACAGAGGAAACACCAAACAGTTTCGCTGCCCGTATCACGGCTGGACCTACCGGACCGACGGGACGTTGCTGACCGAGCCGCTCCGGGACGTTTTCGCCAAGGATTTCGATCTTGATGAAGAGCGCATGGGGCTGACCAAGGTCGCGCGCGTGGACAGCTATCGGGGTTTTGTATTTGCAAATCTGACGCCCGGGGGTGCCGATTTGATGCCAAACCTGGGGCCGATGAAAGCCGGTATCGACGATATCTGCGACCGGGCGCCCGAAGGCGAAATCGCATTTACGGGCGGTGGCTTCAAACAGCAATTCGATGCCAATTGGAAGTTCTGGGTTGAGAACATGATCGATCTGGATCATCCGAGGTTTGCCCACGTTGCGGCGTCCAGCGCCGCCCGGGGCATGGAGCCAGGCAGTGACTATGTCACCGCCAGGGCGGCAAACAGGGTTCTGAATGCCTTCGGCGCCTCAAGCGAATTTTGGAACAAGACCGGTGTCTGGGCCAACGGGGACGGCCACGGCTATATGGGATCATTGGCGCCCGGCGCGGAACCCGATGGGGATATATACCTCCGCTACAAGGCGGCGCTTGAAGAAAAGCACGGGCCTGAGCGCGCCCAGGAAATATTGAATGTCAGCCGTCATAATAATTTGCTGTATCCAAATTTTAATTTTCAGACCTCCTTTCAACATGTGAAAATCGTCGATCCAATTACCGTGGACCATAGCGAGGTCCGTATCTTCGCGTTTCAGATGAAGGGGGCGCCCGAGGAGATGAACAGGGACGCGATTGTCTATCTGAACACGGTGCAATCGCCGGCGTCGATTATCCAATCGGATGACTTCGATATCTACGAGCGCCAACAGCAGGGATTGACCGCCCAAGGGTCCGATTGGGTCTATTTCGCACGCGGCGCTGAGGGCGATGTGGCGGAGGATGATGGCGGCTTTCGGGCGGTTGGTACGAGCGAGCTTCCTATGCGAAAGCAGTTTCAGGCTTGGCGGGCGCTGATGACGGAATGACCAATATCGGCTAGCAGTGCTTCAATTACTTGGATTTATAATATTCGCTTTTGAGGCCCGTATAATTATCCCAGGCAAACCAGTAGGACAGGACGCCAGCAATCCGGCGCAGCTTTTCTCCCTGTGGGCCGATCAGATTGGCCTCATTGATCTTCCAAAATTTGCCCGAAGTGGTCTTTAAGCTATCGCCAATAAGAGATTGAAATATTATACTTTTCCGCTCGAATGCCCGGACTGTGCGCGATGTAGAATCGCCAATAAGTACGATCTTGCGATCTCCGATTTGGTCGTTGATCAATCGGCGATCCTTAAACGCCGACAGCGGCTAGGCCTTGGCCAGACCCAGATCGCGAATACCGAAAATGTAATCCTTTTTGCGGAAGTTCTTTTTGGTTCGCACGCTGACCGGAAACATCAATTCGGGGCTGGCGAAATAGTCCTTGTAGACGACGCCGGAGCCGTAATCGCGTTTGTAGCCGGTATCCAATGACAGGATGCGCGTGTCCGGGTGGCGCTGGCGCCAATCCTTCCATGTCATGACCACCGTCGGGCGGGTTTTCAGGCGCAGGCCAGATTTGGCCAACGGCCCGACCACCGGCTCGCCGGTAAACTGGTTCCACAGGCTGAAACTGCCCCAATCAAACATTAGTTTGTTGGACCGGTAGAGCATTCCGGACGAGCCAAACACTATATGCTTGGCCCGCCCCGGCAACTTGGTTTCATAGAGGATGCCTGAGCCGCACAGGGTGCAATAGGCCAGCGCCACCGGAACGCCGCCGATAACGTCGTTGAACATTTCGTGCCAGCCCATGATGCGCAAGGGATAGGCCCTGGTATCGCCGTTGATCTGGATGCCGAAGACGAGATCGTCTTCGGCCATGTAACCGGCGTCTTTGGCGGCGATCATTTTGGGATGATTGAGGGCCGGAATGCCGTCCATGGCTGGCGGCCCACCCCAGACGATCTCCTCCAGTCGGATGCGCATGTCTTCGGGTTGATCCCAGCCGTTGCGGAAAAACACAAGATAGCGGGGATCGATGCGGGCCAGGGTGTCCCGCTTTATGTCCAGAAAACTCGGATGGTAGTCGATTTCCGGGTGGTCCTGCTGCCATTCCAGCCATTCTGCCCAATTGGCCGCTTCGTGCCCGGTCAAGGCGGTAAGGACGTCGGCAATCTCAGTGTCCATGCCGGTGCGATAGCGCAAAGCAACGATCAGCGCCGCCGCTACGTCCGTCTTGCCCCGGTTTTGCAAAAAAGCCAGGGCGGCACGGATTTTCTCGACCTCGCCGAAAGCCAGATTGCGACTGTGGCTGGCGACCGGATCGTCGGGGGCGCTCAGGTGATTGGCGGAAGCGCGGCCTGGCAGAACAAGCAGCGCCAATAACAGTAGACCTAGGGCATAGAATATTGGCATGGCGAAATCGCTTTCCAATAGCGCGGGTGAAACTGTCGTGGCCGCTGCTTGGTGAATCCGGTGGATTTACTATAAACGCTGGATGACGCTTTGCATTCCAAAGGCGGGGCGCCCAAATCAGAACTTTTTCAATATAGCCCACAATACCGCCGAAAATGGGGCTTCTGTAGGGCCGCTATCACAACGATTTGAAACCCGGGTTCGGAAATATCGCTGCCAGTGTGAAGCACTTAACAGAACGATTGTTCCAATAACACTATATTGAGACCCAAGATGAGCTAAGCAGTGATGATGGAAGGAGAAAATACCATGTTTAACCAAATATCAGTTTCCAGAACGGCCCGCGTCATCGGAGCCAGTGCAATTGTGGCGATCGGCGTTGCGGTGCCGGTTAGCTTAGCCACGGCCCAGGACGGCATCGTTGCCGACCGCACAGATGTGGTGAAAACCTTGAGCGAAAAACACGGTGAAAGCGCCAAGGCATTGGGCCTCGCGTCGAACGGCGGTGTGTTCGAGTTGTTCACCTCTCCCGACGGCGCCACCTGGACCATCATCATGACCATGCCCAACGGAAAAAGCAGCCTGGTCGGCGAGGGCAAGGTGTGGGTTAAGGCACGGCTCAAGCCTAACGGCCAGCCGATTTAGATAGGTTAGGGACCAAAATTTACGTTTACAGAAGGAGATTTCCGTCATGACCGAACGAAACGACCAATTGATCAAGATCCACGCGGATTTGGAGCGGCACATCGAGCTTTCCTGCGCAGCCACGGGTTCGCAAAAAGCTTCGGACTTTTCCGCCGAGAGCTGCAACGACGCCTATTTGATGCTCCATGAGGCCGCCGGCGGGCTCGCCCAGGATAACCCGCACACGCCTGGGTATCTTCCCACACATTGAAAAACCCGGCTCCAATGCCAAGATAGTCTGTAGGTTTACAATTGGAGTTGAAAAATGGCTGATCCCATAGCGCCGCAGGCGTTTCCCTATTTTGCCGCCGTCGAGGAAGGCAAAAAATATCAATGGTGCGCCTGTGGGCGATCCGCCGCGCAGCCGTTTTGTGACGGCAGCCACGCCGGCACCGGAATCACGCCGGTGGAATACACCGCCACGGCGACCAAAAAAATGTCCTTTTGCGGCTGCAAGGCGAGCAAAAGTGGGGCGCTGTGTGACGGCAGCCACAACAGCCTTTAAAATTCATCTAAATGGCAAGTGTCGAATATTACAATCAGGTGTTTCCCGTGGCCGAGGGCCAAACCGTCCTCGAAGCCCTGCTGGAAAACGGCCAGGACATCCCCCATTCGTGTAAGATGGGTGTCTGTATCACCTGCGTGATGCAAGCGGTGGATGGTGACGTGCCTGCCGATTCTCAGGATGGTTTGCGCCAGTCCCTGGCCGATCAGGGCCATTTTCTGCCCTGCGTCTGCAAGCCGGAAGCCGATATCCATGTTTCCTTGATCGCCAACGAAGATCTGTTCAGCCCGGCGGTGGTCCAGGAAATCCAGAGCCTAGGCCCGGATATCCGGCGTATATTCCTTAGCCCGACAACGCCGCTCTATTACCGGGCCGGGCAGTTCCTCAATTTGCGCCGGGAAGACGGTTTGGCGCGGGCCTATTCGCTGGCCAGCGTACCGAGTCTAGACGACGGCCTTCTGGAATTCCACGTCAAGCGCCTCGATAGAGGACAAATGAGCAACTGGATTATGGATGAATTGCATCCCGGCGATCATCTCGGCATCCAGGGGCCGTCGGGCAATTGCTTTTATCAGCCGGGGCGCGCCGACCAATCCATGCTGCTGATCGGCAACGGTACCGGATTGGCGCCGCTCATAGGTATCGCCAGGGATGCGCTGGCGTCCGGCCACACGGGCGCGATCCGGCTCTATCACGGCAGCCGCACAGAATCCGGTCTTTACTTGGCCGGCGAACTTCGCCAATTGGCGGCGGCGCACGAGAATTTCCATTTTAACGGCTGCGTTTCCGGCGCTGGGGAGAGCGGAGCCTATAGTCCCGGCAGAGCCGATGATGTGGCCTTTGAAGCACACGCCGATCTGGCCGATTGGCGCGTCTTTTTGTGCGGCTATCCACCCATGGTGCATAGCGCCAAGACGCGCGCCCTCGGTGCCGGCGCTGCCCTCGCCGACATCTATCTGGACCCCTATGAGCTAAAAGATTTGCGCAAATTGCCGCGCGATCCGCAGAGTGAACAGTAAACAGGACTCGTAGTTAATGGACGCAGTATTTCTTGATGAAGTTGGTGGCAAGGCCGTAGTGAAACGGGTGCACAAAAACTTATACGACAAGCTTCTGTCCCATCCCTGGCTGAAAGATTTTTTCGTCGGCATGGAGCGGTGGCATCTGGAAGATCAGCAAACCGATTTCATGGCCGATTTATTCGGCGGAAAGCCGGCGATCTATTGCGGCCGGGCGCCCATGCGCGCCCACCAGCACCTGTTCATTACCGATGAGGTGTTCATGATCCGCCATGACATGTTGGCCAAAACCCTGACCGAAGTCGGCGTTTCGGAGGATCATAAAGCCCAGTGGCTGAAAATGGACCTCGGCATGAAGGCCGCCATTGTCAAAAAGTCCGTCGATGAATGCGAAGGCCGCTACAAAACCGAAAAAGTGCTGGTGGTGCCAAAGCCCGGCAGCTAGGCCTTTTTAGGCTTTGCATCCAGGGTCTTGTCCTGGATGCCGGCGATGAAGTTGTTGATGCGCATGCGGGCGCGTTCGCCATCGTCGGTCTTGTCACCGGCCAGTAAGTAATACCGGGCCAGGGTGGCGGTGATTTCCTTTGGGTTGCGCGCCGTTTTGAACTTGCGCGCGCGAATAGCCGAAAAACCCTTGGCCGCCGCGCCGGCATTTTTGATCTGGCCGGATTTGATGTCGCGCATTGTCGAGACGATGGTTTTTTGCGTGTTGCTCCCGATCGTATCGCGGCCGCCTTCGTCGAATGCCTTGGTTATAATGTCGATAAGCTGTTTTGCCTCACGGTCGATTCGCGCCGGGTTCTTGGCCCCTTGCAGCCCTTGCTTGATCATCTTGTTGCCGACCATCCAGATGGGAAATAGAAGCACGAGGACGATGCCGATGGCGCCCGCCAGAATATCCTGGCGTTCAGGAATGGCCATCGCGGCGACGGCCAAAGCCAATACCAAAATCAGTGTAAACGTTATGCGCAGTAGTGGGCTCATGGTACCCCAACTGGTCTGTTCAGTAATTATACCCGATTAAGCTCATACGGTATCCTACAAGCGTGCGGCTACTGTGGTAAACAACGATGCCCGGGCCCACCAGCATCACTGGCCAATATCGGCTGGTTCTTGCCAAATATTGCCTTATTTGAAATCCCGCGATCCGGGCACCAGCTTTCTGGGGCGGTCCATGTGGGCGGGGATGTTGCGGCCCCCAAGAATCGGCAAGCCATCGGCGGGCGGCGCATCGGTCAGCCAGCCCAGCCGGTGGGAAAGATCAAACACCCGCTCGGCAATGACATGGGTGACGATGCCTTCGCGCTGCAGGCGCCCCTCCAGCCCCATCAGATGTGCGCCGAGCACCTGGCGGCGGTAGCGCTCCATCTTGTGCGGCCAGACAATCAGATTGGCGATACCGGTCTCATCCTCGATGGTGACGAAAACAACGCCCTTGGCGCTGCCCGGACGCTGGCGGATCAGTACCACACCGGCCAGACGCACCAGGCTTTCCGGTTTGGTGTCAGCCAATTGGGCGCAGGTGAGCATCTTGTCGGCATCGAAATGGGGGCGCAAAAGCTGCATGGGATGGGCGCGCAAAGACAGGCGCAGCGCCAGATAATCGTCGGCCACCTGTTCGCCGGTGCTCATATCTGGCAAAAGGGCCGCCGGCTCGCGCCGGAATTGGTGCTCCGGGCCGCGCCCCAGGGCGTAATCGAACAAGGGCAGGGGTTTTTCGTCGACCAATCCCTTGACCACCCACAAGGCCCGGCGCCGGTCCAGGCCAATGGACTGAAACGCGTCGGCGCGGGCCAGCTTTTCCAAAGGCCCGCGCCCCAGCCCGGCGCGGCTTTTTAGCTCCTCCAGATGGTCATAGCCGCCGTCGCGGGCATCGCAAAGCCGGTCAGCGGCATCCTCAGCCAGCCCTTTGATCTGGCGAAGGCCCAAGCGCAGCGCCATGTGAGCGTCGTCAGCGTGGCGCCAGGCGTTCTCATTGCCGCTGGCTTCGGCCACTTCCAAGGTACAGTCCCAATCACTGTCATTCACATCGACGGCGCGTACTTCGGCCCCATGTTCGCGGGCATCGCGCACGATCTGGGCGGGGGCGTAGAAACCCATCGGCTGGCTGTTCAGGAGCGCGGCGGCAAAGGCCGCCGGGTAGTGGCATTTGAGCCAGGCCGACACATAGACCAAAAGCGCAAAGCTGGCGGCGTGGGATTCCGGAAACCCATATTCGCCGAAACCCTCGATCTGCTTGAAGCAACGCTCCGCGAAGTCCGCCTGGTAGCCGTTTTTGACCATGCCCTGGACCAGCCGCTCCTGATAGAGGGGTAGGGTGCCGGAACGGCGGAAGGTGGCCATGGCGCGTCGCAACCCATCGGCTTCGGACGGCGTGAAACCGGCGGCGACGATGGCGATTTTCATGGCCTGTTCCTGGAACAACGGCACGCCCATGGTCTTGCCGAGCACTGCTTCCAGTTCCTGCGACGGAAACGTCACCTTTTCCTCGCCATTCCGGCGGCGCAAATAGGGGTGCACCATGTCGCCCTGGATGGGGCCCGGGCGGACAATCGCCACCTCGATCACCAGATCATAGAAACAGCGCGGCTTGAGGCGCGGTAGCATATTCATCTGGGCGCGGCTTTCCACCTGAAAAACACCGAGGGAATCGCCACGGCAGAGCATATCGTAGGTTTCCGTATCGCCGGCGGGGATATTGGCGAGGGTAAGGCTGCGCCCATGATGACGTTCGATCAGCTCAAAGGCTTTGCGAATACAGCTCAGCATGCCGAGGCCCAGGACGTCGATCTTCAAAATACCGATGGCGTCCAGGTCGTTCTTGTCCCATTCGATCACCGTGCGGTCCTCCATGGCCGCGTTTTCGATGGGAACCAGGGCATCCAAAGGCCCCTTGGTGATCACAAAACCACCCGTATGCTGGCTCAAATGGCGCGGAAATCCAGCAATTTGCTCAGCCAGGCGCAAAACCATGCGCAACGTGGGATCGCTGGGGTCGAGCCCGGCTTCGGTGATGCGCTCATCGGCGGGGCGCTCCTTGGAGGAACGGCCCCACGACGCCCCCGCCAACGCCTGGATGGTATCTTCGGTAAGCCCCATGGCCTTGCCGATCTCGCGAAAGGCGCTTTTGGCCCGATAGGTGATGTGGGTGGCGGTCAATCCGGCCCTGTCGCGGCCATATTTTTCGTAAATGTACTGGATTACCTCTTCGCGGCGCTCGTGCTCGAAATCCACATCGATATCGGGGGGCTCATCGCGCTCGGCGCTGACGAAACGCTCAAACAAGACATCAATGCGGGCCGGATCCACCGAGGTGATGCCGAGGCAATAACAAACCGCCGAGTTGGCCGCCGAGCCGCGCCCCTGGCACAGGATGCCGCAGCTGCGGGCAAAGCGAACAATGTCGTGGACGGTGAGGAAGTAGGGCGCATATTTCAATTCGCCAATCAGGTCCAACTCGTGCGCCACCTGGTCCCGGACCTTCTTAGGCGCGCCATCGGGATAGCGGGTCTTAAGGCCGGCGGCGGCCAGATGGGCCAGCTCTTGTTGCGACGTGCGGCCCTCTGGCGCCGGATCGATGGGGTATTCATAGCGCAACTCATCCAGGTTGAAGCGGCAGGCATCAGCAATCTTGACCGTGTTGGCGATGGCTGCCGGCCAGGCGGCAAACAGGCGCGCCATTTCATCGCCGGATTTGAGGTGGCGCTCGGCATTGGCATGCAGAAGAAAGCCCGCCGCCGTTATCGTGCAATGAGCGCGGATGCAACTCATGGCGTCTTGCAGTGGACGCCGCTCGGGCACATGGGCATGCACGTCGTTGGTCGCGACCAAAGGTATGAAATGCCGCTCCGCCAGCTCTGAAAGAGCACTTATTCGGACTTTGTCATCAGACAAATAATGGTAATTAACAGCAAGATAAAAGATTTTTCTAAACTTATTACATAGCTTTAAGAGCTGTCTTTCGAAAGCTGCATCAAGGTTCGCCGGCGGCACCGCGATAAGCACCTGGCCGCGACCGCCGGCGAAGATCGGGTCGGCCAAAAGGTCTGCGGTGAACAGGATACAATCGCCCTTTTTGGCGCGCCGCTTGCCCAAACTCAGAAGCCGCGACAGCCGCCCATAGGCGCTCCGATCGGTGGGGAAACAAAGCAGATCGAAGCCGTCCTGGAGCAACAATCGGGCGCCGACTATTAATTGGATATCATGATCCTTGGCGGCGCCATGGGCGCGCACCACGCCGGCCAAGCTATTGCGGTCGGCGATAGCGATGGCCCGGTGCCCAAGCACGGCGGCCTGCAACACCAACTCCTGCGGATGCGACGCGCCGCGCAGGAAACTGTAATTGCTGGTAACCTGTAATTCGGCGTAAGGGGTCATGGTATCCGGTTTCGGGATGCACCTGGGCGAGTTTGAAACCCACCCCTACGGTTAACAATGTTCATACTCCCGTCCCTGCCGTAGGGGCGGGTTTCAAACCCGTCCGGATGGCCGGAGCACATCCGGGATTATTACGGTCAACCGCCCAACGAGCGGGATTTGCGGCGATGTAATCGCGGATTTTCTGCAGGGCACTCTCGCCCCGAACAATATGCTCGTGATAACCGCGCTGCCAAATCGGTTTGCCGGCGGTTGCGCGCAAGGTGTTGATCCGCCGGGCGGAGAAAGTTTTAAAGCCGCGAACAACCTCGCTGAGACCGTGTGCCGGCCGGGAAACGTCTTCCAAAATAAGGATTGCATGCACATGATTGGGCATAACCACGAAGGCATCGAGGTTCGTATTGGGATAATGGGATGGTAAATCCAGCCAGCACGACTCAGCGGCCTCGCCGAAGAGGTTGAGGTCCATTGCGTCATCCGCGATTTGCCCGAATATGGGAGCGCGCCGGTGGGTGCAGGTGGTTAGGAAATAAGCGCCTGGGGAGGTGTAATCGTAATGCGGCAACCGTAAGGGTCGGCGACGGGTCGGCGTATGGCTTTGATTTAAAAGAGACATGTGTGTTCCTTGGGGCGGGCGGGTTTGAACCCCGCCCCTACTGTTGAATGCATTTATTCGCCTGTTCCATTCATCCGCAATCTCAGGCAAAGAAGCCATGCAGGTACCAGCGGGGTGGGCGGTCGGGGCGGTAGAGGCCCTCGCGGTACAGCCAGTATCGCTTTCCGCTCTCATCTTCGATGCGGTAGTAATCGCGGGTGCCGTGCTCCAGCGTGGTGGCGCCGGGCGGCAGGCGGCCGCTGCGCCGCCACCATTCGGGGGCGATGCGTTCGGGGCCATCGGCGTTGGTCACCTTGTATTGGCGGCGGCGCCAGCGGAACATGACGGGCGGTCCGTCCGGCACCGGCGCCATCACGTCAATGGCCGTGGGCTGGGCCAGAAGCCGGATCGGGCGCGGCCCGCGCCGGGGGGCGCCGCGCCACAAATCCGGGCTGTCCAGGGCATCGGGCGCGGTACTGCTGTCTTTTTCCTTGAAAACCGGGATGGCGCGGCTGGCGCGCTCGGGCAAATGGCTGGCACGGGCGTGGAGGCGGGTGACGCTGGTGGGCCCCAAACGCCCGGCCAGCCGGTCGATCAGGCGGGCGGCGGATTCCCCCGCATCCATAAACGACAAATTACTCGTCGAATTGTCGGGAAATTCCCCCTGATGCTGGGCGAGGGAGGCGGTTTCGGTGGCGGCCAGGGCGATCACCTCGACCCCAAAGCCGGCATCGAAATCTTCCATCTTATCCCGGAACAGGCGGGCAATGTGAGCTGCATCGCGCACCGGGCGCGCCGTGCCGATGCGCACTTGTTGGGTGGAATTGTCTACCCGGTAGAGGGTCAAATCCATTCGCCGGACGCCCTGGCCGGTGGTTTCCAGTTCGCCCGCGATATGGTTGAGCAGACCATTTGTGGCCGCTTCGATATCTTCGTTGCGCCCGATGGGTTCGGCAAACACCCGGCGGGCATGGATAAGCGGGATAATGCGGCGGGGCGAAATGGGCTCATCGGTCTTGCCGAGGGCTTGATCCAGGCGTTCGAGCACTTCCCGCCCGAAGCGCCGGGCGAGGGGGCCGCGCGGCATTTGCAACAGATCATCGATGCGCCGGAGGCCAACCCGCTGCAAGGCTTCCGCCGCCCGCCCAGCGATACGCAAGGCCGCCACCGGTAGCGGCGCCAGGGCTTCGCGCACATCGCCGGGCGCCACAATGGAGGCGCCGATTTCGCCAAAACGGGCCAGGGCCCAGGCGGCGCCCGGCATCGGCGCCATGGCGGCGCGGGCATGGAACCCGTGATTTTCGAAGCGTCCGGTCAGATCGGCCAGCAGCGCCGCCTCGCCGCCGAACAGGTGGGCGCAGCCGCTCACATCCAGCCACAATCCCGCATCCCCGCCGAGGCTGCCGAAACCATTGCTGGCCTTGTCGCCAAGGGGATCGATGGACACCCAGGGCGTATAGCGCATGGCCGCCCGGGACAGGCGTTTGAGGGTTTCGAGATCGTCCTCTGGCGCCATCTGGCGGACGCCTAAGCTGGGATAGAGGGCGCGCGCGTCGGCCAGCGCCATGCCGGGGCTGATACCCTGGCTGCGCGCCGCATCATTGGCGGCGGCGATGCGCTGGCCGCCATGCACCGCGGTAACGGTCGCCACCGGGGTTTCACTGGGGCCTTCGTCAGGGCTATTGGCCCGCGATCTATGCGGCGTTTGCGCCTCGGTCTGCCTGCGGTTCCGCGTCTGCGTCTGCTGCTGTTGCAGCCGATCCGTCGCGAAGCGCGGCAACCAGAGGGAAATTACCCGTTTCATTGCACCATTCCACCAACCAGGCGCGGGGTTTCCCGGCCTCTTTCAAATTTTGCCCGCGGGCCATGGCGAAGCGGCAGCGTTGCAGCTCCAACCGCCATTGCGGTGGGCCCATGGCGATGATCTGGCCGCTATTGCCCCTGGCGGGCTGGCTGGGGGCGGACAGCACCCGCCAGCGGCTCAACGCGGCGCCGGTGGCCGTCTGGCGCCCGCTAGGCTGGCCGTCTTCGGGGCGCAAAAGGATGCCAGCGGTGCCGCTTTCCTCGGCCGCCAGTTGCAGGCGGCGCCCAGCGATGGGCGGGATCTTGCGTGGGCTGCCGACGACGGCGGCGAGGGCACCGGAGCGCAAGCCTTCCTCCATGGCCCACAGAATTTCCGTGTCATCGCGGCCATGCACCAGGATCAGCCGCTCCGGATCGAGGCCGGCGGCGGCCAATCCCTGGCCGTACAGCTCCCCATATGCATCCCGCGCCGGCCGGCACCAGAGAATGGGGGCTTGCCTTTGGGCCAAAAGGCGGACCAGCAGGCTGGCGCAAAAGCCGACCGCTGCCGCATCGCCGAAGATTTCGTGCAGACCCTGGGCCGGCAAGCCGTTCCAGGGCAGGGCGGCATCGATGCTGGCGGCGCCAACGGACACGGTTTTGATGGGGGCTGCGGGCGCTTGGGCACCGGCTTGGGGTGTCCGTCCGCCGGGATGTTCCAGGGTCTGAACACGGGCGCGCAAATGGGCAAGAAGCCCGGGGTCAGGCCCAAGGTGTGCCCCGAAATCCGGGGATAATGGTTGCTTGAAAACAGCAGCAGACATGCTTCACGATTCCCTTTTGGCTGTCTGAATAGATTAATTGTTCTTATTTTGTTCTATATAAAACACAACCATCCGTCAACTGTAATCGCGGAAATCTTTGAAATTTTATGGGAGAAGGAATAGGGGAGGCCGGATCACAAACGATCGTGCAGCAAGGTGAGCAACTGGTCTACCGGCACATGCATGTCGTGATCCTGGTTATTGGCGCCGAAGGTTTGATCCGGCGAGGGTACTGAACCGCACTGCAGAAGGGCAAAATCATGACCGCAATCGCGGCAAATTTGGCGAAAAAAACTGTATTGCACCCGTTGCGCCGCCGACAACTCCACAAGCAAAGCGCCCGGATTGGTAAACACCAGATTGGTCAAGGCGGCTCCGTGCGGGGCAACCACGATATCCGCCTCGGAAAACAGCCGGACTTGCTCGGCAACGCTTAAATCGCCGCCGATCACCAACTCAAAGCCTAACGGCCCAAGGGCGTCCATAACTTCGGCCTCGTTTACGACACGCCGCAAGGACGCATCCTTTCTCGACACGTACAGCCGGCGTTTCGTGGAAATATCGGCACCGGTACTAACACTGGCAAGGGCCTTGGCGGCAAAATCGTCCCGCAGCCAGTTACGAGCGGCATCATCCAGGTGCATATGGCGCACCGGGATCGCCACCGCCTGCAATTCATCGCAGACGATCTGAACCGCGTCCGGGGCGCCGACCAAGCGATCCGCATTAATGCCCAACAAGGCAAAGCATTCATCCTGGAATGGCGCCCGCGCCTCATTCACCAGAAAACGCACGTCCTTACCGGCTAGCATCAGGCGCGGCAAATAATCCAGCATCCAGTGATAGTAGTTGCGGCTGCCGCCGATCAGAAACAATGGCGTTTGCGATACGCGGTGCACCGCATCGGGGATACGAAGCACGGCCTGGTGCGCGCCCTCGACGATCACGTAAGGTCCGGTTTCCGGCGTTGTATTGGCCATATCGCGCAAATGAATGGCGCCGCCGTCGGCCAAAAACCACTCCTTGTCGCCGGGCAACAGGCACACGTTCTTGTAGGTTTTGACCGATGCCTCGCCGAAGGAGCCGCCCGCCTCGCTGGCAATATCGAAAATTTCCAGGCTGGACCTTACCCCGCTGCCTGCAAACGTCTTACCGGCGGGAAGCCAGTCGGCGGAGGCCAGCGTATTTTCACATTCCTGACAGGTGGCCAGCACCCTATCGTTGCCGCCGTCCAGCTCCAGCCTTGCTTGTTCGCGAAGCACCCGGAAGCGGCACCAGGCCAAGCCGCGAAAATCAGGCTGGATGGCGGCAATCCGGGCGAAGCAATCGAGGGCGCGGCCGAGCATATCTAAATCCCGGTCGGCGCGGCCCAAATCACGCAGACAATTGCCCAACTCGTTCAGGGCATTGACGTAATCGGGGCGCAGCGCGACGGCCCGCTGCAAGGCCACGACCGCATCCCGGTCGCGGCCATCCTGATAGAGGGTTTGGCCGAGATTGAAATAAAAGCTCGGTTTTTCCGGTTCCAATTCGATAGCCCGGCGGAAGCAAATCTCGGCCTGGCCCAAATCGCCGCGGGTTTTGTGGACCACGCCCAGGTTGGAGATATAGTTGGCGTCTTCGGGGACCAGCCGGACAGCTTCGCCAATCGATGCCAGCGCGGCTTCCAGGGCACCGCTTTTGTGGGTGGTCAAGCCAAGCAAATTGTGCGCGTCCGCGCAATCGGGCGCTTCGCGGACGATGGCGTCCAGCACCGCCTTGGCGGCATCGGTGCGGTCGGCTTGAAAATGCTCCGTCGCCAATTCGAGGGCCTGATCGAGGGTTAATGCTGCCATTTAAGCAACTGTGTTTGAAATTTGCATGATGGCGTTGTAATCGTTTGTTGCAGATACAATCCATCAATTGAAGCCCGCTGGCGAGAAAATGGCAACTATCCTACCGCAACAAAGGCTGTTTCTTGAGCTTTTAATCATGTCCGGCGACATCGCCGTTCCCGATGATGTGGACGGAACCATCTTGCAGCGCACCTTAAAAGAGTGCGAGCAAAACGCCTGGATCAAGACCGAGCACGTGGCCAATGGTTTCGACATGGTAACGATAACCAACCATGGCAGGCAAGCCGCCAAGAAAGACTGATACCGGCCCATGATTCTTCCGCCATTATTACCGCACATCGCGAAAGAATGAGGCAGCAGCATGGCTGATAGTCTAACCCGGCATTGGCTGTCCCCGCCGGTTAGCACTCATGGCTAGTTCCCTCGGCGGCATCGGTAGCGCCTTTTCCAACCGCAGTTGCGCGATTTACCTGACCGGCATGTTTGTGTCGCTGAACGGCAGTTTCGTATTTACCGTGGCACTCGGTTGGCTGACCTGGGAGTTGACCAATTCGGCCGGCCTGGTGGGCACCATTGTGTTCGCCGAAACCATGCCCAACGCGATCCTGGCGCCCTTTGCCGGTGCCATCATCGATCGCGGCAATCCCTTGCTTTACCAGCGCCTTTCGCAAGGCGCGCAAGGGCTGGTCATGGCGGCGCTGACGGTGATCACAATGACCGGCCAGGTCACCATCGAATTGCTAATCCTGTTTGCCTTCCTGCAAGGTATTTTTAACGCCTTCGCCGTGCCCGCCCATTTTGCCATGATGCCCAAGCTGGTCGAGCGCAAGGATATTTCGGCGATCATGGCGCTGCAGTCTGCCTGCGCCCAAAGCGCCCGCTTTCTCGGCCCTGCCATCGCCGGAGGGTTCCTTGTGACCCTGGGCGCCGGGGCGGCGTTTGCCTTCAACGCTGTGACCTTTTTCATCTATGTTCTGGCGCTGGCCTTTGTGCGCATTGATCATACCCCGGCGGGCCGGGGAAAACGCCGGAGCCTGCTCGCCGACACCGCCGAGGGTTTCGCTTATTCCTGGAACCAGCCGTCGATCCGACTGTTGATGATTATCGCGGTGTGTGTCGCCTTGTTGCTGCGTCCGGTTATCGATTTGATGCCGGCCTTCGTCGGCGATGTACTGGCCCAAGGGCCGGCGACTTTGGCCTGGTTCCTGTCGGCAACCGGCGGCGCGGCGCTGGTGGCCTCGCTTTGGCTGGCGCGTCGCAACAACGCCATTGGCTTGAGCCGCTATATGCTGGCCGGATTTCTGGTGTCGGGG
>JABHAA010000092.1 GCA_018674495.1 Rhodospirillaceae bacterium | reverse complement strand
GGTTCAGGCATGGCCGATTGCATGGCGGCGGCCAGTTCCTGATCGCCGGCGGATTTGGAGGCTTTCAGTTCGGCGATGACGCCAGCGCGGTCGGCATCGGTGCGGTTTTGGGATAATTTGACCTTGCCGGCGATGGCGTTGATGGGAATTTCGAACGCCTGCACGGCCCCGGCCATGGCGGCGGCCTTACCCGGCGGTATCTGGCCGAGACTCCAGGGCTCCTCGGCGCCTTTTTCCATATGATCGGCGAGGGCGCCGAGATGGGCCAAGGAATCACCGATAAGCGTTGGCGTTCCGGTGCAATGGACGGCCACATAATTCCAGGTGGGCACTTGATCGGTGCTCTGATACCAGCGCGGCGAGATATATCCGTGCGGCCCGGAAAAGGCGACCAGCGCTTCGGCCTTGCCGTCGAATGTCTGCCAATGGGGATTGGCGCGGGCCATGTGCGAGACCAGCACACCCCGCTTTCCCCGCGTCCGGTCGAGCAGGAACGGCAGATGGGTTGCCAGCGGTTGGCCGCCCGCGCATCCGATCAGGATGGCAAAACCGATGCTATCGATGGCATCGAGCAATACCTCTTCGCGGGATTCCAGGTGAAAATCGGGGCTGTACATTGCTTCGGCTTTCTTCGGGTGCGCTACCAGGCTTGAACATTGGGATCGTCGGACTGGCGGCGGCCATGCGCAATAATCCTGCGTTCGGGCCCGGCGATGGGCTTTGGATATTTGCCGCGCCGTTCTGGGCCGCGCTTGACGCGCATGCCGGCCGGCCGGTCGGTGCCCTTGACTGCGATCCATTCCGGCTCGGGCGGTGGCGGTTTGGGTTTCTGCTCGAAGATCGGCCTTGGATTGGGTTCGGTTGGCGCCAATACCTTGGCGGCCCTGGCCTGGCGCTTGTCTTCGGTGGCCCGGCGGCGGCGGGATTGGGCATCCAGGGCCCGTTCCACATTGATCGAGCCGTCTTCGTTGGTGGCTTCGGCGGCATCCACGGCATCGACCATTTGGGGCACCAGTTTTTCCGCCTGAAAGCCGTCGCGCAGGAAATAGTTGCCGGCCTCGTTGACGATGGCGATGGCAGCACGCAAGGCCCGGTCGTCATCCATATTTAGGCGAAATAGGAAAATGTCCGCCCCTTGCGCTTCATAGGTGCCAAGGCGGGCGACGCTGCGGGCCAGAAGATTATCGCAAAAGCGGCCCAAATTGTGGCCAGGGCGGTCTTTCGGTTTTACGCCCAAGAGCTTGAATATGGGGCCGAGGTCCAAAATAAAAACCTTGCCTGGCTGCGCGCCAGACAACCTATCGCCGGTGCGCAAAATCTCGGAAGTGGCGATTGTTTGCTCGGGCGGGCTATCATCGACGAGTACAATGCCGGCATCCATATCAACGCCGTCTTCGGCGCCCTTGGCTCCGGCCATACCCTCCGTGCGCGCGGTGCCCGCGCGCTTTTTCCTCATGCTCCCCAGCATGCACCCCTTGTGCCGCGCAATCCATTAACAAACTCTTAATGGCGCGCCGGGGAAACGGCTTGGGAGACGGATTTCAGGGGGTTAGCGCCTTTGCGCCAAAAGTTTTTTGGTTTCGCCGATGGCCTTGCCCGGGTTCAGGGATTTGGGGCAGGTGTTGGTGCAGTTCATAATGGTGTGGCAGCGATAGAGCCGGAACGGATCTTCCAGATTATCGAGCCGTTCGCCGGTGTTCTCGTCGCGGGAATCTGCGATCCAGCGGAACGATTGAAGCAATGTGGCCGGACCCAGATAGCGGTCGCTGTTCCCCCAATAGCTCGGGCAACTGGTGGTACAACAAAAACACAAAACGCATTCCCATAGCCCATCCAGCTTTGCCCGCTCTTCCGGGCTTTGCAGCCGCTCTTTGCCCGGCGCTGGCGTGTCCGCCTGGACCCAGGGCTGGACCGACGCATATTGGGCATAGGCGTGGGTGAGATCGGGAACCAGATCTTTAAGCACCGGCATATGGGGCAGCGGATAGACCTTCACGTCGCCCTTGATCTCGTTTAAATCCTTGATGCAAGCCAGCTCGTTGGTGCCGTCCACGTTCATCGCGCAGGAGCCGCACACCCCTTCGCGGCAGGAGCGCCGGAAGGTGAGGGTCGGATCGATCTCGTCCTTGATCTTGATCAGCGCGTCGAGAACCATCGGCCCGCAGCTATCCATGTCCACTTCGTAGGTGTCGACGCGCGGGTTTTCGCCGGTGTCTTCGTCATAACGGTAAACCTGGAAGCGGCGAGTATTCTTGGCGCCGTCCTTGGCCTTATAGGTTTTGCCCTTTTTGACCTTGGAATTCTTAGGCAAGTTGAATTCAACCATCGCGCCTGATCCTTATTAATAAACGCGCGCTTGCGGCGCGATATATTCGACCTCGTCGGTCAGCGTGTAATCGTGTACCGGACGGTAATCCAGGGTCACGTTCCAATCGTCATCGACCCATGCCAGGGTATGTTTCATCCAGGCGTCGTCGCGGTCGGGGAAATCCTCGTTGGCGTGGGCGCCTCGGGATTCCTGTCTGGCTTCGGCGGAGAACATGGTGGTAATCGAGCAGGCCATCAGATTGGTCAGCTCCAAAGTTTCCACCAGATCCGAATTCCAGATCATGGATTTGTCGGCGACGCTGACATCATCCAGCGCGGCCACCGATTTCTTAATCAGGGTGCAGCCCTCGGTCAGAATTTCGTTGGTGCGGAATACGGCAGCGTTGTTTTGCATGACGTGCTGCATTTCAAGACGGATATCCGCCGTGGTGCGGGCACCGGCGGCGTGGCGCAACCCATCGAAGCGGCCAACGGCTTCATCGCCGGTGTTCGCGCCTGCCGGTTGAACGGTGGCGCCGGGGGTGATGATCTCGGCGGCGCGCAATGCGGCGGCGCGCCCGAAGACGACGATATCAAGAAGCGAATTGGTGCCCAGCCGGTTGGCGCCGTGCACTGAAACCGATGCGCATTCGCCAATCGCCATCAACCCCGGACAGATGGCGTCGGGCTCATCGCTGGTTGGGCGCAGCACCTCGCCATGATAGTTGGTGGGGATGCCGCCCATATTATAATGCACGGTGGGCAAAACCGGGATTGGTTCGCGCGTTGCATCAACGCCGGAGAATATGCGCGCCGATTCGGTGATCCCCGGAAGCCGCTGATGCAGCACGTCGGCGCCCAGATGTTCCAAATGCAGGAATATATGATCGGCGCCGTCGCCGACGCCCCTGCCTTCGCGAATTTCGATGGTCATGGAACGGCTGACCACGTCGCGGGACGCCAGATCCTTGGCGGTCGGCGCATAGCGTTCCATGAAGGCTTCGCCTTCGGAGTTGGTCAGGTACCCGCCTTCGCCGCGAGCGCCTTCGGTGATCAGCACGCCGGCACCATAGACGCCGGTAGGATGAAACTGCACGAACTCCATATCCTGCAAGGGCAGCCCGGCGCGCGCCACCATGCCGTTGCCGTCGCCGGTGCAGGTGTGCGCCGAGGTGCAGGAGAAATAGCTACGTCCATAACCGCCGGT
Organism: Rhodospirillaceae bacterium; assembly: GCA_018674495.1. Classification (GTDB taxonomy): domain Bacteria; phylum Pseudomonadota; class Alphaproteobacteria; order Rhodospirillales; family UBA2165. The sequence continues at coordinate 28,918 of JABHAA010000092.1, read as the reverse complement.
GGCTAGCACCGTCATATGGCCAAGGAACCGGTGGATGGTCCCGTCGGCCAGGTTCCAGGCCATGACCCCCCGGCAGGCACCGTCATCGCCCATGATCAGGTCGATGACCACATATTCGATGAAAAATTCGGCGTTATGCTTGAGGCACTGCTGGTAAAGGGTGTGCAAAATGGCGTGGCCGGTGCGGTCGGCGGCGGCGCAGGCGCGCTCCACCGGGGCTTCGCCGAAATTGCGCATATGGCCGCCGAACGGGCGCTGATAAATCTTGCCCTCTTCGGTTCTGGAAAAGGGCACGCCGAAATGCTCCAGCTCGTAGACGGCGGGAACCGCTTCGCGGCACATATATTCGATGGCGTCTTGATCGCCGAGCCAGTCGGCGCCCTTGACGGTGTCGTACATATGCCATTGCCAGCTGTCTTCCTGCATATTGCCGAGCGCCGCGCCGACGCCGCCCTGGGCGGCAACGGTATGACTGCGGGTTGGGAACACCTTGGTGATACAGGCGGTGTTGAGACCGGCGGCGCCCATGCCGAGTGTGGCGCGAAGCCCCGCTCCGCCGGCGCCGACGACGAGCACGTCAAAAACGTGATCGATTATTTCATAACTATCAGCCATCAGGCATCAGCCTCCGAACGCGACTTTGAACAACGCGATAATCGACGCTGCGCCAAAAAATATGGCGGCAAATATGTTGATCATCAAACCGGTTATCTTGGCCGCCTCGCCATGCACATAGTCTTCGATCACGGCCTGGACGCCCAATTGCATATGATAAAACAGCGTGCCGACGAACAGCACCATCAGTAACAGATTGCCGGGCTCGCTCAACCACACCTTGAAAGCGGCCAAATCCATGCTGCCCCAGGATACCGCCGAATAGACAAACCAAAGCCCGAGCGGCAGCAAGGCAACCGCGGTCACCCGCTGCGCCCACCAATGGCCGGTGCCTTCCTTGGCGGAGCCGAGGCCGCGGGCGCGGGCGAGATCGCTGCGAAGATCCATCATCTATCTCCCTCAGCCAGCCAACACGATAAGCCAGGTGACCGCGGTCAAACCCAGCGAAATCAGTACCACCGCCCAACCCGAGGCGCGCAGCTGCACCATCTCAAAGCCGCGCCCGGTGTCCCAAAACAGATGACGGACGCCGTTGCAGAGGTGGAAAAACAGCGCAAAGGTGAAGCCGATCAGCAGAATGGTGCCGATCAGCGAGCTGAATATGGCCTGCGCCCGATCGAATGCGCCGGCACCATACGCCGCCGCGTTAAGCCAATATGCCAAGCCTAAGGCACCTACGGCCAAGCCAACGCCGGTAGCCCGGTGGGTGATCGAAAGGATCGAGGTGATTTGCGGGCGGTACACCTGCAAATGGGGAGAAAGCGGTCTGTTGCCCGTTGCCATTGCCGAAGCCTCGCCTTGAAACTTGGTAAATACGCGCGCCGGTATCCGAAATTCCAGCCTGAGTGGGTTTAGCCCCTGGACTGAACCAAGTCAACGCGCGCCGGCTTTTACATGTCATCGGCGGCGCGTACCCCCGAAATGCACAAACCTGAACAAAATCAACGGTTTCATATTTTATGGGGATAGTGTTGGGGATAATTTGTGAACGCTTTGTGCAAACAAAGGTTATTTATGCACAGAAATCTGCGGTTTTTTGCAATTTTTATATTGATTGGCCAGGGGGCGCTTTCCACAATACCGGGGTACGCGAAAGCGTCTAAACCGTAAATTCTTTTTCGTGGCCACCGGTTCCTCGGGGCCGGCCGGCGGGTTAGAGAAAGCGGTTTAGGGCGGCTAAGGGGTTTCGGCCCCCGTGCCGTCCAATGCGGCGGTTGCGCTGATCGCCGGGCGGCGGGCTTTCGGGCTTTCCGTATCGGGAGCACCCATTTGGGTGATCTTGAGCACCGGATTTCGGCGCGCCGTTGGCGGTCCGTCTCGTCTCCCTGGCGCGGCGGGCAGCCGGCTCCGCGATCGGTTGCCGTGCAGGCGGCGGTCCCGCGGGAGCGATCCGGTTTTACTTTGGTGGCCTGACCAAGGAATTTCCGGAGCGTCGTACCGGTTGCCCCAGCGTCTATTATTAGAGCCGGGCCGTCATTGCGGAGAGTACGTCCGCCGCGCCTGTTCGGTGCGGAGGATGTTGGTTCTGACGGCCGGATGCTTGTGTGGTCTCTTTCCCAGGGGTGCCGCGCGGCTAGTCCGGCTAGCTCGGCGCCGCTTTCGCGTATTTAGAGCCTGGCCGGCTCTAAGAGGCGTCAGGAGCACCGCCGCCGCGGTGCGTTATGTGGGGGTCCCAGGTCCCGCATACCTGACGCCTCCTATTTTTTGGGCCGTCTCTCGCAGATACGTCGATAGCCTAATCATTTCCCGACATTGACAGTTAATTTACTGGAATCGATATTCAATCGTATTGATACCCATTGTGGCTTCAATGCGCTTGAGGAATTTTCGTGGCCGAACTGGACATCAGCAGAGTGAGGTTTCTGATCGCCGAAGACAATCCATTCATGCGGTCTATACTGAGAATGCTTCTGGGCGCATTTGGCGTCCATGATTACGCCGAGGCAAAAGACGGCGCGGCGGCGTGGGACCTGCTGACCTCGAACGATTTTGACATCATCTTGCTGGATTGGGAGATGGAGCCGGTGAACGGCATCGAGCTGGCCAAGCGGGTACGCAAGGGGGCCGACAGCCCCAATCGCTTCATCCCCATGATCATGATCACCGGCCATTCGGAAAAGCTACGCATTACCGAAGCCCGCGATACCGGCATCAGCGAAATACTGATCAAGCCCATATCGGCGACCCAGCTTTATCAGCGCATCAAATCGGTGATCGAACGGCCCCGGCAATATGTCGAATCAAAAGATTATTTCGGACCCGATCGGCGCCGCCGACAGGATCCCAATTTTTCCGGGCCTGAGCGGCGCGGCGACGCAGGTCCGGAGAGCAAAGCGGACCTGGTTATTGAATAGAGACGCCAGACCGCGGCCTTAGATGCCGTGGTCCAGGTAATCCCGGCTCAGCATTTCGGCAATCTGCACCGTGTTCAGGGCGGCGCCTTTACGCAAATTATCGGCCACCACCCAGATGCTTAACCCGTTCTCGATGGTTGGGTCTTCGCGCACCCGGCTCACATAGACCGGGTCCTCGCCGGCGCATTCGGCGGGTGTCACATAACCTTCATCGGCGGCATGATCGAGCAGCACAATGCCCGGCGCTTCGCGCAAGGCGGCACGGGCTTCGTCGGCGCTGATCGAAAATTCGAACTCCAGATTGATGGCCTCGGCATGGCCGATAAAGACCGGCACGCGCACGCAAGTGGCATGCACACGGATGGCCGGGTCGAGAATTTTCTTGGTCTCGACCACCATCTTCCATTCCTCTTTCGTCGTGCCGTCCTCCATGAAGCTGTCGATATGGGGGATCACGTTGAAGGCGATGGGCTTGGTGAAGTTCTCCTGAAAGTCGGTTTCGGGCTTATTCATATAAATGCCCTTGGTCTGGTTGAACAATTCGTCCATGGCAGATTTGCCGGCGCCGGATACCGACTGGTACGTGGAGACAACAACCCGGTTGATGGTCGCCAGATCGTGCAAAGGCTTGAGCGCTACCACCATCTGGATGGTGGAGCAGTTGGGATTGGCGATGATGCCCCGGTTGCGCCAATCGGCCAAAGCTTCCGGGTTCACTTCCGGCACCACCAGCGGCACGTCCGGGTCCATGCGGAAGCAGGACGTGTTGTCGATGACGACGGCGCCGGCGGCAGCGGCGCGCGGGCTATGCTCGGCCGAAACTTGTGCGCCTGGGCTGGACAGCACGATATCGGTGCCATTGAAATCGAAGCCCGCTAGCTCGGCAACTTCAAGCACGTCGTCCTCGCCGTAGGATACCTCGGCGCCCACCGAACGCGCCGAGGCAAGCGCGGTTACGTCATCGGCAGGCACTTCGCGCTCGGCCAGTATCTGCAATATTTCGCGGCCCACATTTCCGGTCGCGCCGACCACGGCATAGCGGATGCCCATGGCAATTCTCCAATGTTAAAGAGCGGGCCTCGTTTACGCCCGAACACGAATGATGGCAAGCCCTTGTGGGTCTTACTAGCCCGCCAGCTTCTCCAATTCCGAAATGATCGCCTCGCCCATGGTTTCGGTGGAGACCCGGGCCTTGCCCTCTTCCATGATGTCGGCGGTACGCAAGCCGCCGGCGAGCACGTTCTCGGCGGCCTTGTCGATCATGTCCGCATCGTCGGCCATATCGAACGAATAGCGCAGCAGCATCGAGAACGACAGGATCGTCGCCAACGGATTGGCAATGCCTTGGCCGGCGATATCGGGGGCCGAGCCGTGTACCGGCTCATACAGCGCGGCGCGGCGGCCCGATGCATCGGCCTCGCCCAAGGATGCCGAGGGTAGCATGCCTAAAGACCCGGTCAGCATGGCGGCGCAGTCGGACAGGATATCGCCGAACATGTTGGTGGTGACCACCACGTCGAACTGCTTCGGGTTGCGCACCAGTTGCATAGCGGCGTTGTCCACATACATATGGCTCAATTCCACGCCGGGATAATCGCCCTTGATGCTTTCCATGACTTCGCGCCACATCACCGTGGTTTCGAGCACGTTGGCCTTGTCGATAGAGCACAGCTTGCCGCCACGCTTTTCCGCCAGATCGAAGCCGACACGGCCGATCCGCTCCACCTCGTCGGAGGTATAGGTGAGCGTATTGATGCCCTTGCGTCTGCCGTCCGGCAAAACCTCGATGCCGCGCGGCTCGCCGAAATAGATGCCGCCGGTCAATTCGCGGACGATCATGATATCCAGGCCCTTGACCAGGTCCAACTTCAACGACGACGCATCGGCGAGGGCATCGAAAACAATGGCCGGGCGCAGATTGGCGAACAGGCCGAGCTCTTTGCGAATGCCAAGAAGGCCGCGCTCGGGCTGTTGCTCGAACGGCAGCTTTTCCCATTTCGGCCCGCCGACGGCGCCCATCAGTACCGCATCGGCGCTTTTGGCGTCTGCCAGTGTTTCATCGGGGAGCGATGAGCCGGTGGCATCGATGGCGGCGCCGCCGATCAGCCCTTCGGTGATATCGAAGCTGACCTGGCGCTTGTTGTCCATCCAATCGATGACGCGGCGCACCTGGGTCATGACCTCAGGACCAATGCCGTCGCCGGGCAGGAATAGGAGTTTTTTGTTTGCAGGCACGTTAAACCCTCACAAGTTATATCTGAAATGAATTTACAGCGGACCGGTAGACCGGGTGGATTACCTGCCCTACAGCCAAGGCTGGCTTTTGCGCGCCTCTTCGAAGCCGGCGATCTTGTTTTCTTTTTGTAAAGTGAGGCTGATGTCGTCGAGGCCGTTCAACAGGCAATGCTTCTTGAACGGATCGATGTCGAATTTGATCACTTCGCCATCCGGGCGGTGGATTTCCTGGGCTTCCAGATCCACCGTCACGGTGGCGTTGGCGCCGCTTTTGGCGTCTTCCATCAACTGGTCCACCTGTTCCTGGGGCAGCTTGATCAGCAGCATGCCGTTCTTGAAGGAGTTGTTATAGAAGATGTCGGCGAAATCGGGGGCGATGACGCATTTGATGCCGAAATCCATGAGCGCCCAGGGGGCATGCTCGCGCGACGAGCCGCAGCCGAAATTCTTGCCGCCGATAAGCACCTCGGCGTTCCGGTAAGCAGATTTGTTGAGCACGAATTCCTCGCGCTCGTTGCCGCTTTCGTCAAAGCGCAAAGTATAGAACAGGTCCTTGCCGAAGCCGGTGCGCTTGATGGATTTCAAAAAGCGGGCCGGGATGATCATGTCGGTATCCACATTGATCAAATCCAGCGGCGCCGCGACGCCGGTGAGGGTTGTAAATTTATCCATATCGCGTCTCCTTAATCCAAATCGCGCACGTCGGTGAGGTGACCCGCAATGGCGGCGGCGGCGGCCATCGCCGGGCTGACCAGATGGGTGCGCCCGCCGGGTCCCTGACGGCCTTCGAAGTTGCGGTTAGACGTGGAGGCCGAACGCTCACCTGGCTTCAACTTGTCGGCGTTCATGGCCAGACACATGGAGCAGCCAGCCTCGCGCCATTGAAAGCCAGCCTCGGTAAATATCTTGTCGAGGCCTTCGGCTTCCGCCAATTCCTTGATCAGGCCCGATCCCGGCACCACCAGCGCCTGTACGTGATCGGCCACCTGGCGGCCTTCGGCGACAACGGCGGCGGCGCGCAAATCTTCGATGCGGCTATTGGTGCACGAGCCGATAAACATGGTGTCGATCTTGATATCGGTCATCGGCGTGCCCGCTTCCAGGCCCATATATTCCAGTGAGCGCCGCATCTTGTTGCGACGGCCCTCGTCGGTTTCGCCGTCCGGGCTGGGAACGGCGCCGGTGATCGGCGCCACGTCTTCGGGGCTGGTGCCCCAGGTTACCATGGGCGGAATGTCAGCAGCCTCCAGGCTCACTTCGGTATCGAATTTGGCGCCGTCGTCCGTATGGAGGGTCTTCCAATATTCCACCGCCATCTCGAATGCGCCGGCCTTGGGCGCCATCGGGCGGCCCATGACATAGTCGAAGGTGATCTGATCGGGCGCGATTAGACCGGCGCGGGCGCCGGCTTCGATGGTCATGTTGCAGACCGTCATGCGGCCTTCCATGGATAGGGCGCGCACCGCTTCGCCGGCAAACTCTATCGCGCAACCGGTACCGCCGGCAGTGCCGATTTTTCCAATAATCGCCAATATCATATCTTTGGAGGTGACGCCGACTGGCAACGCGCCATTGACCGAGACACGCATGTTCTTGGCCTTGGTCTGGATCATGGTTTGGGTGGCCAGCACATGTTCCACCTCGGACGTTCCGATGCCGAACGCCAGGGAGCCAAGGGCGCCGTGGGTGGCGGTGTGCGAATCGCCGCACACCAGCGTCGTGCCCGGCAGAGTGAAGCCTTGCTCAGGTCCAACCACGTGGCAGATGCCTTGGCGGATATCATCCATACCGTACAATTCGATGCCGAATTCCTTGCAGTTCTTTTCCAAGGCTTCGACCTGGATGCGCGATTGCTCCTCATCGATGCCTTGGCTGCGGTCGGTGGTCGGCACGTTGTGATCGGCAACCGCCAGGGTCAGTTCGGGCCGCCGGACGCCGCGCCCGGTATTGCGCAATCCGTCGAAGGCCTGCGGCGTGGTTACCTCGTGCACCAGGTGGCGATCAATATAGATGACGCAAGTGCCGTCATCCTGCTCGTCAACAACATGCGCGTCCCAGATTTTGTCGAACAGTGTTTTCGCGTTGCTCATTTTATAAAGGTCCCCAGTTACGCCAGCGGTGATCAGCTAGTCGAAGGCGTGTCGTCGCCGGCATCCGTAGCCGCATCGCTTTCCTCGGGCGCTTCGGTTGGCGCATTCTTAGGAGTTTTCTTGGAGGCCTTGGCGGCGGCCTGATTGGCGGCTTTTACCTGGGCGGCCACTTCGCGCTCTCCGGCGGCGATCTTGGCGGCATAGCCGTCGGTACGCTCGGCGATGCGGGCGCGCTTGCCTTGCAGACCGCGCAGATAATAAAGCTTGGCGCGGCGCACATCGCCCCGGCGGATCACCTCGATGCCGGTGACGTTGGGCGAATAGAGCTGAAATACCCTTTCCACGCCCTCGCCGTAGGACAGCTTGCGCACCGTGAAGGCGGAATTGAGCCCGTCATTTTTGCGCGCGATACAGACCCCTTCGAAGGCCTGTATCCGTTCCCGTGATCCTTCAACCACTTTCACGGCAACGCGTACCGTGTCGCCGGCGGCGAAGGTTGGGATTTCTTTGTTCGCCGTCAGTTTGGCGATCTGTTCTTGTTCAAGTTGTTGAATGGTATCCATGGTTCCAATCCTCGGTCATAAATTCTTTGCGGCATACCGGTTCCAAAGATCCGGGCGTCGCTCTTCGGTTGCTTTCTCGGCCTGGACCTTGCGCCAGGCATCGACTTTTCCGTGATGCCCGGACAACAATACCTCGGGCACTTCGCGGTCCCGCCAAACGCGGGGCCGGGTGTAATGGGGATATTCGAGCAATCCCCCTTCGAAACTTTCTTCAGCGAAGGACAATTTGCTGCCGATGACGCCCGGCAACAGGCGCACGGCGGCATCGATCAGCGCCATCGCCGCCGGCTCGCCGCCGGACAAAACGAAGTCGCCGATGCTGATCTCTTCCATATTCCAGGCCTCGACGACGCGCTCGTCGATGCCTTCATAGCGCCCGCACAACAAAACCACCCCGGGCCCCGCCGCCAACTCGGCAATGCGGGCCTGGGTCAGGGGCGCACCCCTTGGCGTCATATAAATCACCGGGCGCGGTGCCGCTTGATCGGTGCCCGCGCCGGCAACGCCGGTGAGCGCCGCATCGATCACATCGGCGCGCATCACCATACCGGGACCGCCGCCGAACGGTGTGTCATCTACGGTGGCGTGTTTGTCCGCCGCCGCGCTCCGAATATCGTGCGCATCCAGCGACCAAAGACCGTCCGCCAAAGCCTTACCGGCCAAGGAATGGCCGAGGTGCCCCGGAAACATCTCCGGAAACAGGGTGAGGACCGTGGCCCTCCATATGGCGTTTTCAGCCGTCATTCGCTTTGTCTTTTCCTTTTCGGCCTCTTTTTGGAGGCTGACTTTTCCTTCTTTGGCGCCGGCATTAGGCCGGACGGCGGATCGGCAACGATGCGCGCCGCCGCCAGATCCACCAATGGGACAGCCGATTTGGTAAACGGGATCATGACCGATCCGCCCGTCTCCAATTCGATCTCCATCACTTCGCCGGCGCCGAAATTGTTCATGGTCTTCACAACACCCAGTTTGTTTCCGTCGGTCCCATAGGCCGCCAGGCCGATCAGGTCCGTATAATAAAACTCGTCCTCGTCCGCGTCCGGTAGCGCGCCGCGCGCCACATAAAGTTCCGTGCCCTTCAACGCCTCGGCCTGGTTGCGGTCATCGACGCCGCCGATGCGCGCGATCAGACCCTTGGGCGTGTCGCTTTGTACCCGCAACTCGAATATCCTGGCGCCATCGGCGTCGCTCAAGGGACCAAACTTACCAATGTCCCTGGCGACGCTGGTGAAGCATTTGATCCTGACGGCGCCCCCAATTCCGTGGGCGCCGGTGATCACACCCAGGCATATCCGTTTGGGCGCATCCTCCATGTTCGTTTCGCCTACTCCTTGGCGGCTTCTTCCGCCGGTGCTTCCTCAGGCGCGGCCTCTTCCGCCGGCGCCTCGTCTTCGGCCGGTGCTTCTTCGGCTACCGCTTCCTCAGCCGGAGCCTCTTCCGCTGGCGCTTCGTCGGCTACCGCTTCCTCGGCGGGCGCTTCCTCGGCCGGAGCCTCTTCCGCTGGCGCTTCGTCGGCTACCGCTTCCTCGGCGGGCGCTTCCTCAGCCGGAGCTTCTTCCGCTGGTGCCTCTTCGGCTACAGCTTCCTCGATCGGCTCTTCTGCTGGCGCTTCGGCGGCGGCCTTGGCGGCCTCTTCCGCTTCCTTCATACGCTCCAGCGTCTTGGCGCGCGGCAGGTTTTGCTTGGTCTGCTCGCGCCGTTCCGGAAGCTCAATGATATTGGCCGCACCCAGGAACCGAGCGACCCGGTCGGTGGGCTTGGCGCCATGGCCGAGCCAATGGCGGATGCGGTCTTCTTTGAGGACAAGACGCTCGGGATGATCCTTGGGAACCATCGGGTTGTAGGTGCCGAGACGCTCGATAAAACGGCCATCGCGCGGGCTGCGCGAATCGGCCACCACGATGCGATAATAGGGACGCTTTTTGGCGCCACCCCGGGACAGTCTGATTCTAATCGCCATCTAACGTTTTTCCTCCGCAATATACTGAATTGTCATTTTGTCTACCTCTGGCTAACTGGTGTTGTTGAAAAAATCTGTATCATCTATCCGCGTCCGGGCGGAAGCTGCCCGGGCATGTTTGGCATTCCCGGCATGGCACCGGGCATCTGGCCTTTTTTACCCATCTTGCCCATTTTTTTCATCATCGTGCTCATCTGCTGATGCTGCTTTAAAAGCCGGTTGACCTCTGGCACCGAGGTGCCGGAGCCAGCCGCGATGCGTTTGCGCCGGCGCGCGTTCAGGATTTTCGGATTGCGCCGTTCTTTCGGCGTCATCGACGAGATAATCGCCTGCTGATGGGCGATGGTCTTGTCGTCCACATTGGCCGCCTGCATCTGCTTCTTCATTTTGCCGACGCCCGGCAACATGCCGAGCAAGCCGCCGATATCGCCCATACCCCGAATTTGCTTTAGCTGATTGCCCAGGTCTTCCAGGTTGAACTGGCCCTTGAGCGCGCGCCGGGCGGCTTTTTCAGCCTCTTCCTTATCAACCGTGTCGGCGGCGCGTTCCACCAGACCGACAATATCGCCCATGCCCAGCATACGCCCGGCAACCCGTTCGGCCTGGAAATTTTCCAGCGCTTCCAGCTTTTCACCGACACCCATCAGCTTAATGGGAACGCCGGTCACGGCGCGCATGGACAGCGCCGCGCCGCCGCGTGCATCGCCATCGACGCGGGTCAGCACAATGCCGGTCACGCCGACCTTTTCGTTGAATTCCTTGGCCACGTTGACGGCGTCCTGGCCGGCCATGGCGTCGGTGACCAAAAGCGTCTCGGCGGGATTGACGGCGGCCCGCACCTGCGCCACTTCACTCATCAGCTCGGCATCGATAACGAGGCGCCCGGCGGTATCCAGGATAACCACATCGAAGCCTTCGCGGCGGGCCACGTCCAAAGCCCGCTTGGCGATGCCGAGGGGTTGCTCGCCAATGACCGGCTGCAAAGTTGTGGCACCGGCCTGCTCGCCCAAAATTCGAAGCTGTTCCTGGGCGGCGGGGCGCTGCACGTCCAAACCGGCCAGCAGCACTTTTTTGCGCTCCCGCTGGATCAGGCGCAGGGCCAGTTTACCAGCGGTCGTGGTTTTGCCCGATCCTTGCAGTCCGACCATCAAAATCGGTACCGGCGGCGCCGCGTCCAGATTAACCGGCGCATCGTCCGGGCCGAGCATCTCGACCAGATGATCGTGCACCACCTTGACCACCATTTGGCCGGGGGTGACGCTGTTCAGCACTTCGTGGCCAACCGCCTTTTCCTGCACGGCGGCGATAAAATCGCTGACCACCGGCAACGCCACGTCGGCTTCCAGCAACGCCACGCGCACCTCGTTCATGGCCTCCGAAACATCCGCTTCGGACAGCGCGCCGCGTCTTTTTAGCCGGTCGAATACTTCCCCCAGCTTTGCGCTTAAACCGTCAAACATCGTTCGTTCCTAAGGCAGCAGCGCTGGCGCGCCGAGGCCCGATCCCAAAAGAAAGCTACAAGCAAAAAACGCCAGTGCGCGAAACTCGCGGACTGGCGGCGCCAACGAATAAAAACTCGGGGGCGTCAAATTCGGATCGGACTGTATTTCCGCTGGCGTTACAAGTCAAGGCGGGCGTATAATGGCGGAATTCAGCCAACCGCGAAACGCGTGCTGTTGAAAACACGTATTTCGATTGCATTTTTCCGCGAATAAATTGCAATCCCCAGCTTTTGACATCACATAATTATTATTGTAAGGCATTTTCGGTGCCAACCGTTGGTAAATATGGCTCTGTTATTGCTGCCGTAAATGCACAAAAGCTTGGCGGTTCACGAGGGCAATCGTTGCCGCTGTAAACAACAATTGAGGAATAAAATGGCAAGAAGACGCACCATCAAAGATGACGGGCCGGACCCGATCGATAAATATGTCGGCTCGCGCGTGCGCGCGCGTCGCGTTGGTCTGAGGATCAGCCAGACCAAACTAGGCGACGCCATCGGCGTTACCTTCCAACAGGTGCAAAAGTATGAAAACGGCACCAATCGCATCGGCGCCAGCAACCTGTTCAAAATTTCCAAAACTCTGAGCGTCGAAGTCGCTTTCTTTTTCGAAGGCCTTGGCGAAGACGATGAGGCAGCAAAAGAGCTGGCCGGCTTGTCCGAAGGTTCGCAAACCACGTTCGATGTGGACCCCATGTCGTCCAGGGAAGCCATCGAATTGATGCATAATTATTTTCGTGTAAAAGACGAAAATGTTAGAAAAAAACTCTCTCAATTTGTGAAAACGCTGGCCCAAACTAACGGGTAAGCGGGGGATTTTGCGCTGACACTCAGCGAATCTACGAATAATTACATTCATAAATTGTGGACATATATCTTTTCAATGACTTAAGGTGGTGTTATACCATTGTTCGAACATGATTTTATAATACAATCATAATTAGAATATTGGAACCTGTATGTCGGCGCGCCAAAAACCCAAATTGAATACCTCTCTCAGTCTGGCCCATGCCGGTTGGCGTGATATTGCCGATCCTGTGATTGGCTTGCGCATCCGCGAATTGCGTGAGCAATCCGGCGCCGATGTCGGCGATATCGCGCGCCTGCTGGGCCTCCGGGCCAAGGCCTTGAAATCCATCGAGAACGGCGAGGAATCCGCCGATGGTGCGTTGCTGCATTGCCTCGGTGGCATATTCCGGGTCCCAGTCGCGTTCTTTTTCGAAGATCTTCCGGCAGTCGGCGATGCGGCGGTAAGGCTGGATCCTGCGGCGCAATCGAGGCTAGCGCCGCGCGCCCGAGAACTGGTCAAAATACTCAATATCTATATCAGCCTGCCGGACAAACAACTGCGCAAATCGCTTATGGAACTGATCGAGTCTGTGGTTCAGGCAGAGCCCTAAAGCAAAAGCCCGCCGGCGCTCCATATGGCGCCGGCGGGCTTTTGCGTTTACAAGCTTCACCATGGACTATGACACCATCAGCGCCCGCATCACTGAGACCGGCATGATATGCCGGGGCGGGTTTCATCCGAACCCCGAGGACGGACTGCCCGCCAGCACCGGCACCGCTATCTTGGCCGGCAATGCCGGCGGTGATTTCTGGCGCCGCTTCCGCGCCGAATTTCCCGCCGCCGCCGGAGACCCGCTGAACGAATGGTCAGGCAATGTCTTGAAGGCTATCGCCGCTTCCTTCGGCGCCAAGATACTGTTTCCGTTCGGCGGGGCGCCGCATCACCCGTTTCAGCGCTGGGCCCAGCGGGCCGAAGCGGTGTACCCATCGCCAGTCGGCCCGCTCATCCATCCCACCTACGGGCTCTGGCATGCGTATCGGGGACTATTTTTATTCGCGGAAACCTTCTCAGTGCCGGCGCGCCGCCAGGCGCCGAGCCCCTGCGACGATTGTGACGATCAGCCCTGCCTCCATACCTGTCCGGTGGGCGCCATGACCGAGGACGGCTTTGAAATGGATCCCTGCATCGCCCATTTGGCCGGACCAAGCGGCGGCGATTGCATGGATTTCGGATGCGCCGCCCGGCGCGCCTGCCCGGTCGGCGCCCAATACGCCCACGAGCCCGATCAGGCGCGATTTCACCACCACGCCTTTTTCCGCGCGTATTGCCCCTAATCGAATAAGGGATCGGCCTAAGTCGCCGAAATCCGTTGGACTTGCACGGCGTTCGGTTCTATATGCCCCCCATGACCGGCACCCAATTCATAAAAATGCATGGCCTCGGCAATGACTTCGTCATTTTCGATGGGCGCCAGGCTGCCATCCGGCTTTCCGATGACGCCGTCCGCGCCATTGCCGACCGCCGTACAGGCGTCGGCTGCGACCAGTTGATCGTTATCGAAAACGCCGAGGGTGGCTCCAGCGCCGATGCCTTCATGCGTATCCGCAACGCCGACGGCGGCGAGGTCGAAGCCTGCGGCAATGCCGTCCGATGCGTCGGATCGCTGATTATGGATGAGACCGGCCAAAGCGCCGCCACGGTTGCAACCTTGGCCGGCCCGGTTCGCCTGGAGCAAAGCGACAATGGCCGCATCACCGCCGATATGGGCGCGCCGGTGGAAGACTGGGCGGGCATTCCGCTGGCCAGAGAAACTGACACCTTGCACCTGGATATGAGCGCCGGGCCGCTGGCCGATCCGGTAGGCGTCGGCATGGGCAACCCGCATGCGGTGTTTTTCGTTGACGACGTGGATGCCGTCGCCTTGGGGGATCTGGGGCCGGAATTGGAGGTGCATCCCTTGTACCCCAACCGCGCCAACATCGAGGTGGCACAAATAATCGGGCCCGATCTGATCCGCGTACGCGTCTGGGAGCGCGGCGCTGGGCTCACCCGGGCCTGCGGCACCGGCGCTTGCGCCGTCCTGGTGGCGGCCCACCGGCGCGGCCTGACCGGGCGCAAATCGGTGGTCCAATTGGATGGCGGCGCCCTTGATATTGAATGGAATGCGGCGGGCCATGTGTTAATGACCGGCGCCATCGCCACTAGCTTCGAAGGCTGCATCGATGGCATAGAAATCTCATGACCGGGCCCCGCGTCATCACCCTCGGCTGCCGGCTGAACGCCTTTGAATCAGAAGTTATGCGCGGCCATGCCGAGGCGGCGGGCGCCGAGGACACGGTCATTATCAATAGCTGCGCCGTCACGTCGGAAGCCGAACGCCAGGCGCGCCAGACAATCCGGCGGGCGCGCAAAGATAATCCCGGCGCGCGCATCATCGTTACCGGCTGCGCCGCGCAAATTGAACCTGAGAAGTTTGCCGCCATGGCAGAAGTGGATCAGGTGCTGGGCAACACTGAAAAGCTGTTGCCCGAAAGTTATCGTGCTAGCGCTGCCGCGCCGCCGGTCCAGGTGGCCGACATTATGACAGAGGCAACCGCCCCGAAACTGACCGTGCCCGGCTTCGAAAACCGTTCCCGCGCTTTTATTCAAGTTCAGCAGGGCTGTGATCACCGCTGCACCTTTTGCATCATTCCGTTCGGGCGCGGCAATTCGCGCAGCGTGCCGGCGGCGCACATTATCGCCCAAGCGCGCCAATTGACCGAGGCGGGCTACAAGGAAGCGGTCCTCACCGGCGTTGATATCTCGTCCTTTGATGACGGCCTGGCCGCACTGGTGCGCCAATTGCTGGCGGCTGTGCCGGAGCTGGCGCGTCTGCGTCTTTCGTCCCTCGATCCGGCCATGGTGGATGCGGAGCTGATTGCGCTGGCCGCCGACGAGCCGCGCCTGATGCCCCACTTTCATTTGAGCGTCCAGGCCGGCAATGATTTGATCCTGAAACGCATGAAGCGCCGCCACGATGCCGCCCAGGTGATTGAAATATGCACGAGGCTGCGCCAGGCGCGAGCCGATATCCAGTTCGGCGCCGATCTGATCGCCGGCTTTCCCACCGAAACAGACGCCATGTTCGCCGATACCGTGGCCTTGGTGGAAGAAGCCGGGCTCGCCTATTTGCACGTCTTTCCCTATTCACCGCGCCCGGGAACGCCGGCTGCATTGATGCCCCAGTCCGGCGCCGCCACGGCGCGCGCCCGAGCCCAAGAATTGCGCGATACCGGCAACCGGGTGAAGGCGGAAATCTTTGCCCGCATGATCGGCCGCCGCGCCACCGTGCTCACCGAAAAAGATGGCAAGGGCTACACCGAACACTACGCGCCGGTGCGCATGGGCAATGCGCCCGAGCCGGGTAATTTAATGCCGGTGGAGATCACCGCCGTCCAGGATCTGGTGCTGACGGCGGAGCCCTTGCGATGAGCGGCGAGGGAGAGGGCGAAGGCGCGGCCACCGGCTGGCGGGCGCGGCTGAAATCGGGCTTGGCCAAATCATCGGCCGCCGTGGCCGGCGCCATCAACGATATTTTCGTTAAACGCCCCCTGGACGCGGCTTCCATCAAAGATTTGGAAGACGCGTTGATCGCCGCTGATTTGGGCGTCGATGCGGCCCGCCGTTTAAGCCAGGGCGTAGCCAAGACCGCCTTCGACAAGGACCCGGACCCGGCCGATATCCGCGCATTCCTGGCCGCAAACATCGCCGAAATTCTGGACCCGGTGGCAATGCCATTTGTCCCTGATGATACATGCAAGCCGCACGTGGTTCTTGTCTGCGGCGTCAACGGTACCGGCAAGACAACCACCATCGGCAAGCTGGCCAGCCAGTTCCAGGCCGAGGGGCGCTCGGTAATGTTGGCGGCGGCAGATACCTTCCGCGCGGCGGCCACCGAGCAATTGCAAATCTGGGGGGAGCGTACCGGCTGCGAAGTGATCGCCGCGGCCCCCGGCGCCGATGCTGCCGGGCTTGCGTTCGAGGCGTTGCAGCGGGCCAGGGCGCAAAACATCGATCTGTTGCTCATCGACACCGCCGGGCGCCTGCAGAATAAGTCGGACATGATGAACGAGCTTAAAAAAATCATGCGCGTACTTGCCAAGCAGGACGCGGCGGCGCCGCACAGCGTGCTTCTAATCCTTGACGCCACCACCGGGCAAAACGCTCATTCCCAGGTGCAGGTGTTCGCCGAGATGGTGCAGGTGACCGGCCTGATCGTGACCAAGCTGGACGGCTCCTCCAAGGGCGGCGTTCTGGTTTCGCTGGCGGAACGGTTCGGTCTGCCGGTGCACGCCATCGGCGTTGGCGAACAGATCGGTGATCTCAGCCCTTTCGCAGCCGCCGATTTCGCCAATTCGCTTTTGGATGTAGACGCGTAGCTTAAGTCGGCATCAGACCCTGAGATTGAGATAGAAGCCGCGCGGCACGTCGTGGCGCAAGGGCTTGCCGGCATCTATGACACGGGTCAGTTTCTTGAGCGCGTTCTGAAAATCGGCGCCGTCCATGGGCGCCGCCACCCGCGCATTCCCCGCAGCCTCCTGGCCGGAGCGGTATCCGGAAAAGGCTTCGGCGCGGCTGGCGCCCGGCCCGCCCACCGCATTCGGCGCGTTGGCGGATTCGATTCGCATAAATTCGCTCATGATTGTGTGATTATGACCGCAATTGGTTAACGGAATCTAAGAATGGCGCCGGAATAAACAGCTAATACACCTGAATCCGAGATGAATCTGTGGATAAGCCGCCGATCGGCGCAAAGCCGATTGCCGGGCTTCGAATAAAGGCTGTAAAATATGACAGCCGCGAGGCCGAAAATATCGGTACCTGGGACCGCAGCGCCGAGTTGGAAGATCGAAACAACAAACCTAGGGTGCATGCAATGGCGGGCGATACGAACGGCACAGACAGACTTCCCGGTCCCATGGAACAAGTCCGGCAACAAGCGATGGAGCCGATCCGCGATCATGCGTTGCAACGGACCCTGTTCGGCGGCATGAGCTTCGGCGCCCGCCTGACCGGCGTCATCAGCCTTGGTCTGGCGGTCATCGTCGCCACCGGCGGGCTGTTCTACACCGCCGATCAGCGCAGCGACGCCGCTTTGCAGCGGCTCAAATCGGCGATGCTGGTACAAGCCCAGGTGAGCACCGTTCAGGCCGCCGCCCTCGGCGAGCTGGGCCGCCATCAAAGCCTGCTGATTGCCGGCGGCGGCAACCGCATCAAGGGCTATGACCGGGGCATGGAGACGGTCGCCCGCAACTTAAAAGCGTTGATCGAAAACCCGGCCACCAGCGACGGCCAGAAAACCGTGTTGACCCTCAATGACGGCTTCACCCAGCACGCCGTCCACTTCCACAAAGCCGCCCAGTTGGCCGCCCTGCTCGGCCCCGGCCAGCGCACCGGTTTGATCGGCAACGCCCGCGCCCTCGGCGGCAAGCTGGAGGCCGAGATCGCCAAGACCGGCCGCACCGGCCTAGCGCAAAGTCTTGCTCAATTGCGCCGCATGGAAGAGGCCGCCGGAAGAGTAGGCGCCCATGCCAGCGAAGCCACCATCGCCGCCGCAGCCCGCAACCTGACCGCCGCTGTCGGCCAGGCGCCGATCGATGATAAATTGCGCAGCCAATTGGCGAAGCTGGCCGGCGCGTACGCATCGGACCTCGCGCAACTGGTGCGCATGCGCCAAACCATGGATACCGAGGTCGCCCGTATTGAAGAGATCAACGCCTACGTTGCCCCCAATATACAGACCCTGGCCGAATTCGGCGGCAGTCTTGCCCTGTCGGCGCGCCAGTCCGCTGACGCCGCGCAAACCTTCGTGCGCAAGTTCCTGGCCGGCGCCAGCGCGGTCATTTTGGTTTTGTTCGTTGCCTTGACGGCGCTGTTGATGAGCTCGGTGATCCGCCCGGTGCGCTTGTTAGCCCACGCATCGAGCGTTCTTGCGCGCGGCGATCAGGGCACCAATATCCCAGCTCTCGGCAACTATGATGAAACCGGCGAGATCGCCCACGCCCTGGTCCAGTTCCGCGAGAACATGAACCACGCCCAGCGCCTCCGGGATGAGTTGGAGTTGCGTCTGGAAACGGCAGAAAGCGCCGCCGCCGAAAGCGCCCAGGCAGCCGAGGAAGCCAAATCCAAGTCCAAGGCCCAGGAGCAAGCCTATATCGAACCGGAGCCCGAAATCGAAGCCCCTTTGCCGGCAATGCCAGACCCCGCACCGGAGGAAAACTTGCCGGCGGCAGCGGGCCTGCAAAATCTTTCCAACATCAATATTTCCGATCTTTCGCGCCAGCTGGCAGAGACCAGCCAGAACGCTTCCAGCGCCGCCCACGAGGCGGAACGCACGGAAATGATCATCAACGGTATCGCCGATTCCATGAACAAGATCGAACAGACCGAAACCCTGCTGGCTGGCGTTTCCGACCAGATGAGCCTGTTGGTGGTGCAATCCCAATTGACCGACGACGGCATCCCCACCAGCGATCAGGAAAACCTGATCCTGCTGGCCGACAAGCGGCGCGAGGATGAAACCGGCCAGCGCAATGTGGGCCAAACTTTAAGCGACCGCATCGGCGTCATCCAATCAGGCACCAACCAGGCGATCCGCTCGATCCAACAGATCGGCGATACCATCGGAGCGGTCAACGACGTCGCCCTGGAATTCGCCGCCGTATCTTCGTCCGACGCGCTCGACGCGGCGACGGTGTTGATGCAGCAATCGGAAGAGCTGCGCGGCAAGCTCGATGATCTGTTGGGCAAGATCAAGTTGGAAGGCGGGGGATTGCCGAATTACTCAAGTGGCGAGCCTGAGTAAACCCCGAGCCCCGATGAGCTTGGCTGGACCTACGCCCAGATAATGCACTTATGGGTGTATATCGCCAACAATACTCGCCCTACTCGACGCGCACCCCCCTTACGGTTATGACGGTTTCTTACGGTTCATGACGGTTTTTGCCATTTGGTGCGACACGCGACACCCCAATCGGTATGTACATCATCACCATTTATGGACATTTTGCGACGCCGTGAACCGAGCAACGACGGCGTTTGCGTGACCCGGGTGTTTCCCGGCGCATGGGCTAAAAAGACATATTTACAATGTCCAAGAGCAGATATGTGTTAGGTAGTTTTTTTTGGCACGCTGTCAAGGGACCGGGATGGAAATCAGACCCTATCAGGAGCAGGATCAGACACCCCTGGCGCGGTTATGGCTGGCAAGCTGGCGGTCCACCGGTTTGGCGGAGGCCGAGGGCGGCGACGGGCAAACCCTCCATGACCGCATTCCCGATGAGCTTGCCGCCGGCTGGGCGGTCCATGTGGCGGAGGAGGACGGAGCACTGCTCGGCTTCGCTGCCGTTATTGCCGCCGATCATTGCCTGGATCAGCTTTTCGTTGCGCCGGAGGCACAAGGAAGGAGCATTGGAAAGGACTTGCTGGATCACGCCAAGGCCGGTTCGCCGGAGGGGCTATGGTTGCGGACGCCGACGGCAAACCATGGCGCCTGCCGGTTCTATGAGCGGGAAGGATTTGCTGGGGGCGAAACAGTGCCGCATCCGAAATTTGGGTTCGCTTGTGTTATTTATCGATGGCGGGATGCGTAGCGGCGCTCAACTGAGATAGCGCGTTGTCGGACCTCACGCCGGCCTAGCCAACTGGGCCATCCCCAGACCGGCTACGATCTTAGCGCCTCGATTCCCGGCAACGCACGCCCCTCCAGCCATTCCAGAAACGCGCCGCCGGCTAGCGATACGTAGGTGAAATCCTTGGCCGCCTTGGCATGCACCAGGGCCGCCATGGTGTCGCCGCCGCCGGCGATGCTTTTTAGGGCGCCGATCTGGGTGCGCTCGGCCACCGCCAATGCCAGCGTGTTGGTGCCGGTATCGAACGGGGTTATTTCGAAGGCGCCCATGGGGCCGTTCCAGATTACGGTGCGCGATGCAGCGATAACCAAGTTCATGGCGCGTGCCGTCTTTGGGCCAATATCGAGGGCCATTTGACCGGTCGGAATGGCATCGACGGGCACGGCCTTGGACGGTGCGTTTTCGGCAAATTCTGCGGCGATGCGGACATCGGTGGGCAGCGTGATCTTGCAGCCGGCCTCGACCGCTGCGGCAGTGACGCGCCGCGCCGTCGCGATCATGTCAGGCTCGGCCAGGGAGCGTCCCACATCGATACCATCGGCCAGCAAAAAGGTGTGCGCCATGGCGCCGCCGATGAGCAAATGATCGACCTTGGCGATCAGATTTTCGAGAACCCCGAGTTTGGTCGAGATTTTGTTGCCGCCGATGATGGCCGCCACCGGATGCACCGGATTCTCGAGCGCGGTTTGTAAGGCTTCCAATTCCTTTTGCATTAGCCGCCCGGCCGCCGCGGGCAGATGCGCTGCAACCCCGGTGATCGAGGCGTGCGTACGATGTGTGCAGGAAAAGGCATCGTCCACATAGATGTCCGCCAGCCCGGCCAGACGCGCAGCGAACACCGGATCATTGGCTTCCTCGCCCGCTTCGAACCGCAGATTTTCGAGGAGCAGCAGTTCGCCCGGACGCAATGCCGCCGCCGCGTCTTCAGGACCAGTGCCGTCCCAGCCTTCGACGAAGGAAATTTCAACACCGCCCAGCGCCTTCGCCAATTCTTGCGCAATAGGCGCCAGCGAATATTCCGCCGCCGCCTTGCCCTTGGGCCGGCCAAGGTGGCTGGTCAGCACGACGCTGGCGCCGCCGTCCAAAAGTTCCGCCAAGCCGGGTGCGGCTTCGGTAATGCGCGAGCCATCGGTGATTTGGCCGTCTTTCATGGGCACGTTCAAGTCGGCGCGCATCAGCACGCGCTTGCCCCGGAATTCGATGTCGTCGAGGGTCTGGTATTGGCTCATGGGGTGATTTGTTTCGTCTTTGGTTGGAGACTTCGGTGCGATTATACCGGACCACAAGTATGGTAGAAATACAATTCGAGTCCGGTCGGGCTAGAGGTTAAACTCACGCCCCGTTGGTCAAAAAAATGCGGCTTGGTTTACACCAAGCCGCAAGTCGGGCAATCCCCTGCGCCCAGGCATTAATACCCGGCGCGAATATCGGGACTACCGCTGGGGTTCCAATTTGATCGCCGCGGCGCCGAGGATGGGACCTTTCAGCTCGCTTTGCAGAAACACTGCACAGCCGCGGCCCTTGTGTTGCTTCAATTCGGCGGCGGCAACGGTCAGCGTTTTGGGCGCACCGATCCAGTCACCGATTTTCTTGAAATCGCGCACCACGTTGTGATTGACGATGGTTCGGCCCCGGTTTTCGCCGCGGCGCACGCGGGTCTTGGTGGTCAGATCAAATAGCGCCAGCCAAATCGTCGATTGCGCCGGCTTCGCCGAGCCGCTGACCGAAATTTTCAAATTTCCGGACGCATCACGCACAAGGCCGATCGGCACGCTCGGCGCCAGGCTGGCCTGGCGAATACCGTCCTTGACCGCGCCCGCGTCGGAGCCGGTCACTTCGAACATGCCGCCGACCACCATCTGCGGCGTATAAACATAGGAGCGATTGAAGGTTTTCTTGTAGGCCCGCTGGCGGCGCGTATTGGCAGCCGATCCGTAGGGGTCTTTCCAGCCGATATAATCCCAATAATCCACGTGAAACGACAGCGCCAGAATGCCGCTTTGATGCGCCAATTGGCCAAGCAGGAAGTCGGCGGGCGGGCAGGAAGAACAGCCTTGGCTGGTATAAAGCTCAACCACCGTTAGCCCGCTACGGCCTTTCTGTCCGGCATCGGCAGCGCCGGGCAGGGCTGAAACCGTCAGCCACACCAGCAACAATGCCGCAAACCCTGGAAATATTTGTTTCGTATTCATTGCCCGTAAAATTAGTCCAAGGCCGGTCCCACCGCCAATCAAATGGCGGTGATAGTTCCGTGACCCCGGGTCATTCCGTAGCGCCTGTCGGCGTGGATCCGGTCAGGCCGCCTTCAGACGGCGCAGCACATATTGAAGGATGCCGCCGTGGCGGTAATATTCCACTTCGTCGGCGGTATCGATGCGGCAAAGCAGCGCGATATCTTCCGAGCTGCCATCGGCCCGTGTAATACGGCAGGCCACATCCATGCGCGGATCAATCCCGTCTTTGATGCCGGTGATATCGAAAACCTCGGTACCATCCAGCCCCAGGGTCTTGCGCGTGGCGCCGTCTTTGAACTGCAGTGGCAATATTCCCATGCCGACCAGGTTGGAGCGGTGAATACGCTCGAAGCTTTCGACAATCACCGCCTGGACGCCGAGCAAGCGCGTGCCCTTGGCGGCCCAGTCCCGGGACGAGCCGTTGCCGTACTCCTTGCCGCCGATGATCACCAGGGGCGTATCCTCGGCGGCATATTTCATCGCCGCGTCATAGATCGGCATCTGCTCGCCGGACGGCTGGTGGACGGTGACGCCGCCTTCGGTGCCGGGCGCCATTTCGTTGCGGATACGGATATTGGCGAAGGTGCCGCGCATCATAACTTCGTGATTGCCGCGCCGGGAGCCATAGGAATTGAACTCGGCGGGGCGCACTTGGCGTTCCGTCAAATAGATGCCCGCCGGGCCGCTTTCCTGGATGGCGCCGGCCGGCGAGATATGATCGGTGGTTACCGAATCGCCTAAGATGGCCAGTTCGCGGGCGCCCTCCACGTCGGCGAAATCGCCGGCCTCCTGGGTCATGCCGTCGAAGAAGCTGGGATATTTGACGTAGGTGGAATGTTCCTGCCAGCCATAGGTTAATTCGCCCGCCGACTTGATGTCTTGCCATTGCTGCGGGCCGGCCCAAACTTCGTCGCCATAGCGTTGGGCGAACATTTCCGGCGTAATGTGGCTGGCCACCGCGTTCTGAATTTCCTCATTGGTCGGCCAGATGTCTTTCAAATAGACCAATTCGCCGTCGGAATCTTTGCCCAACGGATCGTTATAGAGATCCCGGGTCATGGAACCGGCGATGGCGTAGGCAACCACCAGCGGCGGCGAGGCCAGATAGTTGGTCTTGATCTGGGCGTGGATGCGGCCTTCGAAATTGCGGTTGCCGGACAGCACCGAACAAACCGTCAGATCGCCTGCATCAATGGCGCGAGCCACCGGTTCCGGCAAGGGCCCGGAATTGCCGATGCAGGTGGTGCAGCCGTAACCGACCACATTGAAGCCGAGTGTCTCCAGATCAACCAGCACGCCGGCGTCGGTCAGGTAATCGGTGACCACCTGGCTGCCCGGCGCCAGCGAGGTTTTGACCCACGGCTTGGGCCGCAAGCCCTTGGCTGCGGCGTTGCGCGCCAATAGCCCGGCGGCCAGTAACACCGATGGGTTGGATGTGTTTGTACATGATGTGATGGCGGCGATCACCACATCGCCGTCCTGCACCGTATAATCGGCGCCGGCGGCTTCGATGGGGCCAGAGCCCTTGCCCACATCGTCCAAAGTCTTGGCGAACGCCGGCGCGGCGCCCGACAGGGGAATGCGGTCTTGGGGGCGCTTCGGGCCTGAAATGGAAGGCTCGACGGTAGAGATATCCAGCTCCAACGTATCGGTGAATTCCGGATCCGGCGTGGAGGTATCCCGCCACATGCCTTGCGCCTTGGCGTAAGCTTCGACGAGGGCGACGCGCCCCGCATCCCGCGAGGTGAATTTCAAGAAGCGGATGGTTTCCTTATCGACTGGGAAAAAACCACAGGTGGCGCCGTATTCGGGGGCCATGTTGGCGAGCGTCGCCCGGTCGGGAAGCGATAGAGAATCCAAGGCCGGACCATAGAATTCGACGAACTTGCCGACCACACCCTTGGCACGCAGCATTTGCACCACGGTTAGCACCAGATCGGTAGCCGTGTTGCCTTCGCGCATTTCACCGGTGAGCTTGAAGCCAATAACCTCGGGGATCAGCATGGAGACCGGCTGGCCGAGCATCGCGGCTTCGGCTTCGATACCGCCGACGCCCCAGCCCAATACGGCCAGGCCGTTGATCATGGTGGTGTGGCTGTCGGTGCCGACCACGGTATCGGGATAGGCCACTTCGGCGCCTTCCACATCCGCTGTCCAGACGGTTTGCGCCAGAAACTCCAAATTGACCTGATGACAGATACCGGTGCCCGGCGGCACGACGCGGAAATTATCAAAGGCTTCCGAGCCCCAACGCAGAAATTCATAGCGTTCCTGATTGCGCTCGAACTCCATTTCCACATTGGCATCGAAGGCGGTGGACGAGCCGAAATTGTCGATCATCACCGAATGATCGATGACCAGATCGACCGGGCTTTGCGGGTTGATTTTGCGCGGATCGCCGCCGAGATCGCTCATTGCTTCGCGCATGGCGGCAAGATCGACAACCGCCGGCACGCCGGTGAAATCCTGCAGAAGCACTCGGCCCGGGCGAAAGGCGATCTCGTGATTGGGGCGGCGTTCAGCTAGGGCTTTGATGTCATCGGTTGTGACGCTGACGCCGTCTTCATAGCGCAACAGATTTTCGAGGAGGACTTTTAACGAGAACGGCAGCCGCGATAAATCGCCGAGGCCACCCTTGGAGGCCGCATCGAGGCTGTAGTAATCGTAATTTTTGCCGCCCGCACTTAACGTCGCCCGCGTCTTCAAGCTGTCCTGTCCAACCTCGGCCATGGGAATCTCCTTAAATACCAGTACTATGCGGCTTCTGCCTACACTATCGGCCTTCGCCTCGTCCAGCCCCACACTTAATTATATGTATGTAGATATGGGTACGGCATGAAATGGATACAATTTCGGCGCATTATTGCCTTATTTCCGGGCTTATATGACGGTGATCAGGCCTCCTGATTAAGAGACCAGTACTCTCTTACCCCCCTATTGGCAGACGAAGCCAAACAACTTCGGCCGGGAAGCCACCCCCCTGACTTCCCGGCCGCTTTTTCCGGTAGTGTCTCAGTTTGAATTCCGCCGGGATTGACGATCCCCTCGAATATACTATCTTATTCCTGTATGCTTAGCGGAAAGCAGGAGGAATTTATATGCAAACAAGCAAACCCGGAAATAGCGTGTATTTGGATGTAGGTATTTGGTACGACGAAGATCAAGGGCACATCCATATCACGGCAAAGAACGTTGAAGGATTTCACACAACTGTTAATAAGAATCCCGAGAGCAAGCGAGGACACCCAAATTTGTTTAATAAGCTGGCTAAGTGTCTCAAAGAATCAGGCGCACCAGCCCCAGAGATAGAAATATCCGATGCCTAAAGGCCCCAAAGGACAGAGACGCCCTGCCGACGTGATCGGTGCCGCCGTCAAGGTGATGCAGATCGCAACGGGAGAGGTTGACGACGAGGCGCCCGACGATGGCAAGAACAAGGCCGCCCAAGAATTGGGGCGCAAGGATGGCAAGGCGCGTGCCGAAGCGTTAACCAATGAAGAGCGCACAGAGATCGCCAGAAAGGCGGCGGAGAAGCGGTGGTCTAACCAGAAAAACTAAACCGCCATTTCCATTTGATCAGAATATTTTCTATGAACTCGGTCTAATTTCTTTTTGAAGTCGCTCCAATCATCACTCAGCCGCATGATTGTGACCACACTGGCCAAATGCTCTCGCAATTTTGGGTGTCCAAGTTCTGGCGTGAGGCGACGGTGATATTGTTGCTTTGGCCTTCCAACTTTGTTTTTCGGTGTTGAGTTCTTTAATTCCTCTAGGACGCCGGGCGCTAGCCGTTCGTAAACGATGTTGTTAGTTAATTTGCCAATGTACTGTGGTTTCTTAACTGTTTCAGTCGGGTAAGGGATGCCGCGCAAGCGGAAAAGTTCTTCATAATAATCGTCAGGGAAAGTTTTTACCCACGGCTGCAATTCTTTTGCAATATATGCTTCAAGGATTTTTGATAAAGCGTCAGCGGCGCGGTCTTTTTGGTAGCCCGTTGCTTCATCAATAAGCCCTATGATACCTAATCGCGTAAGGCCCTTCCCCAGAATGCGGCAAGCGTCGGCAATATGAGTTTGGTTGGGTCGGAGTTTACCGACCCGTTCGGCGTCGGAATAAACATCACAAACATCGGTTAAAAGTTCAGCGCGATACCCAATCATTTCCGTACCCATCCACTTAAAAATGATTGGCTTGGAATTACCCTCTATCTCTTTGTTTATAAAGGGCTTTAGGTTGTTTGCGCTCAAAAAAACCGGTATTTGCAATTCCCCATCAAATTTGCGGCCACCCTTCACTTTTCCGGTTCGCCCGATTGATCTAACAAATTGTGCTCGTGCAAGAACGCGCGTTTCATCTTCCAGCACGTAACAAGGAATTTCAGCGCCGCCAATATTCAGCATACCGGCTTTGATTGCTTCACCAACCTGGACCTTGCCCCATCGCGCGGCAGCAGCCCGCTTAGCAATATCTGAACGCTCTTGGGCCGTAAGTGACCTAGCCCGCGCTTTCCCGCCAGCAACTTTTTTGGCGTCTTTAGTGTCGTTATCAGACATTAAAACCTCCGTTCTTGCAATGCAATAAATGCAAGCATAAACTTGCACAATATTAAATGCAAGCATTGGATTAAAATGAACAAAATACTTGACGCTAAGCAAAAGAACGTGCCGACGGCGAAGGCCGCGCTTGATGGTGCTGGCGATGTTTGGACGTGGACCGCCCAAGACCGCGATAGCAAGATGATCCTGTCCTATCTGATTGGCGGACGTGATGGCGAATATGCGCTGGCGTTCATGGACGATCTGCGAAGCCGCGTTGCCAATCGTGTTCAGCTTACGACCGATGGACACCGGGCTTACTTGAATGCCGTTGGCGAAGCGTTCGGAGATGATGTTGATTATGCGCAACTGGTAAAGCTGTACGGCGAAGCACCGAACCAGGGACCGGAACGGAAATATAGCCCGGCTGAATGCGTCGGCGCTCGCAAGGATCGCGTTACCGGCAACCCCGAACGAGGTGTGATCAGCACGTCACACGTTGAACGCTCTAACCTGTCCATGCGGATGCATATGCGGCGCTTCACCAGATTGACAACCGCGCACAGATAGAAATTCGAGAACCACTGCCATATGATCTCGCTCTATACGGTCTGGTACAATTATGCTCGGATCAACGGCGCAGTGAAGATGGCCCCAGCAATGGCAGCCGGAATCTCCGATAGACTGTGGAGCATGGAAGATATTGTGAAGCTGATTGATGATGCCGCACCCAAGCCTGGACCGCGTGGACAATACAAAAGACACAATACCGAGTGAGATCAGTCTAGCGCATCAAGCGCAAACCAGTTAACCTCAAGGTAGGACTAGTTGGGATATTGTCTCCCGACCCATAAAAAATTAGAGGAGATGTCTGCCATGGCCGAACGCAAAACGGCACTCAAGCGCGCGCCAGAGCGTCCCGAATTGGATACCCTTCTTGAGCAAGCCAGAAACACCATCATTACTGACGAACAATTGCAGGAACAGCGCGCAAGTTTCGTATATGGTAACGCCCCTGATGGTTCTCGCATCACAAAAGAATCTGCTGCGGAATCCGTTAAAAGAATTAGAGTTATAGAGCCAACAGGCTAAGCCGCCACCAGAACTAAGGGTTTGTTCTGATGTTCATATTGGAAGAAGAAGATCAAGAGCTATTTGATCGCGTTCAGGAACAGAATCTCAATCGGCAGTACGAACTTCTGACTAACTGTATAGAGATTGGTCTACGTAAGGGCCCTGCGGCATTTGACAAATACTTCCTCTGGGCACTGAACCACGTGGCGGTCGCCACAATCTCGCAATTTGGTGGAAGGTTCCGTAAGGAGCCAATCTATGTCGGGAATCATAAACCGCCACATTTCAACGATGTTAATGAATGGATGGACCGCTTTATATCAACGGTTCAAGAAAACTGGTTCGTCTGGAAGCCTACCGAATTGGCGGCGTACGGCTTGTGGCGGTTGAATTGGATACACCCTTTTATCGAAGGCAACGGGCGCACCGCTCGAGCCACATGCTATTATCTATTGTGTGCTAGGTCGGGTGCGCTTTTGCCCGGACGCCATATTGTACCAGAGCGCATTAAGGAGAATAGGGCCGGATATGAAGCGGCCTTGATTGCCGCTGATCGCGCTTGGGACGACGGCCATTTAGATTTTACAGAAATGGAATCTTATATAGCCGATCTTCTGGTGGCGCAGTTGCGTGATGCGGACTAAATCCAGAAGACTAATCTCTAGCATCACATTATACCCAAATAATTCAAACTGAGACAGTACCCTTTTTCCTGCCCGCTTTTCATTGAAAATGGCTTCCGTTAGGTTGGCCGCGCAACGCTAGTCGCTTTGAGGGTTTGATGGGGCAATTTTCTGGCAGCGGCCTCGGCAGTTATCGGGGGCAAAGGATGGTCTTTCGCGGCCTGGATTTTGCCGTGGGCGGCGGCGACCTGCTGCATCTGGTCGGCCCCAACGGTTCCGGCAAATCGACGCTGCTGCGCGTGATGGCCGGATTGTTGCCGGTTATCGAGGGCCAGATATCGTGGGATGGAGCGCCGGTAGCCCAGGACCGGGACGGGCACCGGGCGCGGCTTATATATTTGGGCCATGCGGACGCCATCAAAGGGGCGCTCAGCGTTTTCGAAAACTTGGCTTTCTGGTGCACCATGGCCGGCGGCGGCGATGCGGCGGCGGGATTGGCCCGCTTTAACCTTGCACCTCTGGCCGATCTGCCGGCGCGATTTTTGTCGGCCCGTGGGCCCCAACCGTCCTCGGCGACTACATGGCCGGCCCCAGCCACACGCTGCCAACGGGCGGTGCCGGGGCGTCGTTCGCCGGGTTAACCGTGGATCAATTCCAGCGCCGCACAAGCGTCG
>JABHAA010000054.1 GCA_018674495.1 Rhodospirillaceae bacterium | reverse complement strand
TTCATTTGCAGACAATCCAACTTCCTTTTGCCCGCCGTCGCCGCGTTGCCGCTCATGGCAATGTTGGCCGCCAATCCGCCGGGCGCCCAAGCCCAGTCGAAGCCATTCGAATTCGGCATCCTCGGCGATACTGACTATTCCTTTGTCATGGAGAAGCAACTTCCAAAGATGATGGCCGAGATGAATAAGGCCGGTTTGTCCTTTGTTGTTCATATTGGCGATTTCGAGGCTGACCCCCGCCCCTACAACCGGTCGCCGACGAAAATTTCCATGCCCTGCGTAGAGAAAAATTTCAAAAGGGTGCTCGCGGTATTCCAGACATCAAAGCATCCGTTTGTGCTGACACCGGGCGACAACGACTGGACCGATTGCAGCAAATTGAAGGCGCAAAAGGTCAATCCTCTGGACGCGCTCAGCCTCATCCGCGGCATGTTCTATCCGAAGGGCAAATCCCTGGGGCAAAATCCGATGCCGGTGGTCAGCCAGTCGGGCGACGCAGGCTTCGCTAAGTTTGTCGAGAATCTGACCTGGTCCACGGGCAACGTCACCTTTGCCACCGTTCATCTGGTGGGCAGCAATAACAATATGGGCAAGAAGCCGGAACCCAAGCCTGAATTTACCGAGCGCACCAAGGCGAATACGGCATGGGTGAAGAAAGCTTTTGCCAAGGCCCGGGTGGATAACGCCTTGGGGCTGGTGTTGATCACCCAGGCCAATCCGGCCTTTGAAGGTGCCTGGAAGGGGCGCACCCTAGGGCGCTATTTCCGCCCCATAGCCGCACTCGGCATAAAGTCGCCCAAAAAACCAAAGCCCAGGCGCTACGGCTATGATGAGTTTCATCAGGTGCTTTTGGCGGAATTGGCGACGTTCAAAAAGCCGACATTGTTGATGCACGGTGACAATCACTATGTGCGCATCGACCAGCCTTTGTATGATCCAAAACGGAAAGGCTTCGTTGCCAACTTCACCCGCGTCGAAACCTTCGGCTCGCCGACCACCGGTTGGATTCACGTCAAGGTCGATCCCGAAGACCCGGACTTGTTCACCTTCAAACCAAGGCGCTACCGGGCCAAGTGAGTCGGCGAAGCAGCGCGAAAGGCCGGCGTTGAAATTAAAAAATGGCGCGCCCGGGAGGACTCGAACCCCCAACCTCCTGATCCGTAGTCAGACGCTCTATCCAATTGAGCTACGGGCGCTTATGGGTAAATGATACGCATGACACTTGGGCCATAAAGCCCGAAGCGCCGCTTGAGATATCGCTTTGCAAGGGCGTTGGCAATGCTAATGATCGCTTAGGAACCCTCTGGCGGGCGAAAAATGTCTTGTTGGCCGCCCGCCAGGCGATCAAATATAATACGATTTCTCCGGCCAATCGTCTTGTGGCTTAACCATTGATTAGGTATTACTTGAAAATAATGCAGGGGACATGCTAATTCATTGTAATAAGTCATTGAATTTTCATCGCTTCTCGTAGGGACTCGGGGTAAAGAGAGCAAATGGATTGTAAGAGACATGGGCCGATACTGATCGGCGCGGCGCTGTTCCTGTCCGCGTGCTCGTTTTCGTCGGATTCGCTCCTGCCGTCATTGACCGGCGAGGATCCCGCCGGCGGTGCCAATAGTGGCGCCCAGCAGGCCAGCCCAAAAGCGGCGCCCGCCGGTCAGCAATTGGCCAGCAATGGCACGCCGGTTCCGGCCGCGCCCGGCCGAACCCAAATGGCGCAAAGCAGTCCGCCCAAATTGGGCACCACCGATTTTAAGACGCCCGGCGTTACCGCCGGCAAGAACACCGGCACCTTTGTCGGCCAAAAAGTGACCGAGCTGCGCGCCGAGTTGAACCGCATGCAGGCGAACGTATCGAAAAGCAACGGCGATCTGCAGAAGGTGCGCTCCAAGACCGTTGGCGATTCCCAGCGCTATCATAATTCCGTCGGCTCCATCAATGCGCGGCTGCAAGTGGGCACCACGCCCGGCAACCCGATTTTGGTGGAGCAGTTCAATCAAGCGCTGACCTTGCTCGACCAGATCGGCGAGGACATTTCCAATATGAACGTGGTCACCTCCCAGGTGGCTGGCGATTCAGCCCTGGCCAGTTTCCTGGCTGAGAAAACCCGCGCCGCCTTCCGGCTGTCGGGCGCCGTCGATGAAGACCACCGCCAGTTGGCGATCCTCGAAGATGAAGTAAACCGGACCGTGGTTTTGATCGACCGCCTGCTGAAGGAATTGAGCGAGGATATCCAGCGCCAGACCAATTACGTGGCGACCGAGCGTTCCAACCTGAACACCCTTTCAAGTTCTATCAAGACCGGTGAAATTCTTGGCGCAAGCCTGACCAACCGGGCCCTGAATGCGGCTACCGGCGGCGCGCCGCAGCGGCGCTCGCGCTCCACCCTTGGCCGCCGGCCATTGGTGGTGATCCGCTTTGATCGGCAAGACGTCGCCTATGATCAGGCCCTCTACAGCGCCGTGTCGCGCGCGCTTGAGCGGCGACCCAATGCGACCTTCGAATTGGTGGCGGTGGCGCCGACCAGCGGCGGCGCGGCGCGCATCGCGCTCAACACCAACAAGGCGCGGCGCAGTGCCGAATCGGTGCTTCGCTCGTTGCAGCGCATGGGCATGCCGGCGGAACGGGTCGGACTTTCGGCGCGCACCAGCCAGACTGCGCAGACCAACGAAGTTCACCTCTATCTGAACTGAGCCTAAGACTTTTCATCGAAACCGGTTGTTTTAGGGGCGCCTTGATTGGCGGTGAATTTTTGCTGCCTGGATATATGGAATGAGTGATAGCGATATTCCCTCCAGCTCCGGTGGCCAGGAGACCCTCACGGCCAGCGGCTATCTCTTGGTGATGCTGGTCATCATCGGCTGGGGCACATCCTGGCCGTTTCTCAAAATTGCTTTAAGCGAAATTCCGCCCTGGACGTTTCGAGGCCTGATCGCCCCGACGGCGGCCATCTTCATCTTTGGCATTGCATTTCTCTTGAAGCAACGCGTGCGCATCCCGCGCCACCAATTGCGACCGTTGTTGCTCGCATCCTTGCTCAACATCACGCTTTGGCACGTCTTGAGCGCCATGGGCATCCGCTTGATGGGGTCGGGGCAGGCCTCCATCATCGCCTATACCATGCCGCTCTGGGCATCGCTGCTAAGCATGATTTTCATCGGTGAGCAGCCGAGTCTCCGGCGCATTTTGGGATTGGTGTCGGGCCTTATTGGACTTGCCGTATTGGTATCGGGCAAACTTGGCGTGTTCGCGGCGGCGCCGCTGGGCACCATGTTCATGCTGGCGGCTGCGCTCTCGTGGGGCGCCGGAACCGTAGTGCAAAAACGGGTAGCGTGGGAGATGCCGGCGGCGTCGCTGGCCGGCTGGCAACTTTTGATCGGCGGCATTCCGGTTTCCATCGTGGCGCTGATTACCGAAGTTCCATATTTGCAGCCGGTCTCCGCCGCCGCCGCCTGGTCGACCGTATTCGTGCTGATCTATCCAATCATCTTCTGCTGGTTCGCCTGGTTCGCCATCATTCGCCAGGTGTCGGTGACGGTGTCCACGGTATCGATCATGTTGGTGCCGATCCTTGGCGTTATATTCGGAAATCTGGTTCTGGATGAGCCCATTGGCTGGCGCGAAGTTGTGTCCTTGGCGCTGGTGTGCGGCGCCTTGGGGCTGGTGCTGATGCCGGCGAAAAAAACCGCCTAGATTTCGCGATTATCGATAAGCCGCACGTCGCCCAGCCAGGCGGCGGCGAGAATGCGCTGGTTGCCGTCATGCAACGTAGCCGGCTGCAATGATGCGGCATCGCGGACGGCCACATAATCCACATTGGCGAAGCCGGCTTCGAGGATGGTGCCGGTAGCGGCTTCGATGGCGGCGGCGATATCGGAGCCGCCGGCGATTTCCGCGGCGGCTTGCCTGAGGGCAAGGCTCAAGCCCGGTGCGATGGCGCCTTGCGCGTCGGTGAGGTAGGCGTTGCGTGATGACAAAGCCAGGCCGCTGGCTTCGCGGATAATCGGGCAACCTATGATTTCCACCGGAATATTCAGATCGGTGGTCAAGCGCCGCACCAGACAGAGCTGCTGGTAATCTTTCTCGCCGAAATAGGCGCGATCGGGCAGCGCTTGCAGCAACAGCTTGGTGACCACGGTGGCAACGCCGGTGAAAAAGCCGGGCCGAAATTCGCCCTCCAGCCAATCGCCAAGACCGGGAACCGAAACCGAGGTTGCCATTTGGACGGGATACATTTCATCGCCCGCCGGCGCATATAACAGATCGGGCCCAAGCGCGCTCAAGGCGGCGGCATCGGTCTTTTCGTCCCTCGGATAGGTGCCGAAATCCTCGCCCTCGCCAAATTGCTTGGGATTGACGAATAGGGTGACACAGGTGCGGTCGTTTTGTTCGGTGGAGGCTCGAACCAGTGAGAAATGGCCGTCGTGCAGCGCCCCCATCGTGGGCACCAGGCCGACGCTCAGGCCATCCTTGCGCCAGCCCGCGATGACGGCTCGTAAGTCCGCCACCCGGCGCACTACCGGCAGGGGATCGCTCATATTACTTCTTTTTGCCGTAGCAATGTTCTGGGCCCGGGAAGGCGCGGGACTTGACCTCGGCCGAATATTCGGCGGCGGCGCGGCCGATCGCGGCGCCCACATCGGCATATTTTTTTACGAACTTGGGTGTGAACTCGGTAAACAAGCCAATCACATCCTCGGTCACCAGTACCTGGCCGTCGCAGGCGGGCGAAGCGCCGATACCGATGGTCACGGCCGAAATATCGTCGGTAATCTCTGCGGCGACGTCTTCGACGGTGCCCTCGATGACGATGGAAAAAGCGCCGGCATCGGAAATAGCGCGCGCGTCGGCTTTGACCTTGGCGGCTTCGGCGGCGGTCTTGCCCTGCACCTTGAAGCCGCCGGCGGCATTGACCGATTGCGGCATCAGTCCCACATGGCCCTGCACCGGAATGCCTCGCTCGACCAGGAAGCGGACGGTGGCGGCCATCTCCTCGCCGCCCTCCAGCTTGACCGCGGCGCAGCCGGTTTCGGCCAGCACCCGGGCGCAATTGCGGTACGCCTGTTCCGGGCTCTCTTCATAGGTGGCGAACGGCATATCGACGACGATGCAGGCGCGCCGGCTACCGCGCACCACGGCGGCGCCGTGATTGATGGCCATATCCAGGGTGACACCGAGTGTTGATGGCATGCCGTACAAAACCATGCCCATGGAATCGCCGATCAGTAGCATATCCACGTGGTGATCGAGGATCTTAGCCATCGGCGCGGTATAGGCGGTCAGGCAGACCACCGGCTCGCCGCCCTTGCGGGCCGCAATCTCGGGAACGCTGATACGCTTGGTCTCTTTGGTCTCGGTGCTCAAGCTCGGTATTCCATGATAAATTCCGGTTACAGACCGGACGGTTAAGGCGCGTTCAGGGCGCTCCCATAGCATAGCGCGGGCGTTCCGGCCAGTCGATCACCCGAATGGTTAACGCATGACCGGTGTGCAAATTCCGCATCGCCTCAAATTTGCCTGAATTTCCGTTTAATTCGATTGCTGGGATCAAAGAGAGCGGTCATTATCAACCGGGGATATAGGGGTGACAGAGATCGGAATGACCGGGCGCACGCAAAAATCCGCCGGCATGGATGTCTTTAAAAGCCGGGCGTTCTTGGTGATCGCCTTCGCGGGTGCCCTGGCAGCCTGCCAAACCCCTGGAACCCAGGCTCCGGACCAGGCTCAGCAAGCGCCGTCCCCCGCCCAGACATCGGACGCCGCCCAGCCCGAAGGCGCCAGCCCCGTCCAATCCAGCGCTGCGCCAGCTTCGGTGGCCAGGCCGCGCGCCGCCGTCCGGGCTTCCAAGCACATGATCGCGGCCGCCAACCCGCATGCGGCCCGGGCCGGGCTATCGGTATTGCGCGCCGGCGGTAGCGCCGTCGATGCGGCGATCGCCGCGCAACTGGTTCTCAATGTGGTGGAACCGCAATCCTCGGGCATCGGCGGCGGCGGCTTTTTGATGCATTTCAGCGCCGCTTCGGGTGCCATTGATGCCTTTGACGGGCGCGAGACCGCACCAGCGACCGCGACGGCAGATATGTTCATGAAGGCCGACGGCAGCCGGCGCAAATTTCACGATGTGGTGCCAGGCGGCATATCGGTGGGCGTACCGGGCCTGTTACGTATGCTGCAATTGGCCCACGCAAAGCACGGCAAGCTGGCCTGGGCCAAACTGTTTGAGCCGGCCATCAAGCTGGCATCGGAAGGCTTCAAAATTTCGCCCCGGCTGCACGCGCTGATCAAGCGCGACCGGCACCTCAAAAAATTCGCCGCCACGCGTAAGTATTTTTTTGATGCCGACGGCGAAGCGAAACCGGTGGGCGCGCGCCTGATCAATGCGCCGCTCGCCGACAGTTTTCGCCTGATCGCCTTGATCGGCGCCGATGCCTTTTATTCTGGCGGCATTGCCCAGGATATCGCCCGGGCAGTCACGGCTGCGCAGCCGAACCCTGGCGGCATGACAGTGAAGGATCTGGAAAACTACAAGGCGGTGGCGCGTCCGCCGGTTTGCTCGTTCTACCGAAAGTGGTTTGTCTGTGGCATGGGCCCGCCCACATCGGGCGGCATCACGGTGCAGCAGATCCTTGGGATTTTGCAGACCAGAGACCTGGCCGTATTGAAGGCGAATTCCTTCGATGCCGTGCATTTTATTGCCGAGGCCAGTCGCCTCGCCTTCGCCGACCGGAACCGTTACATCGCCGATCCCGAATTCCAGGAGGTGCCCGTCAACCGCCTGATCGATCCCGGCTATCTCGCCGGTCGCGCCAAGCTCATTCGCGCCGATCAAAGCATGGGCAAGGCGGAACCGGGACAGATTTCCAGCGGCTCCGCCGACCTGGGATCCCAGATGGAGGGGGCTAAGGGGCTCTCCACCAGCCATATCAGTATCGTAGACAGCGATGGCAATGCAGTGGCGCTCACATCCAGCATCGAAAATGCGTTCGGCTCGCGCCTTATGGTGCGCGGCTTTCTATTGAACAACCAATTGACCGATTTCGCCTTCGTTCCGGTTGCCGGCAGCCGCGCCGTTGCCAACCGGGCCGGCCCCGGCAAACGGCCGCGTTCCTCCATGAGCCCCACCTTGGTGGTCGACGGCGCCGGCAAACTGGTGTTGAGCCTTGGCTCGCCCGGCGGCACCAGCATCATCGGCTATGTGGCCAAGACCATCATCGCCGCCTTGGACTGGGACATGGATATCCAGGCGGCGGTTGATCTACCCCACTTCATCAACCGCAATGGCGCCGCCACCGACCTGGAAAGAGGCACTGCCATTATTGCACTGAAATCATCGCTGGAAGCCGCCGGGCACAAGGTACGAACACGCCCCATGACCAGCGGGCTGCATGCTATCAGAGTACGCGGCGGGCAATTGATGGGGGCCGCCGATCCGCGCCGCGAAGGCGTGGCCCTCGGTGATTGAAGCGCTCTAGATCCAGAAGCGGGCGCCTTCGCGCACTTTTTCTGGCAATTCCAGGCAAAACACGGTGCCGTCTGCGCCGGTCTCCATAAGCGCAATATCGCCGCCATGAGCGCGCATAACGTCGCGAACAATAACCAGCCCCAAGCCGGTGCCGCCGGCCCGGGCCGAACCTATGAACGGCGTGAACAGATTGTCCCGGGCTTTTTCGGGCAGGCCCGGCCCATCGTCCGTCACTTCGATGCAAATACGGTCATTGATGAATTTGCAAGCCACCGACACATTGGCGGCACCGGCCTGATAGGCGTTGCGCCCGACATTGATCAGCGCCCGGAAAAGCTGATCCCGGTCGGCTTCGATCATCATTTTCCGCTCGATCCTGTTCCTCCAGGTGATGCCGCCCACAGCCACGTCGGAATGCTGCACCGCCTGGCCAACCTCGTCGATAAGCTCGCGCAAGGAAAAGCAGCTTGGCGATAATTCCGGCGCCTCCTCGGACGCGTAATTCAGGGTTTGCGAGCAAAGATCGACGGCCCGGTCCATGGCGTTCAACAATCGGGGCAGAACCTTTTTTACGTCTGGATCGCTGCTCGTTGCCAGCCGGTCCGACGCCAGCACCGCCGTACTAAGGGAATTTCTGAGATCGTGGTTGATCTTGGCAACGGCGGAGCCGAGCGCCGCCAGCCGTCGCCTTTGGCGCAAGGCAAGACGCACCTCTTTTTGCATGATGCCCAATTCGCGCTGGGCAATGCCGATTTCGTCCGAGCGTTCGGTGCCCTCGATATCGGCGCTTTCATCGGCGGGGTTGGCGCGAAATCCAGTCATGCTTTCGGTAATCCGGTGCATGGGGCGGACCATCAGGCGGTGCAGGGTCACGAATACCAGGCTCGCGGCAATGACCGAAATAAGTAGGGAAAGGCCGAGGATGCGCGCCGAGAAATCCCACATGGCTATACGTAGTGGACGTTCATCGAGCATCACCTCCACCGACACATTGGCGGCGTCCGGCGCCGTTCCGATAATGCGGATAACCCGGTTGCCTTTCTGCGCCAATGAGCGGGCGGCGTCGGCGATTATTTCGAAAAAGGAAGGGTTGCGGATATCGAAACTTTCGGCGACCGGCGGCACCTCGGCCAGTCCGGAGACGAAAATACTGCGGTTGGGAAGGCGGAGAACGATGTTGTAGGATTTCGACTGGCTGAGCAGTTTCCGGTGCAGGGCGTCAGTGATGGCGCGCGCCGGCAGCATTTCGAACGACAGCGTCGCCAGCCGCGCCGCCGCGATGCGTTCTTCCAGGTAGGAGACGCGAAATTGCGCCACCGACGGCACATAGATCAAAACTTCGCCGATCATCACAAAGATAATGGTCAGTAATAGAAGACGCGCCGAAAGACTGCTGCGAAGCGACCGCAGCGATAGAGTTGGAATGTTCATTCCAATACTCTACACCAGCTGGCCGGTAAGGGGAACCTTCAACCGAATCTTGACAGGAATTTGACCAGAGCGCGCGTTCTTGGCCCGAACAGGGATGGTGTGAAATATTCGCCAGCTGCCCGTTTATTGGCCTCGCCCAAGGTCGGGTAGGGTGCGATAAAATTGGCGAGCTTGCCGATTTTCAGTTTGGCGCTGATCGCCAGCCCCCAACTTTGGATCAATTCGCCGGCGTGGGCGCCGACAATACCAGCGCCGAGGATTTTACCCCGGCGCCCGATTACCAGCTTGATCAGCCCCTCTGTTGCGCCCTCGGCGATGGCGCGGTCGTTGTCGGAAAACGGCCAGCGGATGACGCGGACCTGGCCGCCTAAAGATTTGGCTTCGGCCTCGGTCAGGCCCACCTGGGCCAGTTCAGGGCTGGTATAGGTCACACGCACGTAGGCGCTCCGGTCCAGCTTGGCTGGAATGCGAAACAGGGCGTTGCGAATGAAAATATCGGCGTGATAGGCGGCCACGTGGGTGAATTGCTGATCACCGGCAACGTCGCCAACCGCATAGACGCGCCGGTTGGACGTGCGCAAGCTGGCATTGATGCGGATGCCCTTGGCATTGGTTTTGATGCCGGCCGCGTCCAGGTTGAGGCCGTCCAGGTTGGGCCGGCGCCCGGCGGCCACCAAAAGATGGCTGCCCTCGATTTTTTGTGCGGCGCCGCCTTTTTCGAATTCGACCATGACGCCCGCATCGGCCGGACCTGCCCGCAGAACCTTTGCGCCTTCGAAAATCTCAACGCCGTCCTTGGCGAGGCTGGCTTTCACCACCGCCACCAGTTCCGGATCATCGCCGCCGAGCGCGGTCATCATCTCGATGACACTCACCCGGGCGCCCAGCAATCGGTAAGCTTGGGCAAGCTCAATGCCGATGGGGCCGCCGCCGATAACGATCAGATGCGCCGGCACTTCGGTCAATTCGAACAGGTTTTCGTTGGTCAAATATGCAACGTCGGCCAATCCATCGATGGGCGGGGTCATTGGGCTGGAGCCGGTGGCGACTACAAACCGCCGGGCGCGGATGCGCGCATCGCCTGCCGCCACTTCGTCTGGCCCGGTAAAGGCGGCATCGGCCTGGATAATGCGGACGCCATATTTTTCGAATTTCTCAATGGAATCGTGGGGGGCGATCTGGGCGATGGCGCCCTTCACATGGGCTTGCACACCTGGCCCGAAAATCTCTGGTTCGGTCGCGGTGATGCCAAATTTCCCGGCGCCGCGAATATCTTCGGCCCGGTGCGCCGCCGCCAGCAATGCCTTCGACGGCACGCAGCCGGTATTCAAGCAATCGCCGCCCATGGCCCCGCGTTCGATCAAAATCGTATCGGCGCCAAGTTGGGCGGCGACGGCGGCAACCGTGAGCCCGCCCGATCCGGCGCCGATGACGCAAATATCGGTGTTGATGATTTCGCTCATTGTGGCTCGATATGTTGGCGATGACGATGGCGAAAGCCAGAAATTAATCGGCTCTCAGCAGTCACCATTGTGTGAATACATTATATCTATCACGGCTCTGGTGCGGCGGTCACGAAATCCTGAGTGCAAGAATGCGCCTGTATCGTTGACTTACCGGGGCGCTAGCCGTATATAGCGGGCCTTGCCGGAACGGCGCTATTATCTATTTCGGAGTAATTCAGTGAAACGCACATTTCAGCCGAGCAATCTGGTTCGCAGTCGCCGGCATGGTTTTCGCTCGCGCATGGCCACTACCGGCGGTCGGCGCGTTCTCGCCAAACGCCGCGCCAAGGGCCGTAAACGCCTGTCTGCTTAACGGCGCGGGGGGTAATCTTTAAGGAGGGGCGATGGTGAACCCGCGTCTCGTTCACCTAAAGAAACGCGGGGAATTTCTGCGGGTCGCTTCGGCCCGGCGAAAATTTGTCACGCCCAGCCTAATCCTTCAGGCGCGCCCGCACGATGAAAGTGACGCCGAAGATACGGCGCCCATCCGGGTTGGCTTTACGGTTTCGCGCCGGGTTGGTAACGCCGTTGTCCGCAATCGGGTGCGCCGCCGTTTGCGCGCCGCAGCCGAAGAGATTATGCCGGGGTTTGCCGACGCGAACAGCGATTTCGTGATCATCGGCAGGCGGTCGGCGCTGGGCCAGGAATACACCGGTCTGACCGGTCATTTAAAATCGGCGCTGGCGAAATACGAAAAAGAGAACAATAAACAGAAACCGATTGCCGAATAAATGAACTTACTGTCTCTCATCCTCAGGGCTTTGATCCGCTCCTATCAATTGTTCCTGTCGCCGGTTCTGCCGGGGGCATGCCGCCATTCGCCGACTTGCTCTGAATACGCAATGGACGCGGTGCGTGGCCACGGGCCAATTGCCGGCGCATGGCTTGCCTTGAAACGGATCGGCCGCTGCCAGCCTTGGGGCACGTCCGGCTATGATCCGGTGCCGGAGCCGGAATGTGAGCACCAACATGCAGCCGTGACCGGTAATCCCGGCGCGCATCGAAGCGGAGCGTAAGCCTTTGGATACCCGCAACATGATCCTCGCCGTGGTGCTGTCGGTCTCCATCATGATCGGCTTTCAGGTGTTTTTTGCGCCGGAGCCGGCGCCCGTTGATCCCAATGCATCG
Organism: Rhodospirillaceae bacterium; assembly: GCA_018674495.1. Taxonomy (GTDB): domain Bacteria; phylum Pseudomonadota; class Alphaproteobacteria; order Rhodospirillales; family UBA2165. The sequence goes on along the minus strand of JABHAA010000054.1, from coordinate 9,430 downwards.
GCCACAACGGCGATCACGCCAACAGCGCCATCCGGCACCCCGGCACAGCCCGCGGCGCCGTCTGCCGGGCCCGGCGCACCGGCGGCGCCCGGTATCAATCAGCCTGCGCCCTTGCCCGGCCAGATTAACAATGCTGTGGGCTCTGCGGCGGCGGTGGCCGTTGCCCGCGACAAAGCGCTGCGCTCGGTCAAGCGGGTGCGGATCGATACGCCTAGATTGTCCGGCTCCATATCGCTGACCGGCGCCCGCATCGACGATCTGACACTTAAAGATTACCGCGAAACCATCGAGCCCGAGTCCGAGTTCATCAAATTGCTCAATCCCATCGGCACCGGCAGCGCCTATTACGCCACCTTCGGCTGGGCAGCGGCGAACGGCGCTAAAAACGTGGCCCCGCCCCGGGACGCAGTATGGACCGCAAATCGGGCGACGCTAACGCCGGAGGTGCCGGTCACCCTAAGCTGGACCAGCCCCGGCGGTGTCACCTTCCGCCAGATGATTGAGCTGGATGAAAACTACATGTTTACCGTGACGCAAAGCGTTGCCAACGCCTCGGCGGCGCCGGTAACCGTGTTTCCGTTTGGCCAGGTTTTGCGCGAGGGCACGCCCGAAACCACCGATTTCTACATTCTCCACGAAGGGCTGATGGGCGTTTTCGATGGCGTCCTGAAAGAAATCGACTACGACGATATTCAGGAATCCCGCGTGGTGAAGGAGAAATCCAAGGGCGGCTGGATCGGCATTACCGATAAATACTGGCTGACTGCGCTGATCCCCGATCAGGACGCCCAGACCAATGGCGAATTTCGCGACGACACCGTCAACAAGTCGGATAATTATCAGGTCAATTTCATATCCGAGGCGGTCACTGTGGCTGCCGGCGGCGCCATCGATACCAAAAGCCGCCTGTTCGCCGGCGCCAAAGAAGCCCGGCTGATGAATGCCTACCGCGATGATCTGAACATCGCTCGCTTCGATCTGGCCATCGATTGGGGCTGGTTCGAATTTCTAACCAAACCGATCTTTTTTGCGCTGATCTATTTTAACGACATCCTCGGTAATCTTGGCTTCTCGATCCTTTTGCTGACCGTCTTGATTAAACTGGCATTCTTCCCACTCGCCAATAAATCCTACAAAGCAATGAGCAAGATGAAGATGCTGCAGCCGGAAATGCTGAAGCTGCGCGAGCGTTTTGCCGACGACAAGGCGCGCCTCAATCAGGAGATGATGGGCCTTTATAAGAAGGAAAAGGCCAATCCGGCGTCCGGCTGTCTGCCTATATTACCGCAAATCCCGGTATTTTTTGCGCTCTATAAGGTGGTGTTTATATCCATTGAAATGCGCCACGCGCCGTTTATCGGCTGGATCAAGGATTTGTCGGCGAAGGACCCGGCGACCCTGTTGACCGGTTTTGGGCTGTTCACCTGGGACATGCCGGAGTTTTTGGACATCGTTGATATCGGCGTCTGGCCGATCATCATGGGCGTCACCATGTACGCCCAGCAAAAGCTTAATCCGCCGCCGCCCGATCCGACCCAGGCCAAGATATTTATGTTCCTGCCGTTTATCTTCACCGTCATGCTGGCGCGCTTCCCGTCGGGTCTGGTGATCTATTGGGCCTGGAACAACTTGCTGTCCGTGGCCCAGCAATATCTAATTATGCGCCGCGCTGGCGTACCAATCGGCGGCGGCAGGACCAAACCCAAGGCGCCAAAGACCAAAACGGCGGCCAAAAGCGGCGCCCCCGGCGAATAACCCGGGTGGCGCCCTGGACGGGGCGTGAATGATGGCCGAGGCTATCGACATCCATAGCGACGAAATGATCGAGGCGGGGCGTGTTTTGTTCGCCGGCGCTTGCGATTTTGTCATGGGCGCGGCGCGCGAAGAACAATTGCCGCCCACCGATCTGGCCGAGATCGCCTTCGCCGGGCGCTCCAACGTGGGCAAATCCAGCCTCATCAACGCGCTCACCGGGCGCAAGGCGTTGGCGCGCACCTCGAACACGCCAGGGCGCACCCGCGAAGTCAATTTTTTCGATCTTGGCGACAAGCTGATGATCGCCGATCTGCCCGGTTATGGCTATGCGCGCGCTTCCAAAACTTCGATCAACAACTGGACCGATTTGATCGAGCGTTATCTCAAGGGGCGGCGGCCGTTGCGCCGGGTCTGCCTTTTAATCGATGCCCGCCATGGGCTCAAAGACAGCGACCGGGTGGCCATGAAGCTGATGGACGCATCAGCGGTGGTCTATCAGATCGTGCTGACCAAATCGGACAAGATTAAGGATACGCCGCGCGCTCGGCTGATTGCTGGAATTCAGACCGAGCTGGCCAAGCACACCGCCGCGCATCCCGATATTTGCGCCACCAGTGCCGTCAAGGGTACCGGCATACCTGAATTGCGCGCCGAATTGGCCGCGCTGGCATTGGAAGAGAAGTTCGGCTAAGTTCCCCGCCATGAACGAAGATAAAACAAATATCGCGCCCGGGCCCTTGACCCAGGCCAAGATTTTGTCCGAGGCGCTGCCCTATATGCGCCGTCATGCGGGCAAGACTATCGTCGTCAAATATGGCGGGCATGCCATGGGCGATGATCAGCTTGCCGAGAAATTCGCGAACGATATCGTGTTGTTGAAGCATGTGGGTATCCATCCGATTGTGGTGCACGGCGGGGGCCCGCAAATTGGCGACATGCTTGAACGTTTGAAAATCAAATCGTCTTTCATCGATGGTCTGCGCGTCACCGATGCGGCCACGGTGGAGGTTGTGGAAATGGTGCTGGCCGGCACCATAAACAAGGAAATTGCATCCGCGATCAATCAGGCGGGCGGCTTTGCGGTTGGCTTGTCGGGCAAAGACGGGCGCCTGATCGAAGCGGTCAAGCTCCGGCGCACCAAGCGCGACCCGGATTCGAACATTGAAAAAATTCTCGATCTCGGTTTTGTCGGTGAGCCCAAAAAGATCAACACCCACGTGCTCGACATGTTTCAAAAGACCGACGTTATTCCGGTGGTGGCGCCGATCGGCACCGGGGCCCGGGGCGAGACCTTCAATATCAACGCCGACACCGCCGCCGGCGCTATCGCCGAAGCCATGGGCGCGGAACGGCTATTGCTGTTGACTGATGTCGCCGGGGTTCTGGACGGGGACGGCGCGCTGGCGCAGACATTATCCACCAACGATGCAAAAAAATTGATCAATGATGGCGTCATCGACGGCGGCATGATCCCCAAGGTGGAAACCTGCCTGAACGCCATCGACGGCGGCGTCGGAGGCGCCGTGATTATCGATGGCCGCGTGCCCCATGCCATGCTGCTGGAATTGTTTACCGAGCACGGCGCCGGGACCTTGATCGAGCCTGGCTGAACCTAGCGCTCCGCTGCTTCGCCTAAAAACTGGCCACCCTTGCCCTGGCGCTTGACCTCGTACATCGCAGCATCCGCACGGGCGACGATATCTTCGATGGCCTCGCCGCTGCCGGGATCGCAAATGGCGATGCCGATGGAAATGCCGAACGGGCAGGCGGCATCGCCTGAGTAGTCTTTGAATTTGGCGGCATCTTCGAGCATGGACCCGGCGCGCTCGGTTGCGCCAGTCCGGTCCATGCCATCGTACCACATGGCAAACTCATCGCCGCCCAACCTCGCCACCAGATCACCGGAGCGTGAATGCTTGCGCAAGAAGCGCGCAATCTCGATTAAAACCCGGTCGCCTTCGCCGTGCCCATGGGTATCGTTGACCAGCTTGAAGTGATCCAGATCAAGGAACATGAGCGCCGCCGGCTCGGCGGCCTTATGCAGGCGTGCCAAGCGGCGCGGCATTTCTTCGTTCATAAAGGCGCGCCGGTTCATCAATCCGGTCAGCTCGTCGGTGCGCGAAAGCGTCAAAATGCGTTCGTGGTGCAGCAATCGCTCAATAGCGATGCCGAGCGGCGAGGCCAGCGCCGCCGCCCGCTTTATATCCTCATCCCGCCAGGCGCCATCCCGCCGCCAGATCAAGGCGGCGCCATTGACCCGGCGGAGATAGCCGGTCGATACCAGCAACGCCGGCGGCCCCGATTTGGCCGCGAGCACGGTTGTGTCCTCGGATGATCCGATGGCCGCCAGCACATCATCCTCGGCCACCACCATTCTCCCGGTGCCGGACCCGGATATCAGCTTGAAGGTATCGCCGTCGCCGGTGAACTCGTCGCGGCCATAAATGTTGCAGCCGTCGATGACGTCCAGCGCTTCGATGTGGCTGGTGATTTTTTCGATGGCCGCCGCCGGTTCGACCTCGTCGCGCATGATCGCCATTAACGCATCCAACAGACGTTCCCGGTCTTCGGCCTCGGCCAGGGCAAGTCGGTCGCGTTTCTGTTCGGTTACGTCGCGGCAGACGCCGCGGGCGCCGCACCATTCCCCGGCGGCGCCAAACACCGGCTTGATAGAAACAACCAGGTCCGCCATGTCACCATCGGCGCGGCGCATGCGTAACGTCAGCCCGCGCACCGCCTCGGTGCTTATGAAGGGCGAGGGATCAGTATCCACCACTTCGAATATGTCCTCCGGTGGACGGCCGATCAATTGGCTGGGCGTGAAATCCAAAGCGCCCGTCGGCGACACAAAAATCAAGGTGCCGTCGGGCCCTGTTTCCCAAGCGAAATCGCTGGAGGTTTCAACGAAATCCTTGTAGCGCGCCCGGGATTCGATCAGCGCTGCGATCATATTCTGTTCCAGCGACTGGCCGCGGCCCAGCAATAACATCTGTTTTCCGCCGGCAACGGGCAGGGCCGCCACCTCGAATCGCCCATCCTCGCCGAGGCTGGCCTGGAAGATACCAGCCGCTTCTCCCGGTACCGGTGTCTTGGCAAGCCCGGAGAAAAGCCGGCCGTCCTGGGCTGAAACGATTTCCGCCATTTCGCCGCCCTTGGCGTCATTTGCGATGACACGGCCCTGATCATTGATGAGCACGGCACCGTCCGGATAGGCGACGAGCAGGCTATCGGAAGCCTGTACAAGGGCTTTGCTCAGCGCGTCTTCCGGCATGGGTTTTGGTCCTCAAAAATCTTTGAGCGGGGTCTATACATCAAATGGGATTGCACGAGGCATTTAACCAGACTACTGAATGGAAATATTGTTGCGCGGAAATGGCGAATTTTTGATGAGCGAAACAGCCTTAAAAGATATACCTTATTGGGTGTTCGATCTGGACAATACCTTGTATCCGGTGACCACCAACCTGTTCGGCCAGATCGACAAGCGCATGTGCGATTTTATCGCCGGCTATCTGGATGTGGGTCACGAAGAGGCCTACCGGGTGCAGAAGAGCTTTTTCCGCGAATACGGCACCACATTGCGCGGCCTGATGGAATGCCATGACATGGACCCGGGACCGTACCTGGATTATGTGCACGCCGTGGATCTGGATGCGGTAGAGACCGATAGCCGCATGGACCAGGCCTTGCACCAATTGCCGGGGCGGAAATTTGTCTTCACCAACGCGCCGCTGGATTACGCCCGGCGGGTGTTGGAAAAGATCGGTATCTCCGGGCATTTCGACGACATCTTCGATATCGTGGCTGCCGATTATATTCCGAAGCCGGAGCCGGTGGTTTATCAGCGCATGCAGGCCCGTTTCGGCATCGATCCCGAACGCGCCGTCATGGTTGAAGACATTGTCCGTAATCTGGGCCCGGCGCGGGCCATGGGCATGACCACGGTCTGGGTAAAGACCGACCGGCCCTGGGCTCACACTGATGCCGAGATACATAAGCCCGACCACCACACCGACAATTTATCGAAATGGCTGGCCGGGGTGGCGGGGATCTAGGCGGCGCCCAAGGCTTCAAAGCCCCGTTGACTTAAGGCCAAGCGGGGGCCATGTTCGCGCCCTGGATCAGCAGCTATTATAGGCAGGAAATCGTGAACCAAGACCAGTTACAGAATATTGTCGACGCCGCCTGGGACGCCCGGGAAGATGTCAATGCCGCCACCAGCGGCGACGTGCGCGATGCCGTCGATGCCGCCCTCGGGCTATTGGATTCCGGCCAGGCAAGGGTCGCCGAAAAAATCGGTGGCGCGTCGAACTGGCAGGTCAATCAATGGCTCAAAAAAGCTGTCTTGCTGTCGTTCCGCCTCAACGACATGTGGTGCATGGACGGCAGCCCCGACAAGGGCAATTGGTGGGACAAGGTGCCGTCCAAATTTTCCGGCTGGGGCGAGGCCGAATTCAAAGATGCGGGGTTTCGCGCCGTTCCCAATTGCGTGGTCCGCCGCTCCGCCTTTATCGCGCCCGGCGTGGTGCTGATGCCGTCCTTCGTCAATCTCGGCGCCTATGTGGATGAAGGCACCATGGTCGATACCTGGGCGACCATTGGTTCCTGCGCGCAAATTGGCAAGAATTGTCATATTTCCGGCGGCACCGGCATCGGCGGTGTGTTGGAGCCGTTGCAAGCCGATCCGGTGGTGATCGAAGACAACTGCTTCGTCGGCGCCCGCTCGGAAGTCGCCGAAGGGGTCATTGTTGAAGAAGGCTCGGTGCTCTCTATGGGCGTCTTCATCGGCGCCTCCACCAAGATCGTCGACCGGGCTACCGGTGAAATTCATCAAGGCCGCGTGCCCGCCTATTCGGTGGTCGTGCCGGGCTCCCTGCCGGGCAGAGATTTGCCGGACGGATCGCCCGGGCCGAGCCTCTATTGCGCGGTGATTGTAAAAACCGTCGACGAGGGCACCCGAGCCAAAACCTCGATCAACGATCTCTTGCGGGAATGAGCCAGAACCTGGACGCCATCGAACTTGGCCGCGCGCTCATTCAATGCGAGAGCGTGACGCCGGCGGACGGTGGCGCTTTGGGTGTGCTTAAAGGCGCGCTGGAACGGATCGGCTTCACCTGCCAGCTCAAGATATTTGCCGAAGACGGCACCCCCGACATCACCAATCTTTACGCCCGCATCGGCAACGGCGCGCCGCATTTCTGTTTCGCCGGCCATACGGATACGGTTCCGGTGGGCGATCCGGCGACTTGGAGCGCCGATCCCTTTGGCGCGGAGATCAAGGACGGTATGCTCTATGGCCGGGGCGCCGCCGACATGAAAGCTGCCGTCGCCTGTTTCGCCGCCGCCGCCGCATCGTTTCTGGTCAGCCAAGGCGGAAATTTTTCTGGCTCGATCTCGTTTCTGATCACCGGCGACGAGGAAGGCCCGGCGGTCAACGGCACCAAAAAGCTGCTACAGTGGACGGCAGACGAAGGCATCCAGTTCGATGCCTGTCTGGTTGGCGAGCCGACCAATCCCGAAGCCCTCGGCGATATGATCAAGATCGGACGGCGCGGCAGCCTCAATGGCCGGCTTACCGTGAACGGCACCGCCGGCCATACCGCCTATCCGCACCTGGCCGATAATCCGGTGCACCGGCTGGTAGAAATGCTGGGCGAGTTGACCAATGAGCCCCTCGACGACGGCACCGATCATTTCCAGCCGTCGTCGTTACAAATCTCCACCGTTGATGTGGGCAACCCGGCCACCAATGTCATTCCGGGCAAGGCCGAAGCCGGCTTCAATGTGCGCTTCAACGACCTGCACGATGCCGCCGGCATCGAGGCCTGGGTCCGCAAACGGCTGGACCGGATCGGCGGTGATTACGATCTCGCCATCCATGTATCGGGCGAGGCGTTTTTGACGCCGCCCGGCCGCTTTTCCGAAATTATCGCCGGCGCGGTCGAGCGGGTGACCGGACGCAAGCCGGAATTGAGCACGTCGGGCGGCACGTCGGATGCCCGCTTTATCAAGGATTATTGCGCGGTCGCCGAGTTCGGTCTGGTCGGCCAAACCATGCACAAGGCGGACGAGCGCGTCGCCATCGGTGATGTGGAAGCTTTGACCGGCATTTATACCGCCATCCTCGAAGATTATTTCGGCGCCGGCGGATAGACAATGCCTTTGTCTCAGGACACAACATCGGCGCTTTACGGCGCCTACCGGCTGGCCCGGGCCGATGCCGGCGGTATGGCCTATTTCGACACTTCTGTTGACGGCTTCTGGCGCTCGTTCATCGCTGCTGCTTTGGTAGCGCCCTTGTTCGCATTGTTCCTGGCGATCCGCTTCAATACCGGCGAGATGGAAATAACGCCCTTTCGCTTCGCCGCCGTGGAAACCATTGCCTATGTGATCGCCTGGCTGATCTTCCCGCTGATCATGTTTCATGTGGCCCAAGCGATCGAGCGCGAGCAGGAATTCATCGGCTATATCGTCGCCTATAACTGGGCATCGGTCTGGCAGAACCTGGTGTATCTTCCCTTCGTGATTTTGAGCGAGCTTGGGCTTTTGTCGGCTGGCGCCGGACGCGCGATGGGCATGCTGGTTCTGGTCATGGTCATGCTCTACACGTGGTTCATCACCAAAACCGCGCTCCGCGTTACCGGCGTGCTGGCCACCGGCCTGGTGATCCTAGATTTTGTGGTCAGCATCATCTTGAACGCCCTGACCGAAAGCATGGTGCGCTGATGCAAAGGACGCACAGATGAAATTCTACGATATGGCTCTGGCCCCAAGCCCCCGCCGTGTGCGTATGTTCATCGCCGAAAAAGGCATCGATATTCCCGTGGTCCAGGTGGATTTGCGCGGCGGCGAGCATTTGCGGCCTGAATTTGCCAAGCTCAACCCCTGGTGCACGGTGCCGGTGCTGGAACTGGACGACGGCACCTGTATTTCCGAAGCCATCGCCTGCTGCCGCTATTTGGAGGCCGCATTTCCGGAACCGCCGCTGATGGGCGCCACACCGGTCGAACAGGGGGTCATCGCCATGTGGGAGCACCGGGTCGAATGGGACGGCTTCATCGCCGGCGCCGAGATGCTGCGTAATTCAGCGGAACGGCTTAAGGGGCGCGCGCTGACCGGCGCCGAAAGCTTCGAGCAAATTCCAGAATTGGCCGAGCGCGGCAGGAAACGCATAGCCGTTCTTTATGAAATGCTGGATAAACGATTTGGGGAGAGTGAGTATCTGGCCGGTGACAGTTTCACCGTCGCCGATATCACCGCCCTGATCGCCATCGATTTCGTCCGCCGTCAGAAACTGGAGATACCCGAAGAGAGGCCCCACGTTCAGCGTTGGCACGATGCCATTAGCGCGCGGCCCTCGGCCCAGCTTTAGCTGGCGGGAATAGCGAACTATGGCCCAGCTTTAGTTGGCGCCGAAATAGCCCAGCATCCGGCCCCATTGGTAGTGCAGCGGCAATAGGATGATGGAAGCCAATACAAAATAAACCGCCAGCGTCTTGGTCAGCCAGCCGATGCGCAGATTACCGAGCGCCAAGGCCAGGATCAGCGGCGGGCCCTGATAGGGAAATAGCATGATCGCCCAGGTCGGAACCCCGGTCATGACCACGCTCATCAGGGACCAGCCGGACGCATCGGCCATGGACTGGGCCATGGGCACCAGGATGGCGGCCTGCGC
>JABHAA010000059.1 GCA_018674495.1 Rhodospirillaceae bacterium | reverse complement strand
GGTATGGCTTCCGTGGCAAGTAGGTAATTTGCCATGTTCCATTTTTCTGAAGAACGGATTTCAAACATCTTGGCCGGAAGCGGCGCAAAACTGGCACGCGCAACCTTGAATTCATCGAATAATGCCATCTGCGGAGGCGACAATAGTCGCGCAGACTTGCGCAATTCCGAAAAATGCTTCTCGTTCCTGGTCCACAGTGCGCCAAATTCATCGGCGAAATTTTTTTCGCCGGTAAGCAAGTAGGTTCTAATACTGGTAAGACTCAATCCCAATGTGTCGCGAATATTGGCCATCACGCCCAACAATTGGTGGCGATCTCCTTTACGGCTTGAATTGCCAGATACTTCCAGTTCAATAATCTTGCTGATTTTTTGCGACAACCGAGAGGCGAGCGGTGCCGCCGTCGTCACCAATATTTTGGTGGCCGGACGTTCGTCTACGGTATGGGCTACCGCTTCTATATTCGCCTGAGCCGCAGAAAGCGCCTGGAGTTCGGACTTCAAATTATTCCAAATCTTGTTGTTTTCCAAATTTGTCCAGTTCTTGGAAAGGCCGTCTATGGCAGCTGTGATTTCAACGATATCTCGCCAGATCACGGCGCGTTCTTCCCGAAACCTCGGACTGCCGGTAAGCATAAAGCCACGCAAAGAGGCCAGTGAGCCATAAATGTGACTGCTCAAATCGGAGCTGGCCCGCGCCGTTGGGTTGCGCAAATTGAGGATACGGTCGGTATCGTTCTGGATGACACCAACCTGAAATATGGTCGCGCCAACAGTAACGGCAAGCAGCATAATGACCACCGTGAATCCAGCGGCCAAACGAAACCAAATTCCAATTTTCATCGTATTCTAGAACTTATGTTGCACTACTCTCTCCAAGTGCAAATGGTTATTAATTGGAATAAATCTAGGTCTATTGGAGCATTTTTTCGGTCGCCCATCCGGCTGTCTTTAAAAAATGCCGGATCAATTTGGTCTCGAACAGGCCGGCCTGCTCGTAAGGGTCGGCAGCGGTGATGGCTTCTGCCTCGGCCATTTCTTCTGCCTCGATGATCCATACACCGGCATTCATGTTGCCGTCTTCATTCATCGTGGGACCTGCAAAAATCAGCTTCCCGTAACCCGGTCCCAGAAGGCCGCTGCGTCGTCTGGTTCCGCATCACCGCGCCAGGCCACGTGCTGGTCGGGGCGGATGAGGGCGAGGTCGCGCTCGTACAAGTCGCGGGCGCCGTCTTCGGGAACTTCGGCAACCTGGATGGGTATGCCGCGCCGCCCCGCTTCCGATAGCAGGGCTTCTCCGCCGCCAGCACCGAGGCGCAGCAACGTAAATCCAGGCCCGAAGGTATCGTAGAGAGAATGGCGGTCTTCGATCCAATAATGAGGGGCGCGGCCGCCGGGGCAGGCGCTGGGAATATAATCGACCGCTGAATCGGGAGGCGGCGCGGTGCCGTCACCGGCAATCAAGGCCGATCCGTCATAGCGGGCACCAAGCTGGATGCCGAGGCTGGCAAACTCTTCCGTAAACTTCATCAGCTCGTCTTTGAACCCGGCGCGCGCCTTCTCGCCAACCTGGCCCGCGGCTTCCATGTTTTTGGGATATTGCAAATCACCGATCTGGCCGGCCAAGCGGCCCGATTCATTGGTGTTGCGAATGCCGATGGGCCGCCGCTCGGCCTCGTAGCTGGTCAGCAGGTTCGCCCCACCCCAGCCTTGGACGGCGGCGGCCAACTTCCAGCCCAAATTGACCGCGTCGTCGATGCCGGTGTTAAAACCGAAGCCGCCGGAAGGGGTGAACAGGTGCACCGCGTCACCGGCCAAAAATACGCGCCGGTCCTGGTAGCCATCGGTAACCAACGCCAATCCAGCCACCCAGTCCTGGACCGACACCGCTTCGATAGGAATGTCGGCGCCCACCGCGTTCCGGAACATGGCAACGGCATCGATATCGGCAAGCGTCTTGCCCTTGGGCATTTCCGCCAGCATCAAAAAATCGCCCTTGCCGTCGAGGGTGATGCAATCGGTGCGCAGATCGTTGTTGATGGTCAGGTAATGCCAGCCGATGGGCATGCCGAGAATGTCATAGACTTTGGGCGCGCGCATGAAGGCGGAAATCATATCGCCGTCATAGAAATTTTTGCCCGACGAGGAGCGGCCCTGGTAACTGAAGCCAAGCTGGCGGCGCACCATCGATTGGCCGCCGTCGCAGCCGACCATGTAATCGGCGATGACTTGGCTGCGTGCGCCGGTCTTTACGTCCTCGATCTCGGCCTCCACGTGATCGGCAAGCTGGGTGAATTTAACCAGCCGACAGCCGAAGCGAAGATCGGCGGCGCCAAACTGCTCGGCGTGGGTTTTGAACACGGCTTCGAAATAGAACTGGTTGGAGCGGTGCATGGGCTCCGGCGTCAACAAAGTCGGCCCCCAGGGACCGGGGTTTTCCGTCTTCTCCCGGCCCGTCGGCATTTTGATCCGGGCCAGCTCATGACCGGCGAAGCGGGTCGCATAAATCACATCGGTGGGATGATCGGGGGGCACGCCGGTTTTCCGCAAGGCGGGCGCGAAGCCCAGCCGGCGCACGGTTTCCATAGTGCGGGAGTTCAAGGACGAGCCCTTGGGGTGCGTCGTTGTGGTTTCGCGCTCATTGACCAAAAGGCATTTCACGCCGCGGCTCGCCAACTCCATCGATAGGATCAATCCGACCGGCCCGCCGCCGACAATCAGTACAGGTGTGCGTATTTCCGTCATGGGTAATTCTCTAATCCGTCCAGTTTGCAACCGGGAATATCTGGTGGTTTACTCGGCTTCCCGATCCTTGAATTCAACTATGTAAATCTCATGCCCAAAAATACAACACCCCGGAAGCATTCTGCAGTCGAAATTATCAAAACTCTCGGCGCCCGCATCGAAGTTAGCCGCCAAGGCAAAGGCCGCCCGGTTCTGGTGCTGCACAGTGAAGACGCCTATGAAACCGGCTCAACCCTGATCGATACGCTTGCCAAAAAGCGCGAAGTGATCCAGTTCAACATGCCCGGCTATGGCAAATCCAGTTTGCCTAAAAACCTCCGCACCATCGATGACATTTCTTATCTGTATCTGGATATCCTCGACCAGCTCGAACTCAAGAAAGTCACAATCCTTGGCTTTTCGGTCGGTGCTTGGCTGGCCGCTGAGATGGCATCAAAAAGTTGCGAGCGTATCCAGAAGCTGGTGCTGACCGGCGCGCTCGGCGTCAAATTTGGCGGCCCCTACGTCCGCGATATCGAGGATATTTATTACCATCCGAGGGAGAAGGTGCGGGAGTTGAAGTTCCACGACACCAACAAAGACCCGGACTTCGACATGACCGGCTACAATACCCGCCAGTCCTTGATCGTCGCCCGCCGCCGCGAAGTTATCGCCAAGTTTTGCTGGGACCCCTACTTCCACAATCCAGCACTGAAGACGCGCCTAGCCCGCATATCGGTTCCGACCCTGGTGGTCTGGGGCTCAAACGATGGGCTGACCCGGCCCAAATACGGGCGCGCCTATGCCAAGCATATCGATGGAGCACGCTTCACGGAAATTCCCCGCGCCGGGCATTATCCCCACGTGGAACAGCCCGGCGCCTTCCAACGCAAGATCGAAAAATTTATCGCCTGACGCGCGGCCCTGAACTCAAAGGCACCTGAATTATGGAATTTTACCACTTCACCGAATTTCCTTGGCCGCATCTGCCGCCCGACGACACATTTACGTCCATGCGCGTCAACCTGCCCAGCAAAGTCTATGACCCGGTGGTCGGCGCCGATCTTTATAATTCCTATATCGACCAATATGTGCTGGCCGACGAATTGGGCATCAACTGCATGATCAACGAGCATCATCAGACGGCCACCTGCCTTAGCCCATCTGGGCCGTTGCAGATGGCGATCCTGGCGCGGGAAACCAAGAACGCGCGGCTCTGCATCCTCGGCAATCCGATCGCCAATATCGCCGATCCGATCCGCTGCGCCGAAGAGATGGCGATGATCGATAATATTTCTCACGGTCGCCTGGAATGCGGCTTTGTGCGCGGCGTGCCGTACGAATTATTTTCTTCCAACCGCAACCCGACCGAGACCGCCGAACGGCTTTGGGAATCCATCGATCTGATCCGCAAAGCCTGGACCAGTCATGACGGCCCCTTCAACTACGAAGGAAAATGGATCCATAAACGCCAGGTAAATCTATGGCCACGCCCCTATCAGCAGCCGCACCCACCCATATGGACAACCGGCGGCTCCAGCCATGCCCACGCTTGCCGCACTATCGAGAACGGCTTCACTTTCGCCATGTTCCTGACCCCCGCCGACCGGCTTGCCGAAATGTTCAACGGCGTTCGCGATCATTGTAAGACCAAAGGTCTGCCGGCCCCGGCCGATGATCAATTTGCCTACATGCCCCTGGTCGCCGTCGGCGAGACCGAAGAAGAAGCCCGCAAAATGATCGAGGGGGTTTTCTGGTACGTCACCCACAACAAGGCGGAACTGCAATTCCGCGCGCCGCCGGGCTATGTGGAAACCTCGCTCTACGCCAAGGTGGTCACCGGCCAGTTCACCGGCGGGCGCACCGACGCCATCCGCACCCAGGGCATCGATTTTTTCAAGAAAAACCATGTGGCCATCTATGGCACTCCGGACAGCGTGGTGAAACAGATCAAATCCCTTTACCGTAAAGTGGGCGGCTTTGGCCATCTGATCGCCATGCTGCATGCCGGCGATATGAGCTATGAGCTTACCGCCAAGAGCATGACCTTGTTTGCCAAAGAAGTGGTGCCCAAGATTAAGCATCTGGGCAGCATCTCCACCGGCTTCGGGCCGCTGGCGGAGCGTCCCAAGGTGAAGCCGAAGAAAAAAGTGAAGAAGAAAGCGAAAGCCCGCGCTTAAGCGCCGCACACCTGATCGATAACCGCGCCCGCGTCGGCGGGGCATTCATCACCGCGCCAGGCCACAAATGCGTCGGGGCGCACCAGCACCAATTTCCGCTCATAGAGATCGGCGATAGCCGCATCGTCCGGCTCGATCAATTCAATCGGCACGCCGCGCAGCTCCGCCGCCGCCAGCAGCGGGCCCGCATCGGCGCCAAAGCTGAACAGCGTGAACTGGCCCTGGAACAAATCCAGCGTCGATTTACCGGGCGCCAGCCAAGCGTGCGGCGCCGGTGATCCGGGGATGGTTGAGGGCGACAATTTGGTTGGGTCCGGCTCGGGATCGTCTGTTTCGCTCATCAAGCAGATCGGCGAGTTCCAATAGCTGAAATAACTTTTCACATTTTCCGCAACGGCGCTGACCGAATTGTTGCTGGATTCCTGCAAGAATGTATTGAAGTCGCGCACCGCCGCATCCGTGTCCACGCCCGCCAAACCTGGCAGGCCGGTAACTTCCTCGAAGGCAGCGGTGGCGTTGGTGACGATATAGCGAGCCAAGGCGCGGCACTCGGTCTCGTAGCTGTCCAAAAGCCCGGACCCGCCCCAACCGGCAAGCGTTGCCCACAGCTTCCAGCCCAGATTGACCGCTTCAACAAGGCCGGTATGCATACCGTACCCGCCGGTGGGTGAACATTGATGGGCGGCGTCGCCAGCGATAAATACGCGGCCATCCCGGTAGCTTTCCGCCACATAGTCGCGCCGCTCCCACGGCAGAATGGATTGAATCTCATAGTCGAATTCCATGCCCGCCATGCGCGCCAGATAGATGTCGGGATCTTCAGGAATTTCGTCTTCATGGAAAATGGTCAGCCGCCAAAGTTCGCCGCCATCGATGGGGATCAACTCTCCCCAGCAACCATTCTCGTCGATGGGCCGGTAGAAGCGCGCCCAGCCCTTGTCGTGCAGCGACGCCAGTCCGGGAGATTTGAAAAAGATGTTGGTGCTGTTGGCGATCACACCCTCGCCGCCAAGTTCAATCCCCAGCGCCTTGCGCACAACCCCATCGGGTCCATCGCAGCCGACCAGATATTGCGCCGATATGGTCTCGGATGCGCCGCTCTCCATATCGGTGATTTGCGCCGTAACGCCATCTTCGGTTTGGACGAAGCCATCCAGGCGGGTGTTGTAGCGAAGGCTGATGGCCTCGATCTCGGAGGCGCGGGCGACCAGGATCGGGTCGAAATAGGTTTGCGGGCAATGGCGGGCGCCTTCGGGCGTGGTTTTGATTTCGCCCCGCTCCACGTAGGACGGCACTTTAAGGCGGGCAATCTCGCGCCCGGTCAGGTTGGTCACATAAAGGAAATCCATTGGAAAATCCGCCGACCAGGTGGCGCTCTTGATCGCCTCGGCGATGCCCCAGCGGCGGCAGGATTCCATATTGCGCGACGAGACCTGGCTCATCTTGGGAACCGAGATGACGCCGTCCCGCTTTTCCACTAACACACAGTCCACGCCGCGAAGGCCAAGCTCGACCGCCAAAGCAAGCCCGACAGGGCCGCCGCCGGCTATCAGTACCGATGTGGTTGAGGTTACGGAGTTAGTGTTCATGTATTGCCGCTCAATTTATTTTGCTGGGCAGCCAGGTGGCGACCTCTGGCGCTGCCACCAGCAGCACCAGTACCGCAAGTTCGATGAAAATAAACGGCGCCGCCGATTTAACCACCTCGCCAAGGGTCACATCAAACGGCGCGATGCCCTTCATCACATAAAGCAAAAGCCCGAAGGGCGGCGTCAGCAGGCTGATTTCCATGGTGATCAGCATCAGCACCATCAGCCAGATAACATCGATCTTGTAGACAACCATCAAGGACTGGGAGCCCAATAGAAAGAACGGCAGGGTTAGCAGGAGCATGCTGACTTGATCCATGAAGGCGCCGAGAAACAAAAGGACCACCATCATGGCAATCACCACCATGAGCGGCGTCAGGTCGAGCGAGGCAACCGCCTTCAAGAGCCCGTCGGTTGCGCCGGAATTGGCTAGCGCCTGACTGAAGACCAGAGAACCAGCGATGATGAACAGGATCATGGTGTTGATTTTCGCCGTTTCCATCAGCGATTTGAAGATCGCCCGCCAATTGAAGTCAGCACCATCGATGCCGGAAATTTTTATGATATTTTTGAATAGGCGGAAAAAATAGCAAATCCCGAGGGAGGCAACACAGCCCAGCGCCGCGGCTTCGGTGGGAGCGGCGATCTTGAAAAAGATACTGCCAACGACGACGATGAAGATGATGAAGAGCGGAAATATATAGAGAATGAACGGTAGCGTGCGGTGAATGATGCGGCGAAAGCGGCCGTTGTATTCCGCTCTGCCCCACATCCGCCCGCGTATATTCAATGAAATCGAGACCGGTTCATCCAGTTCGGTCTCATCGGGCGCATAGGATGGCGCCAATTCCGGGTTAACGATACAGCGTATAATCACATAGGCGAAAAACAAGACCGCCATCAAAACGCCAGGCACGATCCCGGCGATCAACAATTGCGCTACCGATTGCTCGGCGATACTGGCCAACAACACCGCCAATGCCGAGGGTGGTATCAACATAGCGATGCCGCCGACGGCCATGATCGGGCCCATGGCTATGGAAGGCTGGTAGCCGCGCTTGATCATATCGGGCAACAGTACCGAGCCAAGGATGGCGGTATTGGCGATGGTCGAGCCCGAGAGCGACGAAAACACGGTACCGCCAACGATGGAAACGATGGACAGCCGCCCCGGCACTTTCGAGATCATCCGGTCAATGGCACCGATGGCCTTGAAGGCGACACCGGTCTGCAACAAAATTTCGCCCATCAACAGGAACAGCGCGATGGGCATCAGGGTGAACTTGATGGCGTTGTGAAATTCCAGCGGCATGAAGACGAGGCCGACATCGCCCGAAATAAAGAGCGCGGTGCCCAGCACGTTGGCGGCGAAAAATGCGAGGGCGACGGGCAGCCCGAGGAACATGGCGACGCAGACGGTGCCGAGCAGCAGACCGAGGGCGAAGTACCATTCCATGGGCTAGAACCCAGCTTCGGACATAACCTGATCTTCCTTGGCGAGGATTTCCTTGACCCGGCGGAGACGCAGAGAAAACTCGATGGCGAGCAGCGCGAAGGCAAATGTGAAGACTGCCATCATGTACCAATTGGCGATGCGCAGGTCCTTATCCGGCAATGTGCCGTCCTGGAACTCGATGATCGTAGCGCGGGCGCCGTAGAAGCACAGCAACAGGCACAAGGCGATGCCGATGCCGTCGAGAATTTTTTCCATGCGCTCCGAGAGATGTGCCGGCAGGGCCGAGGTCAGCACATCGACACGCACATGGGAGCCCTGCTGCAAAACCCAAGGCGCGCAGATAAAGACACCGACATAGAGGGTGTATTCGATGCCCTCGTTGAGCCACCAGATGCTACCCCATTGGGCCTTAACCATTAGAAGATTGAGAGGTATCAGGACCGCAATGAGGCCAATGGACAGGGCTACCAATGCGGCCAGAAACGCGTTGAACCTGTTAAATCCAGCCTCGAATATATCGAGCGGCTTGTTCATCGCGCCATCCGATGAATATGTTCAAATAGATATTTCATTATGAGAATCGGAGGAGCCGACAACGGCTCCTCCGAACTCAGTTCGGCTTGGATTACTTGGTGAACAACTTCTTCAGCGCTGGCCCATGTTTCGGGCTGCGGTCGATCACTTCTTTCCAGCCGGCTTCGCGCGCCGTATCCATATACTTTTTACGGTCAGCACCTTTGAAGGTGATGATCTTCATGCCGGCCTTAGCGCGGAACGCATCCTGCTTTTTGAGGATGCCTTTCCAGGCCGTCCCGGCATCTACCTTCTTCTCTGCTTCGAGCGTAGCTTCGTTAATCACGCCCTGCTGCGCCTTGGTAAGGCCGTTCCAGGATTTCTTGTTGACGAGCAGGTGAAGCGCGGCGTCGTAGAACCCAGGGTCCACCCGATAACCGGTGACCTTGGCCCATGCCGGAACCCAGCCGGCTGCCGGCCAGCCATATCCATGCACCGTGCCGTTCTCCATTAGGGTATAGACCTGGGAAGTGCTGGCCTGTTGCACGGTTGCGCCGAGGGCCTTGAAGAAGGCGGTGTAGACCGGGGCAACGCGGAGGTTGAGACCCTTGAGGTCAGGCTTGGAAATGGGGTTTTTCAGCCACAAATGAAACGGCCCGAAGGTCCAGTACCGGCCGACATAATGGATATTCTTTTTGTCTAAAAGATCAGCGACATATTTGAAGCCACCGTTTTTACGCAGCCCCGAATAAGTATGCTCGGAAAAGCGCAGTACCGGTGCTTCCGGTATGACGTTGCCGAAATAGGCCTCGGTGCAACCTACGATATCATAGGCGCCGCGGGCCATTTTCTGGGTCAGAGTGAAGGGGCTACCGATGGCCGGCGCGCCGCCAACCATCTTGATCTGAATGACACCCTTGCCGCGCTTGTTGATATCGTCAGCTAGTGCTTGGAAAGGCTTGTGCACCGGGTGACCAATGGGAAAACAGCTGGCGCCGTTGATCGTCTTTTCGGCCGCCATGGCTGGGGACGTGGCATGGCCCGAAAGCCCAGCCACCGCCAATCCGGCGGCTGCCATGATTGTCAAAATATTTGTTCCTAAAGCCATCTTAAAATTTCCTCCCTGTCTTGGCATTTAGGCCAGCACCGCCTTGTGGCACCAGCTAGGTAAATTTACAAAAATGTCCATGGGGAATAGCCGGCTCCCCAATAGCCCTTATTTGTAGGCGGGTTTGCCTACCAGCGCACCTGTTTTTTTTGAGGCATGCTCAATCAAGTCGCAAATTGGGCGGCGGCGAAGCGAATTCTGGCGCGCTTTATGGAAAAGAAAAACAGCACAAGAATACTCACATTGATGACGCCGGCAGCGGCGGCGTTGCGGAACGACCAGATATAATCACCGGTCAGATCGAACACGAATCCACCCTGCCAGCCGCCAAGGCCCATGCCGACCCAGCCGGCCGCCGAGACCACGGCCATCGAGCGGGCCAAGTAATTGGCCGGCACCATAAAGCGGACGATGACGATAAAGGCCGCCATGACGCCCGAGTAAAACACGCCGAACAGACCGGATAACACATAAATCGACGCCATGCCGGTAACCAGCGGGAAAAAGAATACGGCAATAGTCTGCGCGGCCGACATTAACATATAGGACTGTAACGGCCCGATCGTGTCGGCCAGTTTGCCGCCGATGATGCGCCCCACCGCGCCCGCCAGCATCAGCACCAGCAGTGCCGATACAGCCACTTCCAGGCCGATCCCCCTATCGGTCAGCAACGGCACCAGATGCACGATGGGAACCGACATGGTGATGCAGCAGAAGATCACTGCAAACGCCACCCAGCCGACGGCCACAGCGGGCGGCAGCGGAAAGGGGGTACCGTCGGCCATTTTCGGCGCTTCGGAACCGGCGTTGCCTTCCGGGCGCGGTGGATTGCGCACTAAAAGCGCGATGGGAATAGCGATCAACAGATAGGCGGCGCCCAGGATGGCATAGGTGGCCGACCAGCCGCGCGCCTCGATCAGCAGACTGGTGATCATCGGCACCGCCCCCTGGCCGACGGCGCCGCCCGAAATGGCGATGCCGATAGCAAGGCCGATATTGCGCTTGAACCACAATCCCACATTGGCATAGAGCGGGCTGAGCGCGCCGTGTCCCAAGGCGCCGAACAAAACGTAATAGGCATAAAACTGGGTCTTGGTTTCGATCTGGCTCAACAATAACAGGCAGACGCCCAAAACCGAGGCGCCGAACAGGGCGATCCAGCGGGCCCCATAGCGGTCGGCGAAAATCCCCCAGATCACCGTCGATGCGGCGGTCGACAGGGTGATCGCCGTATAGCCGAGGGACAGATCACCCCGGCTCCAGCCGAATTCCGCCGCCAGCGGTTTCAAAAACACGCCGGCCGATCCCAAGACGCCGAACGACAGCCCCGTCAGCGAAAACGTGACGGCAGCCATGACCCAGGCATAGCTTGGGTTGGCGGAGGCTTCGGTATCATTCATAGCTGGGACTTAGCCGATGCCGCCGGGCCTTGCAAACCGCATCACGCCTTGATTTTGGTGATGTTGGATATGGCAGTCCGGGCCCGGTTGCGCCCGCCCGCCTTGGCTTCGTAGAGGGCCTCGTCGGCGCGCGCCAGAACTTGGGCCAAGCTAGTATCGGTGCTCACCAGTTCCGAAACACCAATACTGATGGTGACATCCAGGGGTCCCGCATCGGTGCCCACTGGCGCCTCGGCAATGGCGTGGCAAAGTCGGTTTGCCACCAGTTCCGCCCGGCGGGCGCCAACCTCGATCAGCAGGATCGAAAACTCCTCGCCGCCGTAGCGCCCGAAAATATCCTGCTCGCGCAGACGCGTCGCAATGCGCGCCGATACTTCGCGGATCACGGCGTCGCCGGCGGCGTGGCCGTGGGTATCGTTCACTTGTTTGAAATGATCCAGGTCCAGCATCATGGTGGTCAACGGTCGGCCGTAGCGCTGGGCACGGGCGTATTCTTCCTGGCCTTTTTCGAAAAAGCGGCGGCGGTTGTCGATACCGGTCAGCTCGTCCGTATAGGCGCAATTCTCCAACTCCACTTCCAGACGCGCGCGTTCCTCAGCCAAGCCAAATTCCTCGGCCGCGTCGGCGACGGCGGCGCGCACGACTTCCATGGAACAGGGCTTGGTGAGGTAGCGGAAGATGCGCCCCTCGTTGATGCCGCGCACCGCCGTATTTTCGTCGGAATAGCCGGTCAGTAGGATGCGCACCGTATCGGGCGCTTCGGTGGCGGCTTTGCGCAAAAAATCGATGCCGCTCAAGCCGGGCATTTGCATATCGGAGACGATCACCGCGAACGGCCCGTCATTTTCGAGCATACCCAGCGCCGTCTCGGCGTCCTCGGCGGTATAGAGGTCATAGTCGCCGTGAAAGGCCAGGCTCAGCCCTTGTCGGAATAATTCGTCGTCGTCGACGATAAGAATTTTTTGCGGCATTGGCTCGGCTCCACCTAATGCCACAAGGTGGCGCGCCGGCGGAAGCGTCCGCGAACTTCGGAGCCGGGTGCCTGTTGATAATGGCGGATGCGCATGGAAAACCAAAACAGCGGGGCGCCGGCCACCAGATAAACTATATGAAACAGGATCAGCAGCGCCGGTTCCGGCGGCACGATCAAAACCAGCAGGTACAGCATGGCGATTTCAAGGGCGCCGTAGACCGCCGCCGCGATTGGTCCGAACAGCAAAAAGGCCACAAAATGAAGGGCGCTGATGCGCAAATACTGGACCCGTCTTGTGCTATAAAAATACAACTTCCGACTCCACGGGACCGCTTTGCTGGGGCCCCCGTGCTCCATCCCCGTTGAACACACCGTATATGTATTAAGGTGAGGGCTTTCCTGGACCGATTACAGGTGGGGGAAACCACAATATGGACGCAGTATGATTTGCTCAGGCCACCGCATCGCGCATTAAAATTGTGTCGATCATCGACAGCACGGTCTCGCCGTCCTGGTTGTCGAGGGTGAAATTGAGCTTCACAATGCCGCAATTGGGGCGAGATTCGGACAATCGTTTGCTGTCGCATTCCAAGGTCAGGCTCAAAACTTCGCCAGCATAGGCGGCTTTACGAAAGCGCACCTCGTCATAGCCAAACGACGCCAACACATTCGGATTGACCCCTTGCGATTGCAGCAGATGAATGCGGATGGCCATCAGATGGTTGCCGCAGGCGGTCAGCCCGCCATACATACTGGCCTTGGCCAAATCCTCATCGATGTGAAACGGCATCGGGTCCCAGCGCCGGGCATAGTCCTTGATTTCCTCGGGCTCGAGGCGGTAGGCGCCAATCGTATACGTGGCTCCCGGGATCAGGTCCTGGTAGCTGTAACTGGCCAGATACGGCGGCTCGTTCATAAACTATACGGTTTCGCGGCTGCTATTCGGCTTTAAGACCCGGCCGTTCGAAATCCGTGGTCATGTGGCCTTTGCCTTCCTGATCGCCTTGCTCGAATATCCAGGTATAGCCGCCGTTGGGGTTCGACAAAATTTCCCAACAGTTTAAATCCTTGTCCCAGAACAGGAAGCTGTAGGTTCCGTGCTGGAGCTTGGGCTTGGATATTTGGGTGATGCCCCATTTTTCGGCTTCGGCGACGGTGGTCGCGTGGGCTTCGTCCACCTCTTCCTGGGTTTCCACATCGAGACCGTTGTGAAACAGGAAATCCATCTTGGAAGTGTGGTTCTTGCGGTGAACGCAGGCATAGACATGCTGGCCGCCCAAGCGAACCATCAGCGAGATCGGACTGGTACGCACCACTTCGAGGCCCAAAAATTCCACGTAAAATTTGCGTGTTGCTTCCAAATCGCCGGAAATCAGTGTTCCGTGCGACAAGAATTTCAACTTCAATGACGGCTCCGCAGCCGTTTCGACTACCACTTGGTCCATAAGCTCATTCCCCTTTTGTCTTCCGTTTGGTCGTTATTTGAAATGACTATAGCGCCATAATTGCTGGCTGCCTATGCCCAACTTGTTGGCCATCAAACCCATGCCCAACTTGATGGCCATCAATGCCGAGGGCGCCCGGCTCTGGCATCAAGGGCTATGCATAGATGGGAGCTGCCCGCATGATAATTGACCGCCTCGATACCATTACCCGCATTCCCGAAGACTACCGCAAGGCCAAACCGCCAGCGCCGGCCAGCGTCAAGATCGAGTTGACCGCCCATTGCGATTTCCAGTGCTTTTTTTGCGCCACCGGGTCCAAACTGCGCGAAAAAGGCGAAATCGATTGGGATTTCTATTGCCGCATTGTCCAAGAAATGCACGACGCCGGGGTCAAGGAGCTGGGCGTCTTCTATCTCGGCGAATCGTTCCTTTCGAAACGCCTGGCCGACGCCATTCATTACGCCAAGAAAGAGGTCGGCTTCGATTATGTGTTCCTGACCACCAACGGGCGAATGGCCAATGCGGAGCGTTTGCGCGCCGTGATGGAGGCCGGCCTAGATAGCCTCAAATTCTCGTTCAATTACGCCGACGCCGAACAGTGCGAGGACATGACCCGGGTCAATGCCTTCGATACCGTTGTCGGCCACATCGCCGACGCGAGACAGGTGCGCGATGCGGTCGAGGCTGAAAGTGGTCATCGCTGCGGCCTTTATGCCTCCTCAATCCGTTATGACGGTGCCCAGCAGGAACGCATGGAGCGGGCCATTGAAATGATCTCCCCGCATGTAGATTTGCATTACTGGCTGCCGCTATATGGCCAGGCCGGATTGACGGCGGGGGTGCGCGGCACCACGCCGGTGGCCGGCAATGTGGGGCGCGCCGACAATATGGTCGATCCCCTGCCCTGTTGGGCTTTGTTCACCGAGGGCCATATCACCTATGACGGCAAACTGGCAGCCTGCTGCTTCGACCATGACGGCAGCTTCAATATGGGCGATCTGACCGAAATGTCGTTTATGGAGGCTTGGCATTCAAAGCCATTTCAGGAGCTGCGCCAGGCCAATTTGGATTGTGATGTTGGCGGTACGGCGTGCGAAAAATGCATCGCCTACGTGGACCATGATATCAACGCGCCGAGACCGGATATGGCACCCCAGCCCGTGCTTTAGAACGGTTCCGCCCTAATCGAACAAAGCGTCCAGCTCGTCCTGGGACAGGCCGGCGTCTTCGCCGGCATCGGCCATCGCGGGGGCGGACGCCGCGGCAGCGCCCGGAGCGGCGGCGCTGGCATCGGCTACGCGCCGGTCGGAACCGTTAAACGATACCGCCCGGCGGCGCCGATCGGGCCCGAAAAAAGTTTTGGTTTTGATGAATTCCCTCGGCCGGGAGATGATCGAGTTGATGCGCGCATAGAGCGACCTCGCGGAAATCGGCTTAGCCAGATATTCATGGGCGCCGGCGTCGCGGGCTTCCATGATTTTCTTCATTTCCGTATGCCCGGACAGCATGATGATCGGCACGAACGGGTTCGGGCTATCTGAGCCGGTGCGCACCAGACGCACGAAATCCAACCCGTCCAGGGGCTGCATATGATAATCGGTTATAATAATGTCGGCGGGGAAATGGGTTAATTCGGCAAAGGCATCGGCGGCATCGTTGGCCTCGGCCACCTGGCGCGAGCCGAGGGCGTGCAGAAGGTTTTTAACAAGCATGCTCATATGCTTGTTGTCGTCGACTACCAGAAAATGCAGCTGCTCGATATTATAGTTTTCATTCATGGACTTCTGAATATTTTCTAATCTTTGAATACATATTTTTAAATTTAGGTGATGGTTCCCGAATTACCAGTCATTCCTGCGAAAATGACGCCGGCTACAATTATATTTAAGGCTTTGACGCGCATCAATTACAGCCGGACATGGACCCTTTATGGTTCACATAGATCAGGGGCCACCCCGAACTCCTCCCTGAGCGCGCCTCCCCCGCGCACCGGTCTCTGATCATAGTTTCCGTAAAACTGACCGGCTCCCTCGGGAGCCGGTTTTGTATGCGTGGCAATTCGTCAAATATTGTGATTTTGCTCACATCTAAAGCCTGAGGTTTTGGCTAGTATGGGACCCAATCGAGGCCCTTATCCCACCTCCCCCCCTTCCTCCCCCGGGGCCTCGAGAAAAGAAATGGCGGCGGCGGCCTTCCCCAGGGTCGCCGTTTTTTCTTGAGACCCGTAGCGCGCCGAGACGCGTGCCGGTCAACCATAAGGCGCGGCGAAACGGTTGCCCATGAAGTCATCCAGCGAAATCTGTTCCGGTCGCAAAAAGCCATCCGCCGGCAGCTTGCCATCGCGTAAAAGATCGACCAGCACCATCACCCCGGCGGCGGTGGTTTTCTGGATCGCGCTTTGTCCGGCGGCGTCTTCATCGCCATAGACCTTGCGCACGAAACTTTCCTGGGACAACAATCCACCCTGCATGCCGGTGACGGTCACGAATATGATGACCACATCCTGGCGGGTCACGGGAATACCGGTTTCGATCAGATCCTTGAAGACTTCCCGGTGTTCGCACAATTTCAAATCCCGCGCCAGCATCTGGATCATGTCGCGGTGGCCCGGATAGCGGACCGTTTTATAATTCAGATTGCGCACCTTACCGTCGAGAGATTCACATAAAGAGCCGATGCCGCCCGACGTGGAAAAGGCTTCGTAATTGACGCCGTCGAGGGAAAAGCTTTCCAACCCTTCCAGCGCCAAAACATCGCGCCGATCGCCGTCATGGATAATCTCGCAACTATTGCAGTATTCGTTGATCAACCCTTCCGTACTCCAGGTCAGATTGTAGCGCAGTACGTTATCCGGAAACTGCGCCAGCGCGCCGACCCTTAAGCGCACGTCGTGGGCTTCGTCGAAGCTGTGCACCAGGTGATGGGCGACGATGGAGACGAACCCCGGCGCCAATCCGCATTGCGGCGCATAAAGCCTGCCGGCGCCCTCGGCAATTTCGCGTACCTGGCGGGTGACGCTAATATCCTCGCTCAAATCGAAATAGTGGAGCCCCTGGGCGCGCGCCGCTTTCGCCACCCCGGGATTGAGGAAAAAGGGCAAGGCGTTGATCACCGCCCAGCGCCCGGCCATGGCGGCCTCCAGCGATTGCGGCTCGCCGGCGTCCACCACTAAGGTTTCGGCGCCCTCCGGCGCCCGCTTGTCCAGGGCGCCCTCGTCGGCATCACCAAGTGCCAAGGCGTAATCGCCACTGCTCATCAGGCTTTGGGCAATACTCATACCGATCTTACCCGATCCCAATACCAAAACCTTTTCCATCGATGTGCCTCGATCCATTTCAGTAATCTGCCTATATACTTATATATAGTCCGATCAGAGGAGATTGCTCATGGCCCACGAAAAATTGTTCGCCGAGCTTGGTTTGCAGCCCGAAAACGGCGAAATTAAAGTCTTCTCGCCCATTGACGGAACCGAGATCGGGCGCATCGGCTATGACCGGGACGCCGTTGTGAACGCCAAAATCGCCCTCGCCGCCGAGGCATTCCAGGCCTGGCGTCTGGTGCCGGCGCCCAAGCGCGGCGAACTGGTGCGCTTGTTGGGCGAAGAATTGCGCGCCGCCAAGGAGCCCCTCGGCCGGCTGGTCAGTCTCGAATGCGGCAAGATATTGGCCGAAGGGCTGGGCGAGGTTCAGGAAATGATCGATATCTGCGACTTCGCCATCGGCCAGTCGCGCCAACTTTACGGCCTGACCATCGCGTCCGAGCGGCCCGGCCACCGGATGATGGAAACCTGGCACCCCTTGGGCCCGATCGGCGTGATCAGCGCCTTCAATTTTCCGGTTGCCGTGTGGGCCTGGAATTTTGCCCTGGCCATCGTCTGCGGCGATCCGGTGATCTGGAAGCCATCGGAGAAGACACCACTATGCGCCCTCGCCTGCCAAAACATATTTGCCCGCGCCGCGGCCCGCTTCAATGACGCGCCGGAAGGATTGATGCAGGTGGTGCTGGGCGGCGCAAATGCAGGCGCCCAATTGGTTGCCGATACGCGCTTGCCCTTGATCAGCGCCACCGGCAGTTGCCGCATGGGGGCGCTGGTGGGCCCGGTCGTGGCGGAACGCTTTGGCCGCTCATTGTTGGAGCTGGGCGGCAACAACGCCATGATCGTCACCGCATCGGCGGATTTGGAACTGGCGGTGCGCGCCATCCTGTTTTCCGCCGTCGGCACTGCCGGCCAGCGCTGCACTTCTTTGCGCCGGCTGATCGTTCAGGACGGCATTGCCGAAGAATTGACCGCCCGGCTGAAATCCGCCTACGCGGCCATTCCCGTCGGAGATCCGTTGGCGGACGGCACGTTGGTCGGCCCGCTCATCGACGGCGCCGCATATGAGGCCATGAAGAACGCCCTGGCGACAGCGCGGACGGAAGGCGGCACAGTAACCGGCGGCGAGCGGCTGCTATCCAATGACTATCCCGATGCCTATTATGTGCGCCCGGCGATCGCCGAGATGCCCGCCCAGACGAATGTGGTGCGCGCCGAAACCTTCGCGCCAATCCTTTATGTGATGCGCTATAGTGATCTGGACGCCGCCATTCACATGCACAACGACGTTGCCCAGGGTCTGGCATCGAGCATCTTCACCAACGATATGCGCGAAGCGGAAGCGTTCCTGGCGGCGCCGGGCAGCGATTGCGGCATCGCCAACGTGAATATCGGCCCGTCCGGTGCCGAGATCGGCGGCGCATTCGGCGGCGAAAAGGAAACTGGCGGCGGGCGCGAATCAGGCTCCGACGCATGGAAGGCCTATATGCGCCGGGCCACCAACACCATCAACTATTCCACCGAACTGCCCCTAGCCCAGGGCATCCGGTTTGAGGTTTAGCCGGGACCTTTATTCGGCGGCCTGGGCCAGTTCGGCCCGTTCCTCAGCAATCAGGCGGCGGATGGCGGTGCGCGCATGGGTGAGCGCCTTGTCGGACGGGATGGTTACCAATGGCCGGTCCGGGTCCAGATCGATACGCGCTTGCTGCCCCTCCATAATCATCTTGTCTTCCAGGAAGGTCGGTGCGATCTCGCTATAGAGCACATCGGTCGCCTCCGGATCGTCCTGCTGGTAGCCGTTGGCGGCGGACCAGAAATAATGGAAGGTGGTATCGGTTTCCGGTGTCGCGCTATGGAACAGACGTAAATGGAAACCGGGCTGATCCTGATTTTCGCGGGCGCCTTTGCCTACATCGACAGCGCCGTTCCACTGGATAACCGAAGACGGCGCCACAAATTCGAAATCCCACCAGCGGTCCACGTTACCCTCGAAGCCGACGGCTTTCTGATAGGTGGGCGGCGGCGTCGCATCCTCCATCCAGCGTATATAGTGAGCGCCGGTATCGGTCTCGCGGGAGTCCACCTCGGCGCGGCTGTGGGCTTGCGGATTGCCGCCGATTGTCTTGGCGTGCACATAGGCCAAATGGGTCAAATCCATGAGATTGTCGACCATCATCATGTAATTGGATTCTATCGGCAGCCACTGCTTGCAGTGCGGCCACTTAGCGTGGTCATCGTGGTGCGGATAATCGATGATCTTGCTTTCATCGGCACGTTCCGCGTCGCCCATCCATATCCAGATAAATTCCTGGCGCTCGACTACGGGGTACGAACGCACCTTGGTCTGCGGCGGAATACTGTCGGCGCCGGGGATGGAAACGCATTGTCCGGAGCCGTCGAAGATCAGCCCATGATAGCCGCATTCGATGCCGGCTTCGACTACGTTGCCGTGGGTCAACGGCGCCCCCCGATGGCAGCAGCGATCTTCGAGGGCTGCGGCCTTGCCGTCCGGGCCCCGGAAAAACACGAGCGGCTGGCTCATGATGGTTCGCGCCAAATGGCCGCCATCGGCGACCTCGTCGGACCAGGCGCCCAGATACCAAGCGTTGCGCAGATACGGCTCGATGGTTGTTTCGGTCATGATGTGAGTCCTTTTCGGTCAGCGAAACCTGAAGATGCGCGATGATCCTTGAAGCGGCTATTGGTGTCAAGAAATCCCCGGCACCTGCAATTTCTGAGTAGCAAGAAAAATACAGCTTTTATCCGTATCGATTGCAAGGTTAAGATGCGGCTTCCGCCTTTGGCGGCGAATAATTTTTAATCGGCAAAAATTACCAGGAGAGGGATTCACTATGTTTCATTTAAAAACCTTTGCGCTGGCTGCGGCGGTTGCCGCCATGGCCATGATCGGCACCGCCGATGCGCAGACCAAGATCAAAGTCGGGCGCACGCTCTCGGGCTCCGGCTTCCATGTTCCCATTTATATCGCTTTCGAGCGCGGCTTTTTCAAAAAAGAGGGCCTTGATGCGGAAGCAATTTCGATGACCGGTAAGGCGCTGGTTACCGCCGGCATCTCCGGCAATATCGACTTCCTACCGATCCCCGGTGGCGGATCGCAAGCCACATTGATGGGCGCCGATTTGCGCTACGTGGTCGGCGAATCGCTGATTTCCCAATGGGCCATCGTGGCAGATTCCAAGATCAAAACAGTCAAAGACTTAAAGGGTAAAGTCGTGGGTTACGGCCGCGCCGGCGCTGCCGATTATGACGAAGGCGAGATCGTACTGTCGCGCTTCTTCGGCATGGAAGTGGGCCGCGACTACAAAGTCATCTCGTTTCAGAGCGAGGCGGACCGTGTTGCCGGTCTCATCAACGGCGATATTTCAGCCGGCCTGATGTCGTTCCCGACAGCGGCCCGCGCCCAAGCGGCGGGCTTCAAGCTTTTGTTGAAAACTGGCCAGTACCTGCCCCGCGTCGGCGGCAGTGTCTGGGTCACCGCCAAGTATCTGAAAGCCAACCGGGCGACGGTGAAGAAATTCATCCGCGCCATCGCCGGCTCGATCGATTATCTGCGCAACAATAAGGCCGGCTCGGTGCCGGTGATCATGGCGGAATTCGGCATCAAGGATAAGAAACAGGCCGGCATTGTCTGGCAGGAAATCCACGACCAGTATTCCCCGGACCTTCCGGGTGATCTGTTCAAGAAGCTGTTCGTTGGCCGCCAGAAACGTATGGTGAAGCGCAAATTATGGCCAGCGGGCAAGAAGCTGCCTGATCCCATGCAATTCATCGCCCGCGACGTGCTCGACGAGACCTTGCGCGAAATGGGTTACTTCCTGCAGGCCCGGCCGAAGCCCAAGGCGAGCTAAGCCAGCTTTAAAGGAAATTAGTTTTCAAGTGATTACGGCCCGGGGCAACCCGGGCCGTAATTGTATGCGCGGTAGGCTCGCCGCACCGCCCTATTGGGCCGCTGCGGATACCAGCCTTCGTTCGCGGCCTCGGAAATGGGGCATCACTTCGGTAGCGAACAGCTCCATGTTCTTCATGGTGAGATCATGCGGCAGGGTGCCGAACTGCAATAGCGTGCAAAGCTGGCCAAGCCCGACCCGGTCCTGGAACTCCTCCAGACGTTCGCGCACCGTGGCAGCGCTGCCATAGATGAACATGCCTAGATCGTTCATCCGTTCCATCTCCTTGCCGCCGCCCAGCATTTCACGCTTGGCCAGGCGGATCGCCTTCAAAGACGAGATGGAGGTGTAGCCCGGCGGCAATAGCAACTCGTTGGGAATGCGCAGGAACTTGTTGAAGAAGGCCTCGATATGCGGCTTGGCTTCCCGGGCGGCAATCTCATCGGTCTCGGCCACATAGATCGGCAAGGCCAGGCCAAGCTGGCGGTCTTCGGCCTCGTAGCCATAATCGTCTTCGCAAACCCGGCGGTATTGCTCCATGAAACCCTCGACCGCCGAGAACGGCGAGTAGACGTTGAGGTATGTGTATCTGCGGTCTGGATGGGCGGCCCAGCGGATGGTTTCTTCGGAGCCTTGGCTGGGGATCCAAACCTCCGGGTGCGGTTTCGTATAGGGCCTCGGCCACAAATTCACATATTGCATATTGTAATGCTTGCCCTCGAAGGGGAACGGCCCGGTCTCGGTCCAGGCGCGGATGATCAGATCGTGGGCTTCGTGAAACCGCTCCAACGAGAAGGCCGGATTGATGTTCATGGCATGATATTCGACGCCGAGCCCGCGCACGAAGCCGGCAACGAAACGCCCGGCGGTGATGTTGTCGAGCATAGCGAACTCTTCGGCGACCATCAGCGGATTGTTGATCAACGGCAACGCGCGCCCCAGCACACAGACCTTGGCATTTTTGGTATTGCGGGCGAGCGCGCCTGCGATAACGGCAGGGGTTGGCATCATGCCGTAGGCGGTCTGGTGATGCTCGTTGACGCAGACCCCATCGAAACCCAGCTCGTCGGCATATTCCAGCTCATCCATATAGCGGGTATAAAGTTTATGGCCTTCTTCCGGATCGTAATAGCTGTTCGGCAGGACCAGATTGGCGGACGCATATTTCTTGTCGTAATCGAGATCAAGGGCGCCGTAGGGCATCAGGTTGAAGAA
This sequence comes from Rhodospirillaceae bacterium, assembly GCA_018674495.1. Lineage (GTDB taxonomy): Bacteria > Pseudomonadota > Alphaproteobacteria > Rhodospirillales > UBA2165. The sequence goes on along the minus strand of JABHAA010000059.1, from coordinate 26,171 downwards.
GAAAAAATCCATCAGGCGGCTCCTTGGGTAAAGGCTTGAAGGCGGCCTAAGAAAGCGTCACGGGCTTCGGCCATGGGAACGTGACCACAATTCTCATAAACCTCCAACTCGGAGCCCGGGATCAATTCGTGATAGGCGTGCGCGTAAGGCTCGGGGAAAATGCCGTCACTGTCGCCCCATAATATGAGCGTCGGCAGGTCCAATCGATGCAACCACTTACGAAGATCAGGATTGTGCAGCCGGGGTGTCCAGCAAAGCCGTGCCGCCATTTGCCGGTTCCGCAGCATGACCTCGATCTGCGCCTCGTTCGGCTCCATGGCCAGCGCCTGATCGCGGAAAGACTTTTGCGCAAAAACATGACCCACCGTTTCTTCCGGCGACCAGGCGAACAAATCGCCCATCGGTGTGCCATCGACGCGGATGCCGGCGGCGGATATCAGGGTCAGGCTCTTGATCCGATGCGCATCGCGGACGCCAATCTCGGCGGCGATCCAACCGCCCATGGAATGCCCGGCCAAATGAAATTGATCCAGGCCCAACGCTTCAATCACATCCAGATAGAAATAGCTGACGTCGGAAATGTTATCCATCCAGCCCGGCGCTTCGGTGTCGCCGAAGCCCGGATGGTCGGGCAGGATGACGTGGTAATTTTCGGCCAGCGCCTCGAAAACGGGCAGCCACGACATAGAACCATTGGCCCCGTGCAGCAATAGCAGTGTCTCGCCCTCCCCGGCCCGGCGTAAGGTCAATTCGACATCGCGAACAGTCAAAGTTTCGGTGGTGATCTCGGACATCGGCGGTCTCCCTAAGCGGTTTCCGGGCGATGATATTTGTTCCGCAACGTCGCAACAAGTTGATATTGTGCGCCGGGTGCGGCGGCAATGATGAGGCATGAACAATGAACTGGTGGCAGGATATTTTTGGCGCTTTCAAGGCGAACGATGTCGCCATGGTGGCTTATGTGCCGGACGCCGGCCATAGCGCCCTGATCGAGGCTTGCGTCGCCGATAACGAAATTCGCGCCGTGCCACTGACCACTGAAGAAGAGGGCGTAGCGCTGCTCGCCGGGGCCTGGCTGGGCGGAGCGAAAGGCGTGCTGCTGATGCAGTCGTCCGGCGTCGGCAATTGTATCAACATGCTGTCCCTGGCCGCCACCTGTCGCTTTCCGCTACCATTGTTCGTCACCATGCGCGGCCAGTGGCACGAGTTTAATCCTTGGCAATTCCCCATGGGCCAGACGGCGGAGGCGCAATTGAACACCGCCGCGGTTGAGACCATGACGGCGGCCGCCGCCGAAGACGTGGCCCCGATGGCGGCGGCGACCCTGGACATGGCCTATTCCGGCGGCGGTATGGCGGCCTTGCTACTGCATCAGAGCCTAAGCCCGGTCAAAACCTTCGACCAGGGAGGCGGGAAATGAGCGAAGACCGGCGAAGTGACGATTATCCCTTGGCGCGCAGGGACGTGGTCCGCCAGATCACAGAAGGGCAGGACGATCTTTTGGTCATCGCCGGGCTCGGTTCCACTGCCTGGGATGTCACCGCCGCCGGCGACCGGGATTTGAACTTTCCCCTGTGGGGCGCCATGGGCGGCGCCGTCGCCATGGGATTGGGCCTCGCCCTGGCACAGCCGGAACGGCGTGTATTGGTGATCACCGGCGACGGCGAAGCCCTGATGGGGATGGGCAGCCTCGCCACCGCCGCAATGCAGGCGCCCGCCAACCTGTCTATCGTGATCATCGACAACGAACGCTATGGCGAGACCGGCATGCAGATCACCCACACCGCTGGGACAACGGACCTGGCCGCCGTCGCCGCCGCTTGCGGAATTCCTGTGACCGGCCTGGTGCTGAACCAGGCAGAGCTGGACGCCGCCTTGCCAGTCATATTGGAAGCAACAGGACCGGTCCTGCACGTCGTCAAGGTGCGCGCCAAGAAATTGGATTTCGTGTTGCCGCCGAAAGACGGTGTGCACTTGAAAAACCGCTTCCGCCGTGCGTTGCTTGGGGCCGAAGCGGTCATCTGACAGGGGAGGGAAAGACCATGCAGTTTGGAATTTTCGATCATATCGATGCGCGCGGCGAGCCGCTGGCGCCATTTTACGAAGACCGGATGACATTCATCCGCGCCGTCGAAGCAGCCGGCTTTTACTGCTACCACATGGCCGAGCATCACCAGACGCCGCTCGGCATGACGCCGTCGCCGAACGTCTTCATGGCAGCCATGGCGCGGGAAACTTCAACCATCCGCATGGGTCCATTGATTTACATGCTGCCCCTCTATCACCCGCTGCGCTTGATCGACGAGATTTGCATGGTCGATCATCTGTCCAACGGGCGCCTCGACATCGGTATCGGGCGCGGCATCTCCCCATATGAAGTGGCCTATTACGGCGTCGAGCCGGACGCCACCCGCGACATGTCCGAAGAATATATGGATATCCTGCTCAAGGGGCTCACCAGCAAAAGCCTCAGCCATGACGGCAAATACCATCAGTTCACCGACGTGCCCATGGAGCTGGAGCCGCTGCAAAAGCCCTATCCGCCGCTTTGGTACGGCGCCGGCAACGAACACGGCGCGCGCTTTTCCGCCCAAAACGGTATGAACGTCGTAACCCTTGGCGCCACCGAGCGGGTGGCCGGGCTGGTGTCGCTCTACGCCGATATGTGGGAGGAAGCCAAAGACGAGCCGCGCCGCAAAAATGGACCCGTCACCGATCCCCTGGTCGGCGTAAGCCGCCATATGTTCATCGCCGAAACCGACGCCGAAGCGGAACGGCTCGCCCGCCCGGCCTATGCGTATTGGTATAACAGTCTGGTCAAATTGTGGCTGGTCAATAACGCAACGCCGATCACTGGCATGATCATCGCCGACTATGACGAGGCGTGCGAGAAAGGCGTCTGCGTGGTCGGCACCGCAGCGACCGTGCTGGACAAGCTTTCGAGCCAGCTCGACCAACTCGCCGCCGTCAATTATCTGGTCTGCCAGCTCGCCTGGGGCTGCCTGACGCACGAACAGGAAATGCATTCCCTGAATTTGTTTACCACCGAGGTCATGCCCGCGCTGGCGGCAAGATAAGGAGACGACCCTATGAGTTACCGCACCTTCCGCGATTTCGCTGCCGTTGCCGAGCAGCAGGGCTTGCTACGCCGGGTCTCGAAACCGGTCGATCCAAGCTGGGAGCCCGCCGCCATGGTGAAATGGGCCTTCCAGGGTCTCTCCGACGACGAACGCTTCGGGATTTTGTTTGAAAATGTGGAAGGCTCGGACCTGTCCCTTTGTTCCGGCGCGTTGGGCGCATCGCGCAAAGCCTACGCGTTGGCCCTGGGCCTCGAAGAAGCGGAGATCAATCCCCGCTGGGAGAGCGCACTGGTCAATCCGCTGGCCCCGGTGACGGTGCAATCCGCGCCTTGCCAGGAAGTTGTTTTCACCGGCGCCGATGCGCGCCTGGGCGATCTGCCGATCCCCACCTGGACGCCGGGCAAAGATGCGGGCCCGTACCTGACCACCACCGTGATGACCGCGGAATTTGGAACGGGCAACCAGAACACCGGCGTCTACCGGACGCAGGTGCTGGCCGATGACCGGGCCGTGGTTAATTTGGCGCCCGGGCGCGGCGGCCATGGCCAATGCGCCACCTGGTGGGCCCAAGGCAAGCCGGCTCCCATCGCCTGGGTGATTGGCGCCGAGCCGGCGTTCCAGCTCGCCTCGGTCGCGACCCTGCCGACGGGCGTGCAGGAAATGGCCATCGCGGGCGGGCTGCAAGGCGCGCCCATAGAGCTGGTCAAATGCGTCACCAACGACATTATGGTGCCGGCCAACGCCGAGATCATTGTCGAGGGATTGTTGCAGCCCGGCGATATGGCCCCCGAAGGCCCGTTCGGCGAAAACCTCGGCTTCATGAACCCGGGCAGCGATAAGCCGGTGGCCACCATCACCGCCATTACGCGGCGCTCGGATGCCATCTATTACGGCATCTCCAGCCAGATGCCGCCGTCGGAATCAACGGTCCTGCAAAGCCACGCCAACGCCGCACTGACGTTAAAAATTATCCGCCACGATATGGGCGAACGCCATGTTCACGATCTGCATTACGATCTCACCTATGGCGGCCAGATGGCCCACGGGGTGATCGCCATGACACCCCAATATCCCGGCCACGGCATGAAAATCGGCCGCCTGGCCGCCGAGGTCAGCGCCTTGAAACGGATCACCGTCGTCGATGAGGACGTGGATATCCGCGATACCCGGCATTTGGATTGGGTGATGAACGCCCGCTACAATCCATCCCGCGATACCGTCATTATCGACAATGTCTTCATGCGCAGCGCCATGGATCCCTCGGTCGAGGCCGTCGATGGCGTGAAAATGGGCTCAAAAATCGTCGTCGATGCCACCCGCAGCGTCCCCGAAGATGATTTCTCCCTGCCTCACAAAGACATCATGATGAAGGCCTTGGAAAGCTGGAAATCGGCAGGCCTGCCCGACTTCGATATCCCCCGCCGCGCCCAACTACGCATCGACAAGTCGTAAGGTTGCGCGCCCGCTGTTAATTCGTGACAGTATACTAATTAACAATTTCAATATGCTTTTATTAGTATACTGTCACGAATTAAAAGCCAGTCACGAAATGGAGTCCCAATCGTCATATTGGGGGAACTACGAAACGAACCCAATTCGTATTATCGTTATATAATAATAGCTTATATCAATAATCTAGGTCGGCGGCCTCGTCATTGCCGGCATCCTGGGCAGCCACAAGGACCCGGCGGATCGGCATACTCCTGGACGAATTCTCACGACAGGAATGCGTAAACCAATTCAAATTTTTTCGGATATGCTTCGATCTAAATGCAGAATGCTCTAGCTGTCTATCTGTGCCAGCAGGTGCGGCGGCGATAGGGGCAGGCTCACCTGGCGAATGCCGATGGCGTTGGAAACTGCGTTGGCCATGGCGCCCAGGGACGGCGTCACCGGCACCTCGCCGACGCCGCGCAGGCCATAGGGGTGATTGGGGTTGGGGACTTCAACAATCACCGTATCGATCATCGGCAGATCGGACGCCACCGGGATGCGATAATCCAAGAAGCCGGCATTCTCCATGCGGCCGTCTTCGTCGTACATATAGGCTTCGTTGAGCGCCCAGCCCGCCCCTTGCGCGGCGCCGCCCTGGTACTGGCCTTCCACCTGCCCAGGATGGATCGCCTTGCCGGCGTCTTCGATCACGGTGTAGCGCTTGACGCTCACGCCGCCGGTTTCCTTGTCCACTTCGACGTCGATCAGATGCACGCCGAAGCCCGGCCCGGCGCCGGTCACATGCATTTCCGAATGGCCGGCGATGGCGCCGTGGCTGACGCTGGTCTTAGCCGCGATATCGGCGACGGAAAGGGGATCGAACTCGCCCACGTTGGAGCCCGCCGGGCGGCATTGACCATCTTCGAAGACAACGCCGTCTTCGGGCACGTCCCAGATCTCGGCGGCGCGGCGCACCAATTCGGCGATGCATTGACGGGCCGAATCAATAATGACCATGCCCGACGAAAACGTCGTGCGGCTGCCCGCCGTCACCCGGTTGTTGCCGAGGGTAGACGTGTCGGCCAGATTGGCGCGCACTTTTTCGACCGGGATACCAAGCTCTTCGGCGGCCATCATTGAAATGGATATGCGCGAGCCCGCCACATCAGAGGTTCCCAGCATGATCGTCACCGAGCCGTCCGGCGTGATGGTCAAAGAGCCGGTGGTATCGCCGCCCCGGTTGAACCAGAAGCCGGTGGCAACGCCCCGCCCCTGCCCTTCCGGCACGGGCGATTTGTAGTGATCGCAATTCATTGCCGCCTCCAACGTCTCCACATAGCCGATGGGGCCGAAGGTCTCGCCGAAGACTGTTTTGTAGCCTTCGGCGGCGGCATTCTTGAGGCGCAGTTCCAGCGGGTCCATGCCCAGCTTTTGGGCCAGCTCGTCGATGATGCCTTCTACGCCAAATACCACCTGCGGCACGCACGGCGCGCGAAAGGCGTTCACTTTGGCCCGGTTGCAGACCACCTCGTAGGACACCGTTTTGACGTTCTCCAGATTGTAGCGGGTGAACATGGCTTTCGGCGCGTTGTCGAACATGGAGCCGGGAAAGGCGCCGGCCTGGAATATCATCTCGGCCTCCGCCGCCGTGATGCGGCCCGCATTGGTGACACCGATTTTAATCCGGGAGCGGGTGGCGCAAACCGGGCCGGTGGCGCGGAACACCTCGGACCGGGTGAGCACGATTTTGACCGGACGGCGGGCTTTTTTCGACAGCATGATGGCGGCGGGCTCCGCATAGAGCGTTGTCTTGCCGCCAAAGCCGCCGCCCATTTCCGACTGGGTAACCTTGATCTTGGAAGACGGCATTTTCAGCAAGGTCGCCAAGCGGTCGCGGAATACGTGGGTGCCTTGCGTGCAGCACCAAAGATCGATCTGGCCATCATCACCGACCTGGGCAACGCAGGCTTGCGGCTCGATATAGGATTGATGCATGGGCTCGGTCGTAAACTCGCGCTCGATAATCTCGTCGGCCTCGGCAAAGCCCTTGTCCACATCGCCCATGCCGATATCCAGCCGCTCAGTCACGTTGGTGGGCGCATCGGCCGCATCCGCATCGCCCTTGGTTCGAATATGGTCATGCAAGATGGGCGCATCGGGCGCCTTGGCGGCGGCGGGATCGATCACGTGGGGCAGAACTTCGTAATCCACTTCGATCAATTTCAGCGCCGCCTTGGCAACGCTTTCGGATGTCGCCGCGACGGCGGCCAAAGCGTGGCCTTCATACAGAACCTTTTCCCGCGCCATGCAGTTGCGGGTCATATCGCCGGGCATGGTGCCTTGGGGGAAATCGGGGAAATCGCCAGCGGTAACCACCGCCTTGACGCCGGCCAAAGCTTCCGCCTTCGAGCAGTCGATGGATTTTATGACCGCGTGGGCGTGCGGAGAGCGCAGAACCTTGCCCACCAGGGCGCCCGGCACCATCAAGTCGGCGCCGAACTTGGCGCGCCCGGTGACCTTGTCGGGGCCGTCATGCTTGACCGGACTGGTGCCGACGATCTTCAGATCCTTGCCGGCATCGAAGCCACTATTTTCCAGAATATCATGCATGCGCGCTCTCCCTCATTTCTTTGGCAGCCGCCAGGACGGAGCGGATGATTTTGTCATACCCGGTGCAGCGGCAGAGATTGCCGGCCAGCCAGAATCGCACTTCGGTCTCGGACGGATCGGGGTTCGCCTCCAAAAGCGCCTTGGCGGCGATCAGAATGCCCGGCGTGCAGATGCCGCATTGCAAACCGTTGAGTTCCAGGAAATTGCGTTGCAAAGGGTGCAGCGCATCGTCGCCGGCCAGGCCCTCAATGGTCTCGATCTGCTTGCCATCGGCTTCGACGGCGAGCACCAGACAGGCACACACAAGAGCGCCATCGAAGCGGATAGAGCAAGCGCCGCAATCGCCGGTCGAACAGCCTTCCTTGGTGCCGGTCAGCTCCAACGTGTTGCGCAGCACATCGACCAGCGTCTGCTGTGGCTCGCACAGAAAATCAACTTCATCACCGTTGACGGTGGTCGTCACATGTATTTTTTTCATCACTCTCCCCCCGGGGCCCGGCGATCATATTAGAGCAGTTGCAGCAAAGAGGCACGCCCATAAAGAAGCCGCGAGCCAGGGATGCCCGGCTCGCGGCTATGCGAATCATATCGGTGCCCGAGGGCGCCAGAATTTACTGCTTAACGGCAAGCACCTCGAGGTTGATATCAACCTTAGGGCCGACGAACTTGGCTAAGAAGTTCATGCCCCAATCGGTGCGGTCCAAGGAACCGGTGGCAGAAAAGCCACTATAGGTTTTGCCTTTACGCTCGCCCTTGCGGTTAAATTTGACGTCCAGCGTTACCGGCTTGGTAACGCCCAGAAGAGTCAAATTGCCGGTGATTTTTCCGGTTTTGGCGCCGGTCTTCTCGACCTTCGTGCTGACGAATTTCATATTGGGAATCTCGGCCGCATTGAAGAAGGCCGGCGAGCGCAGATGCTTGTCGCGGGCGGCCCATCCGGAATAAAAACTCGAGGTCTTAATATCAACGCTGACCTTGGAGTTCACCGGGTTTTGCTCATCGAACGTAATCGTACCGCCAAACTCCCGAAATCCGCCAACCAGTCTGTTGTATCCCTGGCGCATAATGGTAAAGCCGATAGTCGTATGCGCCTTATCGAGCTTATAGGTGTCGGCTGCCAAGGTGGGCGCCGAAGCCAACGGCAACAAAGCCAAAGCGGCGGCTGCAACGGCAAGTAATTTGAAATGGTTCATCGTCTAATTCCTTCCCCTGTAGGTTCAGTTTTATAAGTTGGTAGCGTCGGTATCCTGTTACAGGACTGATGCGATTGCAACGGCGATTGCGACCGGTATCGCACTTGTGATGCCGGCAATAACCGGCGCCCAGGCATCGCTCTTGCCAAGGGGCATCATGCGCGCAGCGGGCGGGCAGAGGAACACCAAAAGAACCACGGCCAGAGCCCATTTATTGGTCTCGGTAAACAGGAACATGATGGTGGTGAGCGCCAGAAACGCGCTGGCGGCGCCGAGCAACCCGGCCGCACCAAAGGGGTATCTGGGCGCCGGCCAATTCCACAATGCATACCCCCCCGCCGCCGCCGCCAAGGCTCCATAACCTTGGGCAAGCGACACGGTTTCGCCGAGAAAGGCGACAATCGTCGCACCGATAGAAGCCGCAACGAGGGCAACCGGCGCTATCGGAGGCGCCGGTGCATCTGGCACGCTGTCATCAAAGAGAAGCCAGAATATCACCATGCTGGAGATGGCGATCACAGCCAGTTCGAAAAGTACCGCCGGGTCCATTGATGCCAGTTGCCGCCAGCCGATCCAGCCGACAATCACCAACGGCCAAACCAGGATCGATGCGCGCAGCAAGAACGCCGGCCTGGCCAGAAGATCGATACCGGCGCCGAGAACAGCGCCGAATAAAACAAGGTAAACGGTTTTTTGCGATGCTGCGATGGGCGGAAAGGACGGCCAGCCATTCATGGCCACAGCGCCGGTCAGAACGCCAGCGGCGATGGCGGCGGCGGCCAGGTTCTTACCGGCCCTTTCGCCCAATCCGAAGCGGATGACACCGACGGCCATAAATGCCACAACCAGAGGCACAAACACGCCTTTGAGCAGGGCTTCAATTACAATCTCTTGCATCGCAGCGATATATCCATCAATCGATGTTTCAAAAATTCTGGCATGGCGTTAGATTTTAGGCAAGAAGTTGGCGCGGCATGGAGAAAATTTAATGTCTTATGAAATATTCTGGATCAGCGGCAGCCCCTATGCCTGGAGCGTGCTTCTGGCCCTGGAACTCAAGGGGCTCGAATACACTTCGCACCTTTTGGACCGGAGCAGGGACGAGCATAAGGCGCCGGAATTCCTTGCCATAAATCCACGCGGCAAGGTGCCGGTGCTGACATGCGGCGATACGGTGATTTCAGAAACCCCGGCGATCCTCGCCTATCTCGAAGCCAAGCACCCGGAGCCGCCCTTGTTTGGCGCCAGCCCCGAAGAGACCGGCCATATCTGGCAACTGGTGTCCGAGATCGAAAGCTATGTGCGCGGGCCGGTGGCCGACGGCGTTTCCGGGCCGATCTTCCGCGGCCAGGTGAAGGACGGCAATGGCGCCGCAAACCTAAAGGCCGCAAAAGGCCCGGCCCACGATGCCTTGCAATGGGTTGATGAGAATCTGACCGGCACGGCGTACCTTGCCGGCAGCGCCATCACGGCTGCCGATATTATCCTGCTACCGGTAATGCAGGCCCTGGCACGGGCCGCCGGCAAGGAGGCGGCGGCGCATCTGGATTTGGCTATTTTGCCGCTCGACAAGACTTATCCCGGCATCGCCGCCTGGCTTGCCCGCATGGAAGCCTTGCCCGGATATGGCAATACCTACCCGCCTCATTGGCGGGATTAGCTCAGCGCGGCATCGCCCGGCTCAACCCCCGCCGTCCCAAATGGCGCAGCCGGGATAGGTGTACGAAAATCCATACCAGCGGGTGAATAGCTGGAACGGGCGCTCGCCGTCCTCCCAGGCCGCCGCCGGCACTTTGTTTTGGCCGCTGATGGTTAGCTCCATTCGGCGGCCGCCCCAATCGAGGCTGATGCCACCTTGTATATCCTCCATCGGAAAAAAGCGCGCCTCATCGCCGACCACAACGCCGAGGCCATGGGTCATGCGCTCCAGGCGCTTGTCTTCGGGGCCCATGGTTCCCCGGAAACGGGGTGGCAGGAAGCCGCCGTGGCGGAAGGCGTTGCGGTGCAGGAAGCCGAAGAAGCGGGCAAAGCCATGCACCGGACGCCGCGCCAGGGTAATCTCGGGATCAGTCTCAAGGGCGGCGGCAACCGTGGTCATGTCCACCGGCCAGGCATCTAGGCACTTACCCTTCAAAGGGCCGTGCACTGCCTCGCCGGTGATGTGGTCCCAATAGGTTTTGGTCTCGTCGTCGATCAACAGAACCAGGCCGTTAAACAATCCGCCGGCGCTCAAATGATGCAGCTTACCTTCGATCATGGGGGTCAGACCGACCCCGGAATGGCAGACCGGTCAGAAGGTCAGCACATAGGGCTCACCGCCGAGGACGCCTTGCGCCAGATGATGATAGGCCATCTGGCGCACTGTGAAGGCGCGGGCCTCGCTGCCGCGCTCGATGACGATCAGGTCGGTATCCGGCGCCAGCCCGGCGGCGGCAAGCGGCTCTCCGGGGCCGTCCGGCACAGAAAAGCGCTGGAACATATCCGGGTTTTTCAACATGGCGCGGCTGGCATCGAATTCATAGGCGGGCATGGCGGGTCTCCCTTAATTCTACCTCGCTCAAGGTCATAGCACGCAAGGCAACCAGCGTCATGAGCGTCTCATTCCAATTTTAGGGAAGCGGATATATTGCCCGCAGTCGCGGTCAGTTTTTCCAAATACCGGTCCGCCATTTCCGCTACCGATCCGGCGCCCCGGTTCCAAAGCAGGTTGAGGCAGCCCCAAATTCGATCTCCCTTAGCCAAGGGAACCGCAATGGACGAAAGACCGTCGTCATAGTTGGCGACGGTCATGGATGTATGCCCGCGCTGGCTTGGGTGGCGGTCCGCATAGCCCCTTTGCCGGATCAATCCAATTTCCCGTTCGAGGGCCTTCTTACCGCCGTAGAATTTTTCCAGGGAGAAATCGACCGCCGCCAGTTCAGCCTTGATCTCGGATAATTCCGGCGCTGGGCAGAAGGCGAAATAGGCGCGCCCCACGGCGGTCGGAGGCAAGGTTACATATTCGCTTGGCTGCATGCGCTGAATGAAAAAGGGGCTCAAGAGCCGAGTCGATTCCACGACTTCCATATAAAGTCCCCGCCGCACCATAAGGTCCGATGGCCAGCCGACGTCGTGACATAGCTCGACCATGTGCGGGGCGCCGGCCTCGGCAAGCCGGTCGCGGGCCTGCACCTCGGCGCCGAGCGCCGGCAATCGCGCGCTGATACGGTAGAGGTTGTCGGCGAAGCCACGCCGGATCATGCCTTCGCCTAGAAGTGTCAGAAGGATTCGGGCCGCCGTCGCCCGTGCCAGCCCGGTTCCTGTATGGATATCTTCGAGCGACGCCGGCGCCGCCTGTTGCAAGAAACGCAGCACATCGACGGCGCGTTCGATTGACCGGATCGATTTGACCTTCGCCATTCGAATTCCCTATTCCCCCTTAAATTATCACAGAGTGATAATAAGTGCAGATTTACTTTTGTGAGCCCGCCGGAGGAATGAATAATCGGCCTGCAAACGCAAATCAGTGGCGGAAACGAATAAAGGTAGGCAATCATGGCAGAACTTAATATTGCGGCCCTAGGTATGTTCCAATCGGATCCGGGCGAAACGGATGCCCATCTCCGGGCGAAACAAAGCGGCTGCCCGGTGAGCGGATTGGGCGCCGAATTCGATCCCTTTTCCGAGGATTATTTGGTCGACCCCTACCCCTTTTTCGAACGGGCGCGAAAAGAAGAACCCATTTTCTATAGCCCGGAGACCGATTGCTGGGTGGTCATGAACTATGACGACATCATCTCGATTTTCAGAGATCCAGATACTTTCTCCGCCGCCCTTGCCCGCCATCCGGTCACGCCGCTCTGCCCGGCGGCCGCTCAGGTGCGCGATGAACTGGATATCGCCATCGAGCCGGCGCTGGTCGATGAAAGCCCGGACACCCACCGGGACCACCGCCGCATATTCGGCGATGCCTTCACGCCCAAGCGCCTCGATCAAATGGATTCGCGCATCCGGGTAATCGTGAACAATTTTATCGACGGCTTTATCGCCGATGGCGAGGCCGATTTGGTTGGCCAGATGCTATATGAGCTTCCGGCCTTGGCCATGTTCATATTCCTTGGCGCCGATGATCAAGACGCCACCATGGTCAAGAAACTGGGCTCGCGCCGCGCCATCGTCAATTGGGGACAGCCAAGCCAATCCGAACAGGTTGATATGATGGGCGATATGGGCCGGCATTGGGATTTCACCAAAGGCTTGGTGATGGACGCCATGGAAAACCCCGGCGACAATTACCTCGGCGACATGGTGCGGCTGCACCAGGATGACCCGTCCCTGTTCACGGTCAATTATTTGATCAACGTGGTGTTCGTGATGATGTTTGCCGGCCACGAGACGACAACCCAGGCCTCGGCCAACGGCGCCAAACATTTGCTCGAAAACCGGGACCAATGGGAAGCGCTGTGCCAAAACCCGGAACTAGTACCGGGCGCGGTCGAGGAAATGCTACGTATCGATCCCTCCATATTCGCCTGGCGCCGAATTGCCACCAAGGACACAGAGATCGGCGGGTTTTCCATTCCGGCTGGCTCCAAGATTCTGATGATGCTGGGGTCTGGAAACCATGACGAGGCGGTGTTTCCGAAAGGTGAAGAATTCGACCATCTGCGGTCCAACGCCAAACGCCATCTGGCCTTTGGCAACGGTGCGCATTTCTGCATGGGCGCGCCATTGGCGCGGCTGGAAATGAAGATCATATTCGAAGAGCTGACCCGCCGGTTACCGCACATGAATTTGGCAGAAGGACAGGATTGGGAATATGTACCGACGTTGATATTCCGGGGCGTGCAGAAATTGCGCGTCGAATGGGATGCGGACCAAAGCCATGGATGACCGATTTCAGGACTTCACGCCCAACCCGGAGGTGCTCGGTCTGGTTCCGGACCGGGCGGGTAACGATATCAATGGTCTTGGCGAAGCGGTGCCCAGAAGGCCGACGCCGATCATGTGGCACGACCCGAGCATCATCGCCCATGGCGGCATTCAGAAATGGTTCAGCCAGCAGGGAAACAGCCACGGCGGCATCAAGAGTTTTGGCTCCGACGGTTCGGGTCCGATCCCCCTTGCCGATATCGCGCCGGAGCGCCCGAACTGGAGCGAAAAAGAATGCACTTCTTTGGTCAAGGAGGCGGCCCTCGCCCGGGATGCCGATCTTGTTGGTATTACACGGCTTGACCAGAACTGGGTGTTCGAAGGGTTCGAGGCGGATTATCAATGGATGGTCGTGCTGGCCGTCGCCATGGATTACGAAAAACTTTCCACGGCGCCCGGCGATCTGTCACAGGACGAGGTTAAAAAACAATATAACCGGGGCACCGTCGCCGCCTACAAGCTGGCCAACTGGATCCGCGAACAGGGCTGGGACGCCAAACCCCATGGCGGGCCGCAATCGGGCCCTGTGCTTATGATCCCGGGCGCCATTTCCGCCGGGCTGGGCGAGCTTGGCAAGCACGGCTCCATGATCAACCGGCAGCTGGGATCGTCTTTCCGGCTGGCCAACGTGCTGACCAATATGCCGCTTAATCCTGATACGCCCGATACGTTTGGCGCCGATGAATTCTGCATGAGCTGCCAGTTGTGCACCAATACCTGCCCGGTCGATGCCATCACGGCGGCCAAACAAACCGTGCGAGGCGCTGAAAAATGGTACGTGGATTTCGACAAATGCATTCTCTTTTTTGTCGAACATAATGGCTGCGCCATGTGCCTGCCCGCCTGCCCATGGAGTCGCCCCGGCGTCGCGCCGCGCCTGGCCGACAAAATGTCCCGCCGCGCCAACGGATAGCGCGGCGGCGCTTCGAATTTCCATCATCACGGCGCGAAAATTGGCGATCATCGCCAGGGCCGCAAGCAAGCAACGGCCCTGACCGAAAGGCAAGTGATAGCCAAATATTTAGTCCCTAATATATTTCAGGTTTTTTTTGACTGCCAATCTAGAAATTTGGCGGTCCAGTCCCCACATTTGAGCAGGAAGGACGGCAAACCGTTGGCCGTCACTGTTATCGCGCAGTGTGAGAAATTCATGAAATCCGTTAGCTTAATCCATCTTGCGAAAGTTGCGTTGATCGTTTTAGTCGTCAATATTGCTCTAAATGTTGGCTTTTACGAAATCCACCATAACTTGCAGGGTATATGGGGCGCGTTGTTGCCGGGCACGATCCTGGTTGCCGTCAATCTGGGTGCAGTCTATCTGCTGATTCTTCGGCCAAATACGCTGGAACAGGCGCGTGAAATAAGCGAACTGCGCCAGACGATGTCAAAGGCCGAGAAACTCCGCATCCAAGAAGCACAGGAAAGCGAGGAAGCGCTTTTCAGTATCATCCACGAAAGTCCGGTGGCTATAGGGATCACCGATGAAGAAGGCCGGCCGGTTTATTGGAATCCACGCTTTCGAAAATTGGGCAAACGCCGCGACGAGATTGACGAACACAACGAGTTTCAGCTTACCTTCTCCAACCCCAGCTTGAGCGACGAATTACAACGGCGCATGCGGGCCGGCGAAAACATCCGAGATGAGGAAATGGAACTGATCGATGGCAAGGGCGAGCGCGCCTGGGCCGAGATATCTATTCAGGAAATGGTCTTTGAAGGCCGGAAATCGTCATTGACTTGGGTCTACGATATAACTGAGCGCAAGAAACAGGAACACGAACAGAAAAAAGCGCGCATGGCCGCCGAGGAGGCCAGCAGAACGAAATCGCTATTTCTGGCAACCATGAGCCACGAGATTCGAACGCCGCTGAACGGTATCGTCACCATGGCCGAGATTCTGGAAACCACCGGCCTTTCGCGCGAACAAGGGGAAATGACCACGATCATCGGTGATTCCTCTGCCACGTTGCTGGCCATTATCAACGATGTCCTCGATTATTCCAAAATCGAATCGGGCCGGCTCGAATTGGAATCTCTCAGCCTGTCGCTGACCCAAACCGTCGAGGGGGTCTTGGATCTGATGGGCGGCCAGGCCGCGGAAAAAAACATTGAACTGATCAGCTTTGTCGATCCCGATACCCCCGATCATGTGCTCGGAGATGCGGTGCGCCTCCGCCAAATTCTGACCAATCTCGTCGCCAATGCGGTGAAGTTCACCGACCATGGAAAAGTTTGTATTGAGGTGAGCACCGAAAAGACCGAGGACGCCAATCCGATGGTCGTATTCAATATCATCGACACCGGGATCGGCATCGATGAAGAAAATATGCAGAAATTGTTTCGGCCCTTTAGCCAAGCCGATAATTCCATCGCGCGGCGTTATGGAGGCACAAGCCTTGGCCTTTCCATCTGCCGCGCCATTGTCCAGGCCATGAACGGTTATATCCACGCGGAAAGCGAGATGGGAAAAGGATCCCACTTCTGGTTTAAAGTGCCCCTCCTGGTCCAGCCAGAACGGCGCATATCGCGGGCTGGTCAAATGGCTGGAAAACGGATTCTGGTTGCCACAGACAATGCCATTATGTCGCGCCACCTGGAGCGCTATATCAACTTCACCGACGCCGCCTTCGAGACGCTTTCCAGCGTTGAAGAAGCGACCGCGCGCCTTAATGACGACGCCAAGCCGGGCGCCGATGTCGTGTTATTCGATACCGACATGGGGCGCGGCGCAATGGAGAAATTCGCCGCATCCATGACGCAAGAAATGCGCCCAAAAACCAATATCGTGCTGCTGGTCAACCGGGCACGGGCATCGTCCAATCGGCCCGAACTATTCGACAGTTTTTTCGCCGGGCTGCCCAAACCGCTTAAGCGGGGCCAATTTTTCGATGTGCTTGCCGCCGCCACCGGCCTCGAAGAGTTGGAGAGTTTGAACGAGCCCAAGCGGCGTGAAGATTACCGGCAACCGCTCGGGACCTTTACGGCGCCAAATGCCCAGACCGCGCTGGACGAAGGGGCATTGGTACTTGTCGCAGAAGATAATCCGGTCAATCAAAGCGTTATCTCCATGTTGCTGGCGGGGCTCGGCTACGCCGCAGAAATCGCCGATGACGGCGCCGAGGCATTCGCGATGTACCAACAAACCGAATACGGCATGTTGATCACCGATTGCCACATGCCGGAAATGGACGGCTATGATTTGACGCGCAAAATTCGCCAACACGAGAAACGATCGGGGCGCAAGCGGCTACCCATTATCGCCCTGACCGCCGATGCCTTAATCGGTACCGGCGAGCGGTGCCTAGAGGCGGGCATGGATAACTACCTGAAGAAACCGGCGGGCCGCGCAGAATTGGATGAAGCCATCGGCGATCTCCTTCCGGTCGCCCAAAACATTCGGACCTCACGCACCACCAAATCCAGCGATCCGGGGGAACGGCGCACCAATCCGGAACGGCGCCAAGCCGGCCCTGCCCCGGCCAAGGATAAACCTGTGTTCGATACCGCCTATCTTAACGAGGTGACTGGAGGCGACAGCGAAATGATCAATATGCTGTTGCAGAATTATATGGAAACAACACCTGCGCTGGTTACCGAGGCGGTCACAGCGCTGGATTCTCGCGAATTCGATACCGCACGGGAATCGGCGCACGCGATCAAGGGCGCATCAATGATGGCCGGCGCCTTGCAACTCGCGGAGGTATGCCAAACGATCCAGCGCTCGATCGAAAATAATGAGCATGAGGCCGCCGTTTCATGCAAAGCCAAGATTCAAGAGAATTTCGACGCCTACGCCGAGGAAGTGAATTTGTATATGCACAGTCCGGCAGAAGTCGCCTGACGGGTGCCGTCAAACCGTCGCCGCGCTCGCGGCGATAAATATGAACACTGGCAGAATATATAAGGGAGAGACCTTTGCCGGACCCACAATTAGAAAATCACGCTCCAAATTTGCCGGACCAAGATATCTCCTACGCAGGGCTTTCGGTTCTTATCGTTGACGACCAGGAATTTGTGCGGCGCATCGTCACAGTGATGGCCGAAAAAATCGGATTTGGCACCATCGAGACCTGCGAAGACGGCGAGCAGGCCATTAATCTGTTAACGGACATGAAGCCGGACCTGATCATTTGCGACATTAATATGGAGCCGATGGACGGCCTTACTTTCCTGTCGAAAGTGCGCCAGGATTTTACCGGCAAGGTACGCGCCACGCCATTCATCATCCTTACCGGAGAAATTAGCACGGCGCTAGTGACCCAGGCGTCCGAATTGCGATGCGATTGTTTCCTGCTCAAACCCGTCGCACCCCAGAAACTAAAAGAAAGAATCGACGAAATATTTAAAGGCGAGTCTGTCCAATCAGAGGATGACTAACCGATCAATCCGCTACGCACGCATAGAAAGCGCCGCGCCGGCCGCAGCCATCACGCCGCGCCAAGCAGACAAATTGGTGGTCAGGCCTTTTTGGTAACCAGCCAGGCGAGGATGCCGACACCGATCAGGCCTACCAATCCGGCGTCGCCAAGTTGTTTGACGATACCGAGGAAGCCTTCGGTGATCCCGCCGATAAATGGAATGTCGGGGCCGAAGACAACAACGGCGATGACTGATAAAGCGATTAGCATCAGGCCCAGCTCGGTGAACCCTGCCAAAAATCGTCCTACACTTTGCATGTTGCTATCCTTTGATTGATACGCGCCAGCTTATCAAAATCGGGGATACGCACCCGTAAGGACTACAATATATTGCGGTTTGAATTTGCAATCAACGCCAAATATGGGTTTTTAGCCGGGTTGCCGCTCTAATAATTCTTGGTTTCCTGCGGCCGCCAGCGCGAAAAGCGGGCTTCGATTGCGCGCACGATACCGGTCAGCACCAACGAAATGGCCATGAACATGATCAGCCCGGCGAATACGACATCGACCTGAAAGGTGCCCGACGCGCGCACCATGATGACGCCGATGCCCTTCGATGAGCCGCCGAAAAATTCTGCAACCACGACGCCCAAGACGGCGCGGCCGATGGCCAAGCGCAGCCCGGCGATGATGAACGGCATCGAATTGGGGAGCACCACCAGCTTGTTGATCTCCCACTCGGTGGCGCCGTAGGACTTGACCACGTTGATCAACAGCTTGTCGGCGTTTTTCACGCCCTCATAGGTGTTGATCAAAAGCGGAAACACGGCGCCGATGAAGACAACGACGATCACCGACCACATACCGATGCCAAACCAGATCAGGATCAGCGGCAGGAACACAAGGCGCGGCGTCGCGTTGATCGAGGTGATGAACGGATCGACCATATCGTTGATCAGTTGTGAGCGCCCCAAAATCACCCCGGCTGGAAGCGCGACAATGATGGAAAGGCCAAGCCCAACGCCGAACGCGGTCGCCGAGAACTGAACGGCCGGCCAAATTTTTCCGCTTTCGATCAGATCGCCAAGTGCCCCGACAACCATGGTCGGGGTCGCGAAAAACAGCTTCATGCCCTTGGATAGGGTAAAAACCGAAGGCACCAGCTGCCAGATCACGAGGACCAAGACAATAAAGGTGGTGCCGAGAATCAGAGATTCATAACGGTCATAAAAGCTGCGCTCCGATATTTCGACTGCGGGGGTTTCGTTTGCATTCATCGTATCTGCCCCTACATTCCGACGCGCCACGGGAAGGCCGTGCGTTCGGCCCAGCGGATGCCTTCGGTAAAGATCACCGCTATCACCATTAGCATCAGGATATAGCCGAACATGCGGTCCAGCACATACATGTCACCGTACCAGGCAATGCGGTAGCCAACGCCCTCGGAAGCGGCGAAAAACTCGCCCACCAGGACACCGATCAGGCCACGCCCGATGGCGTAGCGGGCACCGGCGATGACGAACGGCAATACCGTCGGCACCAGCACAATGCGGTACAATGCCAACTCGCCGCCACCGAAGGAGCGAACCGTGTTGATCAAAAGCCGGTCGACCGAACGCACGCCGGAATAAGAGTTGAACACGAACGGAAATACGCAAAGCACGAAGATGAGGATAGCCTTGCCCGATATGCCGACGCCGAAAAAGATGATCACCAGCGGCGCGATAGCCACCAGCGGACTGGCATAAAGGGCGGTCAGCAATGGGTCCAGAGAATAGCCGACCCGCACCCGCCAGCCCATGACCACACCTACCGGCACGCCGACCAAAATGGCCGCGCCAAAGCCGAAGAACAATGGCTTGCCCGATACCAAAAGGTCGCGCCAGATTAGGCCGCTTTCCATGTCCCGGTAGAGGCCGAGGAATATCAGGCTCGGCTTGGAGATGATGAATTTATTGAGCGGAATGCCCCAAGTGAGCAATGCCTCCCAGAGCGCAAAAAACAAGGCAACAGCGATCGCGCCAAGGATCACCCGGCGCCAATCATCGTAAAATTTGGCCAAGCCGGTTAGCTCATCCACTTCCATGGCCGCCTCAAGCCCCGCCAATTTGCCGGGCCCTTCGGGCGCCTGTTCCGCTGCTTGATCCATGACTTATCGTTCCCTATTGCGCGCCGCTTAAAGTTGCGGGCCGCCCTGGGTGTCAATTTCGTCTTTCAACTCGTTCCAGATGCGCAACTTCAACTCGTTGAACTCCGGCGTTACCCGCATTTCATAGTCGCGCGGCCGCTTTAGCGGGATATCGATAATCGTCTTGGTGCGCCCCGGCCGCTTGGTCATGACAATCACCCGGTCGGATAAATACACCGCTTCCTCGATCTGGTGGGTGACGAACAGAACCGTCTTTTTCGCCTCCTGCCAGATGCGCAGTAATTCGGCCTGCATGATATCACGGGTCTGCGCATCGAGGGCCGCAAACGGCTCATCCATTAGCAAAACGTCGGGATCCGAGACCAAGGCGCGGGCAATGCCGACGCGCTGTTTCATGCCGCCCGATAATTCGTGGGGATAGTGCGCTTCGAAGCCGGACAGACCGACCATGTCGATGAAGCTCTGGCACAGCGCGCGCCTTTGCCGCTTGCCGACGCCGCGCAGTTCCGGCGCCAGGCCGATATTATCGAGCACCGTGCGCCACGGCAAAAGCCCAAACTCCTGGAACACCATGGCCCGGTCGCGGCCCGGCCCGGACACCGGGTTGCCGTTGATCGCCATCTCCCCAGAATTGGGTTTGATCAACCCCAAAAGCACATTGAGAAAGGTGCTTTTGCCGCAGCCCGACGGGCCGACGATGGACACAAATTCGCCCTCGCCGACGGCCACGTCGAAGCCCTGTAATGCGGTGACCGGCATCCGGTTCGGCGGCGTGAAAGTCAGATTGACGTTTTTGGCCTCGATATATTGAACGGCCATGAAAGCTCCCGTGTTAAATAGGCCGCCGGTCATTTATCAGAGCGCCAGCGGAATTCTTAAATACAGCCACTAAATATGCTGGTTTTTGCAACCGGGTCCAGGTTTATCTACCGGCGCAGGAAGGCGGCGGCCCAATTGCATACCCCGTGACGGTGCGATATCCATTGCTCGAAGGGCCCACATGTTTGACCGGCCCGGACCATGAAAATAGCGAAACAAATGCGCATCACGGACATACGGGAACAATCGGTAAAGCTGGATGTGAATATCCGCAACGCGGTGTTCTCGTTCGACGATATGACCACCTCCATCGTCGCGGTGATGACCGATGTGATCCGGGATGGCGCACCGATAACCGGCTACGCCTTCAACTCCACCGGGCGCTATGCCTGCGGCGCGCAGATGCGCGATAGGCTGATCCCCAGAATTTTGCGCCAGGACCCGGACAGTCTGCTGGATGAGAGCCGCGGTGGGTTCGATCCGGACGCGATCTTCCGCGCCATGATGTTCGGCGAAAAGCCGGGCGGCGACATGGAACGCTCGGTCGCGATTGGCACCATCGAAGTGGCGCTATGGGACGCCATGGCCAAGATCGAAGAAAAGCCCCTGCACGCCCTGATCGCCGAGCGGTATGGGGCCGCTGCGCCGGCGGAGCGGATATTCTGCTATGTGGGCGGCGGCTGGTATTCCCCCGATGAGACGCAGGAAAGCCTGAAAGCCGAGATGCAGGGTTATCTCGATCAGGGATATACCCTGGTCAAGGCCAAGATCGGCGGGCTTCCCATCGACGACGATGTGCAGCGCATCGAAACCATTCTTTCGGTTCTGGACGGCGGCCATCAATTGGCCGTCGACGCCAATTGCGGGCTCAGCCCGGCGCGCGCCCTCGAATATGCCGAGGCCTTAAAACCGCACGGCCTGCGCTGGTTTGAAGAGCCGGTCCATCCCATCGATTTCGAGGCCACGAAGGCTTTCGTGGAAGCCTATGGCAACCCGGTGGCGACCGGCGAAAACCTGTTCGCGGCGGAGGATTTCCAGAACCTGTTCCGCTATGGCGGTTTTAGGCCCGGAACCGACATCGTCAATATCGATATTCCACAAAGCTACGGCATTGGCATGGCGGCGCGCACGCTAGAGATGGCGCGCAGGTATGGCTGGGCGGCGCCGTCCTTCGTTCCCCACGGCGGCAACCAAATGTCCCTGGCATGCGCCCTCGGCTTCGGCATGGAGATGTGCGAATCCTATCCCAATGTGTTCGGCGTGTTTTCCGGCTACGCCGATGACGCCCGCGTCGAGGATGGCTACCTGCCCGCCCCGCAATTGCCCGGCATCGGCTTCGAAGGCCAGAACGCGCTCTATGGATTGTTCAAGGAACTAGCGGGTTAAGGACTTCGGGGCCAATGGCAATCGTTCCGACCGGCGGTCATTCTTGACAGGGGCGTTGCACCAGATCGATAAGTGGTCCTTGGCGAATTCCGGCACGGAAATTATTTCAGGAATATCCAACGTTGAGAAAATTCGCGCGCATCCTGATTTTCAACGCAATGAGCGTCCTTGCGATTGTCGGATTGGCCGAGGCCATATTCGGCACCTGGGCAGGCGACAGTTTCGGCGCGCTGAACATTACCCGCGAAACTATATTTTTTGACGCCAGTTCATTTTACAAAGACGGCGGCAAGGTCACCTATGCGCGCGACAAATTTGGCCTTCGCGGGCGCTACACGCATCCATCATCGATCGATATTCTCACCGTCGGCGGCAGCACCACCGACCAGAGATACCTGACCGAAGGCAAGACCTGGCAGGATGTGCTGGCCGCCGCCTTCGCCGCCGAAGGGCAAACAGTCTCGGTGGTAAACGCGGGCATCGATGGCCAGTCGAGCCTCGGACATCTGTTCAACTTTGATCGCTGGTTCCCCCTGATCCCGGACATGCGCGCCCGTTATGTGCTGGTTTACGCCGGCATCAACGACGTCTATGTGCACATGCAAGATACCGCCGATCAACTATTGTCGGGGGATGCTATCCTCCAGGTCCATCACGCCATCAAGAACAACAGCGCGGTTTATAAAGTGTACAAGGTGGTGAAAGGCGCAATTTTGGCGCGCCGGGTAAAACTGACCGGCGAGATTGTAGATTTTGGCGCCGTCCAATGGGCGGACAAACCCAATCGCGCTGCGTCCCCGGCCACCAATGACAAAGCCCGCGCCTACCATAGCCGGCTGCAAAAGCTGGTCCGGCGCATTCGCAAATTCGGCGCCACGCCCATTTTGGTTACCCAGCGGCGCGGCGATATGCGGCGGGGCGCGGCCGGAAAACTGTGGGGCATCAGCGCCCCTGCCGGCCAGAAAAACGGGCTTGATGAAGCGCGGGCGCTTACCGCTATCAACCGCGAAACAATGGCGGCATGCGCGGGGCTCAAGCTCCTCTGTTTCGATTTGGCATCAGAGCTCGACCTGGGCCCGGCGGATTACTATGACCGGGTTCACACCAATCCCGGAGGGGCGCGCAGAATTGGTATGTATCTGTTTGAGAAGATGAAGGACTTGCCGATGGGCGGGAGATAGAGCGTAATTTAAGTGATGTCCCCGTAATTTTTGCGCTCTTTCATCTGACACCTCCAAGGGAAATTGTCCCCCTTTATCGGTGTCCGTCAAAAACGGCGTAGCTCAATGTGTCCCCATAATTGCCCATAATTGTGTCCCCATAATTGTTGATCACCATCTCCGAGTTTTGGATGTCTTGACCGGGTTCATTCGGGGTGAAGATATCGGCGTGGGGATTTGGGGTGAAGCGCGTCGGCCTGATCATCGGCGACAAGAAATAGCGGTTCACCGATAATCGGCGATGACAATTATCGGCGCTTATGTAATTGTAAAACTTGAGAGTTGATTATCCTTATTAAAATACTTCTAATAGGAGTTAACATCATGACAGATTATCACGCTCAAGGGCAGCAGGACTACGTCGATGGCAATGGTTACAATCAGCCTTACAATGTGATCGATAATTTGATTGCATTGAGTTCTGATACGATGAGAGAGCAAATGGAAGCCAATGAGGAATATGCCGCTGGTTGGGAGCACGCTCAATCGCAGGCAAAGTGATGCACAATTTAAGAACTGACCCCTTTCCTTAAGACCTGCCCCCTTTCCTTCCCAGTTTGGAAAATCAAAAATTATGCTTTTCGAGTTTCCCATCCCCAACCCAAATGGCGAAATGCAAATCAGTATTGAGTCTGGTTCGTCTCTGGTATTTGTGGGCGCAAACGGCGGGGGGAAGACCCGGCTCGCCGTGTACATTGAGGATGCTTTCCAACTAAATGCGCACCGAATTTCGGCACACCGAGCGCTCACGCTCAATCCCGGAATCGCCAAAATCAGTGAACGGGACGCTCTATTTGGTCTGAGAACTGGCAACGCCTCCTCGAATGCAGCCATTGCTCATCGATCCGGCAACCGGTGGCATGGCAACTCGGCCACCTCGCTGCTTAGCGACTTCGATTTTTTAATACAGGTCTTGTTCGCCGAACAGGCCAACAAAGCGTTGGAAACACATCGAAAGAACCGTGCTGGCGATCATAGTTGCGCTGATCCCACAATGTTCGAGCGGCTCGTTACTATTTGGGATCGGTTGCTGCCGCACCGGCAGCTCCATATATCTGGGGATAATATTGAGGTGGCTGTTCGCGGATCGGATGCGAGATATAACGCGATTGATATGAGCGACGGCGAGCGCGCAATTTTCTATATGATTGCCCAAACTCTCGCGGCTGCCGGGGATTCGCTACTCATATTTGACGAACCTGAGCTCCATGTTCACCCCTCGATTATGGCCAAGCTCTGGGATGAATTGGAAGCTTCCCGGCAAGATTGCTCTTTCGTATTCATCACTCATGATTTGGAATTTGCCGCTACTCGTGTGGCGCAGAAGTTTGTCATCCGCGACTTCGATCCGACGCCTTGGTGGTTTATCGAAGCTGTTCCGGAAAATTCTGGGTTCGGCGAGGAAGTTACAACTCTTATTCTCGGTAGCCGACAGCCTATTCTGTTTGTCGAAGGTGGTGATAATAGTCTGGATCTGGCAATTTACCGGTGCAGCTATCCCGATTGGACTGTCATTCCTCGGGGGTCTTGCGAAGAAGTCATCCACTCCGTCGTGACAATGGGGCGAAACGAAGCCCTAACCCGTGTAACTTGCTCCGGTATTGTAGACGCCGATGACCATCAGGCCGACGACATTGGCTATCTGAAAGGACTCGGTATTTCCGTGTTGCCCGTCTCCGAGATCGAAAACGTTATCCTTCTGCCTGCCGTCAGCCGGTCCATCGCTGAGAGTGAGGGCTACAATGGTGCCGATCTTGAAAAACTATTGGGTAATTTAAAAACGGCTGTTTTTGAAACGTTGAACTCAGCGGAAGCGATCGACGCCGTCGTTACCCGCTATTGCCGGCGGCGAATCGACCGCCTCTTGAAAAAAATTGATCTTAGCGAAGCCAATAACGTTCCCGACATCACGGCGGAGTACACGCGCCAAACGACCACACTCAACATCAAGGAAATTGCCCAGCAAGCCAAAGACCGAATTGAAGCGGCATTACGCGACGGCGACCTTCCCAAACTTCTGGCCAATTATGACAACAAAGGAATGATAGCGCTGGCTGCCACACACTTAAAAAAATCTAAGCGAGTGGACTTTGAAAGCTGGCTCACTCGGGTCCTGAGTAATAACAGTGAACCGGCGCTGGTCACGACAATACACGATTGCCTCCCCAAAATTTAACTTTAGTTCGGCACGTTAAAATTAAAGGGGACAAAATTATGGAGACATATTGATGACAAAAGCTGTTTTCCGCATCTATCCAAGAATTAACCAACCGACCACCTCTTCCGCGATAAAAGAAATATTTAACCGGCATAATGGCGCGGTGCTGCTTGTTGATTAATTGCCATTCGTAACCACCATCAGGCTTCGGCTTATCAAGGTTGGCCTTGAAGTAGCAAAAATTAGCCTCCCTATATTCGCCTTCGGCTATAACCCACAGCGCCAGAAAGGTGGCCACGATGCCGGTTGCTAACAACATAAATTTGTGGCGCCTCAGTGGTTCCACCCCGACAAATAAGCCGGCAACCGTGAACACCGCGCCGAACAACGTCGCAATGCCGATAAGTGACGCCCAATATACAAAAGGTGGTAACAAACTAAGCAAATGAACTGCCCCAACGACTCCATATAGCGCGACAACAACTGCCACCAACAAAAAAACTGAACGTATTTGTCCGCCAAGCATAACGCCGATTCATACCACGGCCCGCGCCGCGTGTGCATAGGGGAAAGGGATATATGCGCAATACGCTAATATAGCACATAAAGAGAACAATTATAAACTTATATTTCTAATTATTACGTATTCAATTGACAATTATAGGGATTTTTCATAAAATAAATTAATTATTTTACAGTTTCAGGAGACCACTATGACCCTCAATTCGAGGCAGGAGACCTTTTGCCATGCCTATGCATCCGGCGCCAACGGCACCCAAGCGGCGCGCCAGGCGGGCTATGGCACCGCCGGCGCTGCCAATCAGGCGTCCCGGTTGCTGCAAAACCCGGATGT
>JABHAA010000060.1 GCA_018674495.1 Rhodospirillaceae bacterium | reverse complement strand
GTTCCGCTTTGCCGAAGTGCCGTTCGCCTCGCCAAACGCCGAGATCGGCAGCGCCGGCCACAACAAATGGTACACAAAGCACGGCTTCGACAAGCGCGAAATGAAGGGCACCGTTCTTATTACATCTTTCGTGCATGGCCCGGGCATGCTGCATTCGAAAAAAGAAGTGCGCGTCATGGAAGACATGAAGGGCATCAAAATCCGTGTCGGCGGCGGCGGCGTGCTGACCGCCAAAGTACTCGGCGCCGTGCCGGTGGTTCAATCGGCAACCAAGTCCCACGAAAGCCTGCAGCGGGGCACCACGGAAGCGGCGTTCTTCCCGTTCGAAGCGGTACATGGTTTCCGCCTTGCCGGTCTCGCCAAATATCATCTGGAAATTCCGGGCGGGCTCTATACGACGCCGTTCTCCATCAATATGAACAAAAAGAAGTTCGATGGTCTACCGGCAGCAGCGCGCCAGGCTCTGATGAAAGCCGGCGGCGCAGCGGGCGCCAAATTTATCGGCCGTCATTGGGATGATGCGGATAAAGGCGGACGCGCCGACGCCATGAAGGCCGGCAACAAAATCCAGACCCTGTCAGCGGCCGAGCAAAAACGCTGGTCGCGGGCGGTTCAGATCATCACCGATAATTGGATCAAAAAGGGCAACGAGATGGGCCTCGACGGCAAGGCGCTCATGGACGATCTCGTCAAAATGATGAAAGCAGGCTAACGCCTTAATTCCATGGCGGAAGCAACCCCCGGATCCCTGACAAGTATCAGCGAGCGAGTCACAATGTGGCTCGCTCGTGCGGGTTCTGTCGGGCTGGCCATCATGATGTTCCTAACCCTCGCCGACGTGATCGGACGTATGTTCGATAATCCCATCGTCGGAACCGTCGAGGTGACCGAACTGATCATGGGCATGATGATCTATCTCGGCGTCGGCTACACCACAATCCATCGCGGCCACATCCGGGTTGATATCCTAATCACCAGGTTTTCACCGCGCGTCCAGGCAACCTTGGACACCATCACGTTTTTTATCGCCTTTGTATTTATGGCGCTGGTCTGCTGGCGTCTGTTCCTGCAGGCGGCGAGCCGCATTGAAAACAACGACATCACCCAAATTTGGGAAATACCGGTTTGGCCGGTGGCCTATGTCATGGCCATCGCCAGCATTTTGATGGTCACATCTTTGGGGCTGCAACTGGCTCTGGCGGCGCGGGCAACGTTTGCCGCCCCAGCCGGAGGGCCATCCGGCCAGTAACCTATGGATCCCATTACCCTTTCCATCCTAATCTTTATCCTGCTGTTTGTGCTGCTGGCCATTGGCCTACCCATCGGCTTTGCCATGGCGGTTACCGGTTTTTTGGGCAGCGCCATGCTTATCGATTTCAACGCGGCCATGGCGCTCCTCGGCCAGACCGCGTTCGAGACGCCGATTACCTATAACTTATCGATTGTGCCTCTATTTATATTGATGGGCTATTTCGCCAGCAATTCCGGGCTTTCCGAGGCCCTGTTCAGCGCCTGCAACACCTGGCTCGGCAGCCGCCGGGGTGGGCTTGCCTTGGCCACCATCGGCGGCTGCGGCGCCTTTGCCGCCATTTGCGGCTCGTCCCTGGCCACCGCCGCCACCATGACCCAGGTGGCGTTGCCGGAAATGAAGCGTTTCAATTACGACGACAGCCTGGCCACCGGCTCCATCGCCGCCGGCGGCACCATCGGCATCCTGATCCCGCCCAGCGTCATCCTGGTGCTATACGGAATCCTGACCGAGTCCAATATCGGCGAATTGTTCCTGGCCGGATTTATCCCCGGTATTCTCACCGTCATTTTCTTCATGACAACCATTTTGATCGTCACCGCGATTTATCCCGAGACCGGCCCCCGTGGCGCCAAAACCACATTCGCCCAAAAGATGGGCGCGTTCAAAAAAGTGTGGAGCACGATGCTGCTCTTTCTGCTGGTCATCGGCGGCATTTATTTGGGAATTTTTTCGCCCGAGGAGGCCGCCGGCATCGGCGCATCAGGCGCCTTGGCGCTGGCCTTGATGGCCCGCACCATGACTTGGGATATATTCTTCGATTGCCTGATGGAAACGGTAAAAACG
>JABHAA010000081.1 GCA_018674495.1 Rhodospirillaceae bacterium | reverse complement strand
GTTTATAGAAACTTCCCTATAGAGATTGCTTATAGAGAGTTTTAGTAAAATGGGTAAAATCGACGCAATCGACGCAAACCACACCTCGAACGGCCCCGAACTGTGCGCCACCCGCCATTTTCGGGTCTAGTTAGGAGGAAAGCTGACAATGAGAAGCTACATCGACGGACTCTGCAAGATAGTCGAACAGGAGAAGCAAGAGCGGGAACTAGCCAGGCAAGAGGTGACCGCATCGCTCCAAACTATGCATCCCGATGTGAAACCCCTCGAGCAACAGCTGGTCGAATTTTTCAGAACGCTCAGTCCAGAACAACTGAAACGTCCGTGGACGATGGATGACATAATTGGGTCCGGAAAATTAAGGGGAAAACACCCGGGTGGTCTGCCGCATCCACAGCGGGTATCTGACATTCTAAAGCGACTAAATTGGCGGAAAGCTCGCCTTTATGGCGCTCATGGTGGGAAGCGAGTATGGCTTGCACCCAAATAAAAAATGTCTGCCGTTTCTGCCTTCCTTCAAGTCAGGCACTCTGAGCTTGGCAGCAACAACATCGCAGTGGGTGCAGTTTGAGTTGGGTGGGCGCTCAATCTCCTAGCCAGTCGGGGACCCCTCCCCGTCTATAAAAAGGGATAACGTTAGGGTAATGGTTGATCGGCTCAAGAAGGATCAGCACAAAAACCTAACTTTCCAGGGGAGCCTTCAATCCAGTTATTACAATCATTCTTTCCGCTTAATTCGTTAAATAGCAACGCTATTAATATCACAATTGCCAGCATCCAATACCACTTCATAAACTCTCCTCCTATCAATAATAGAACCAATCTAAATTGATGACAGTATCATCACCTTATTGATACCTTTCACCAATATCCTACTCTAATCCTTCCGTACTCAACCAATCACTGATTGTGTTAGTGGACACTACTCCTAAATGCATGCCACAATTAACCAAATGACCACTAGGACTGTTAAGCATCAAAAATGGGTATTCCGGTGAAATCGTTTTGGTTGTTGGGATTTCCGGTGGCGTTGCTAGCGCTGGAGGGATGCCAAGCGTTTCCCGAAATTTCACAGGACACATCCAAATCTATATCGACCTCGAATTTTAGCGGTCCATCAAACCAGCAATTATGTAGGCTGGCGCTTGATAGATCGCGTCCGAAATGGGATAACACGCGCCTATACAGGCACAGAGTTGTCGAAGCCCTAAAACGCGGATTGGACGAGCAACAATGCGCTCGGTTGTCTGGTTGGTTTACCGAGCAACAGATCGCAGCCGTTCCCGCATCCCCCAAGCGAGCGCGCGCCAATACTGTCAGACGGACCGATCCACCTGCTTCCGCAGCTGAAATTGAGATTGTCGCATACGACAGCGATGAACGCCTGTGTCAGAAGGCAATTCAGCAGAATTCGCCGAAATGGGAAACCAATTCCATCTGGCGCAAACAAGTATTGGAGGCCAAGCGCCGCGGATTAGGCGAGCAACAATGCGCCCGGCTGGTAGGTTGGTTTACCGAGCAACAGATCGCAGCCGTTCATAGCCCCAAACCACCAGCAGCAGTACCAAGCCGAAAACCGAAAGTAGTAGCCAAAGCACCACCCGAGAAACCCAAATCGCCACACAGAAAACGGTTCAGCTCCGGTTCAGGCTTCTTCGTCTCAAAGTCAGGGCATGTGGTCACCAACGCCCACGTTGTCAACGGTTGCAGTCGAATAACTGTAGGCGACAACGCCAAAACTCAAACCCGTGCGGCACTGGTTGAGGATGACCGGCGAAATGACCTAGCTCTCCTGAAACTCGGCTCACTCGAAATGGCATCTGACGAGACAAAGTCTCTAATCAAAAAGCTAGGCATCAAGGTAGTTCCACTCGTCGCCCACGGACTGTTGCGATTAAAAGACGTTGAGTTGGGCGAAAGAGTTCTGGTCGCTGGTTTTCCGTATGGAGAATTGTACAGCAATACGATCAAAGTCACTGGCGGGATGGTCAGCGCTGTTCGTGGCATTGGTGACGACTCCGCGCAATTCCAAATGGACGCTGCCGCGCAGTCCGGAAACAGTGGCGGGCCAATCTATGACAGCTACGGAAATATCGTTGGTGTCGTTGTTGCTCAACTGAATAAATTCAAAGTAGCGAAGGCTACGGGCTCACTTCCTGAAAACGTAAACTTTGGAATAAAGGCGTCGACGGTAAAGCAGTTTCTGACCACAAGCGGGCTGCCATCAAAATGGTCAACGAAGTCGAAAAGAATTTCGACAAAAGCTCTGGCGAAGATCGCGCAGAAGCAGACCTTGATGGTGATGTGTCATCGGGAACCGAGTTGATGCGCTGTGGAGAATTGAATGCTAAATAGTAGGTCCGTTAAACGCATGGCAAAAATTGCAACTGCGGTAGTTGTAAGCGGTTGTTCTACTCCTCAGTTTGACGCCGCCAAGTACGCTTGCCAGCAAAAAGGATTCGCCGCATATCCGCCTAAAATAGTGCAACAGCTGGTTAAGAAAAGTAGGAGGGTCCAAGTTCCTGATGGGCGTGTCAGCTGCACCTCATATGGCCTTGGAGATACAATTGATACAAATTGCCGACAAGGCACAAAATCCGTAAGGGAATACTACAATGATATAGAAAATGTAGACTTGAATAGAAGCGCCCGTAGAAACTTCGTTTCCAACTGCACTCGAAACACATGCTACCAACAATATGGGAACACTAAATGCGAAGTTCCCACCACGCAATCTGCGGCAACACCAACCATACAAAACTCACATTCTCCTGCTGTACACACAGCTTCAATTCCGGTCGTACCTACTAACCCGCCGCCGCCGATTGCCAACACTTCACAATTGGCGTTGCTGACCCAACAGGCTGAAAAAGGGCACCCGCAGTCACAAGTGAGGCTAGGTCATATTTATGCTGCTGGGTCCGGCGTGCCTAGAGACTATACGGTAGCAGTCAAGTGGTTCCGATTGGCTGCAAATCAGGGTCACCCACAGGGGCAGCATAATCTGGGATTTATGTATTCTGTTGGTTCCGGGGTGCCAAAAAACGATGTGGAAGCAAATAGGTGGTTTCTAAAATCAGCTATGCAAGGCCTCATTAATTCTCAGAATGCCGTCGGCCATAGATATCTTCATGGATTAGGATTTAACAAAAATTATCTTGAAGCAGAAAAATGGCTTCGCAACCCGGCCGCACAGGGACTAGCTAAAGCCCAGTTTAATCTTGGATATATGTACAGAAACGGGTTTGGAGTTCCTCAGGATCGAAATCAAGCAATCAAATGGTTTCGGGCAGCAGCAAATCAAGGCCTAGCTGTAGCAATCTCCACACTAGAACGGATGCGCGTTCCAATACGGTAGACTCTCGCGCACAGTAAAACTATACACGCCAAATTTTGCTCGGCGTTGTGAGAGCTGGTCCTACACACCCGCACCCAGCGCGCTTTCCGAGCCATGGGGCCCCCGTTCTCGGTTTCTATACATCGAAGTCAAGTTTGGAATGGAGAGACACAACTTGGATCAGCTGCCTCAACATTGGGATTCTAACTGACAAACGAATAGGAGAAGGTTCTTACGGCCTGATACACAGGGAGTTTGCAGAGGGAGCAACTACTCGTCCAAGGGCATTCAGCATGTGGGGTTCAGTGTGGGGCTGTGATATTAATAGAAAATTTTATGTCTAATATCAGTATATTATACGTATTATCGGCAGACACCCTCTCCGCCATCGCTATTTCTGTCCGGCCCGGAAATAGTGGCCACCAACATTGCCCCGCAGACAATTCTATTGAACCTCTATCCGGTCTGGGTCATGGTGAGGGTACTGGTCGGTACGTGCCAGCAACAATAAACCGCAGCCCGGCAAAACGGGCGGGATCAGAACAACAAAGCTCAGGGAGTTCATCATGTCGAAACAACTCATGACCGCACTTGTTGCCGCGGCAGCCGTCGGCGTATTTGGCGCCGCACCAGCAACCGCGCAAAAGTCGAAAGACCAAATTAATATCGCCACCCAGCAGTTTTTCAGCGCGCTGGATTATTACCATGATCCATCGATCGAGACGCTTTTGTACGCGCGCAATGTCTATGGCTGGCTGATGGCTTATGACGAATATAAAGGCAAGTTCGTGCCGGAATTGGCGAAATCGTGGAAGCGCATCAATTCGACCACGCTGGAGTTCGAGCTGCGCGACGACGTGACCTTTTCCAACGGCAACAAATTCACCGCCGACGACGTCAAGGCAACCCTCGATTACCTCAAAAATCCGAAGGTCCGCATCCGCTTCAAGAGCCGCTATAACTGGATCAAGGAAGTCGAGAAATTGGGGCCCTATAAGGTCCGCATCATCGGCAAGAAGATCAATTCCTCCGATCTTTATACCATTGCCTACCGCTATCACTTCTTTGACCACACAGTTTTCAACAAGCTTGAGAACAAGTCCGATTACGGGCGCGTGTCGGCCGCCGGAACCAGCGTCTACAAGGCCCTATCGATAGACCGAAACAAGGGATTTTTAGTCGAACGCCGGGACGAAACGGCGAAAATGTTCCCGCACCGGCTGGCCAATATCAAGCGCATCCAGTCCGTTCCGATCATCGACCGCCAGGCACAGACGGCGGCGCTGATGACCGGCGCCGTGCACGCCATCCGCAATCCTTCAACCGACCAGGCGCAGATATTCGCCGCTAATCCGCAAACAGACGTGACCTATATCCAAGCCAAGCAGCTTTTGTATCTCACTATGGATGCGGCCGGCCGCTCGAAGAACAAAATGTTCACGGACAAGCGGGTTCGGTTGGCCGTCGCCAAGGCCATTCCACGGGAAGCGATCATCAAAAACTTCGTGCCCGGCGCCGAGATAGCCGAGCGTCCGAACGGCATCTGCTTCAAAAAGAACGTGTCCTGCGGCTCGTCCACCAAAATCCCCGCCTACGATCCGGCGGGCGCAAAACGCCTATTGGCCGAGGCCGGCTATCCCAACGGCTTTGATTTTCTGATGACCGTCAATGGTAACTATGCCGAGGTCGGCAAGGCCGTCGCCGGCGAGCTGCGCAAAGTTGGTATTCGGGCGAAGATCGAATTTCCGCCGCCAAGCACCGCCAAGAAGCGCCGTGGCCGGGGCGAGTTGACCACTTATCTTGCCCTCTATCCGACCTTCACCGAGCCGAGCACGAAGAACATTATGAACTTCTTCTTGTCCCGCAGCCGCAATTACAACGGTGATGCCACCCTCAAAAAGCTGTGGAAACAGGCATCCGTTGAGCCCGATATCTACAAGCGGACTCAGATCCATTCCAAGCTGATCGACCGCATCAATGAGGAAATGTACATCTATCCCATTTCCGAGATGCCGACCACTTGGGCGCATACCAGCAAAGTGAAGATTGCCCGTGATCCGGTCAGCTTCGCCATGGTCGCCGTCGGCGATTGGACCTGGAAATAATTTAACTTCGGTATCGGAGGTTTCGCACATACTTGGTGCGGAACCTCCGGCTCCGCTCCCAGGCCATGCTATCCAAAGACGACAATGATCTATTGACCCAAACCGGGCCGGGCACCCCCGGCGGCGATTTGCTGCGCTCCTATTGGCAGCCCATTGCAACCGACGATGAAATGCCGCCCGGCGGCGATCCCGTGCCGGTGCGTATCCTGTCGGAAGACATGGTCTTGTTTCGGGATGACCAGGACCGGCTCGGCCTCATTGGCCTGCACTGCCCGCACCGAGGCTCCGATCTTTCCTATGGCCGCATCGAAGACGGCGGCCTTCGCTGCCTTTATCACGGCTGGCTGTTCGATGTCGAAGGCAACTGTATCGACCAGCCGGGCGAGCCCGAGGACAAAAAATTCTGCCAGAAGGTGCGCCATACCGCCTATCCGGTAGAACAGAAAGGCGGCGTCATCTGGTGTTACATGGGCGATGGCGAAGCGCCATTGATCCCCGATTACCAGTTCCTGACGGCGCCCGAAGAAAACCGCATGGCCTTTCGCGTGATACAGCAATGCAACTGGCTGCAGGGCCTCGAAAGCTCCACCGATCTGGCACACACATCTTATTTGCACCGCATGGGCGCGGCCAAGGATGCGGCTGGAAATTCCACCGGCAATCCCTATTATTCCGAAGACATCCATCCCAAGCTGGATATCGAACATACCAGCTTCGGCGTCCGCATTCACAGTTTACGCAAGACCCGTGACGGCAAGAATTACCTCAGGGTCAACAACTACATCTATCCCTGCGGCACCACGCCGACTATGGGCGCGCCGCCGGCGGAGGGTTATCAGGGCCGCTGGCACGTGCCCCGGGACGACGAAAGCCATTGCCGGTTCGAGTTTATCTACCGGCGCGAAGGGGCCTTGGACAAGGAATTCTGGGGGCAAATGAAGGCCACCAATGTGGGCCCAGACAAACAGCACATCCGGCGCGCCGAAAACCGCTATATGCAGGACCGGGGCGAAATCACGCGCGGCGAAACCTTTGCCGGGCTCGGCCGTTATATCCCCGCCCACGACGCCTACGCCATCGAAACCCAAGGCAAGATTCAGGACCGCACGCAAGAGCATCTGGGCTCCACAGATATCGTGATTATCGAGGTGCGAAAAGCGCTGCTGGCCGCCATCAAGAAAATGCAGGCGGGGGGCGAAGCACCGGGCCTGTTGCGCGACCTTAAGCATAACCAATTTCCCGATTTCATCTGCACGGCCCAGTTTATCGGCGACGATGAAGACGGCCCGGCCTATTGCCGCCGAGTGCTCGGACCGGGAAAGCAAGCGGCGGAGTAGAACCCATGAGCATGGTGATAAAGGAATTGGCGGATCTGGACCCGTCGGAGCGCCATAAGGGGATTCGCGATCTGATCGAAAAGGTCGATGCGATGGGCGAGGTGGCCCATATCGACGGCGCCGATTGGAACCTCGAGGTGGGCGCCCTGGTGGAAATGGTTTGCCACGAATCCCGCGAAGGCAAGGCGCCGGCGTTATTGTTCG
This sequence comes from Rhodospirillaceae bacterium, assembly GCA_018674495.1. GTDB lineage: Bacteria > Pseudomonadota > Alphaproteobacteria > Rhodospirillales > UBA2165. The sequence continues at coordinate 37,990 of JABHAA010000081.1, read as the reverse complement.
ACAATATCAAGGGCTACCCCAAGGGCTTTCGCATTTTCTCCGGCGCCACCAATTCGTCGCGCCGGCTCGCCTACGCCCTGGGCTTCGAAGAGCCGGATGGGCCCATGGATGTGGTGCGCGCCTACCGGGACCGCATGCACGGCGACTTCAAGTTGATCCCGCCGAAGGTGGTCAATGGCGGCGATCTGATGGAAAACATCGACCGGGACGACGACGTGGACCTGACCAAGTTTCCGGCCCCATTTCTCCACGAAAAAGACGGCGGGCGTTATATTGGCACCGACGTGATCGTCACCACCCGCGATCCCGACAGCGATTGGGTCAACTCGGCCACCTACCGGGTGATGATGCATGACGAAAAAACCTGCGGCATCTGGATGAGCCCGGGCAAACATGGCCGCCTGATTCGGGAAAAATATTTCGCCCGCGGCGAGCCCTGCCCGGTAACCATTTCCTTGGGCCACGATCCGCTTCTATTTATGGCCGCCAATCACGAGATCGATTACGGCACCGACGAGTTCGCCTATGCCGGCGGCCACCGGGGCCGGCCCTACGAGGTGGTCAATTCGGAACTGCACGGCCTGCCCATGCCCGCCGATGCGGAGATCGTGCTCGAAGGCGAAATGTATGGGGACGAATTAAAATCCGAAGGCCCGTTCGGCGAGTTCATGGGCTACTACGCGTCTGATGCCAGTGACGAGCCGGTGATCAAAATCCGCAGGGTCTATCACCGCAACAATCCGATCTTGTGTGTCGCCAGCCCGGCCAAGCCGCCGACCTCGGTTACCTTCGGGCGCACCATCGTCAAGGGCGCGATGATCTGGGACGAGGTGGAAAAGGCCGGCGTGCCCGGCGTCAAGGGTGTCTGGTGCCACGAAGCGGGCGCATCGCGCCTGTGGAACGTGATCGCCATCGAGCAGATGTATCCGGGCCATGCCAAACAGGCGGCGATGATGGCCGCCAACTGCCACGCCGGCAATTATGCCGGGCGCTGGGTGATCGTCGTCGATGACGATATCGATCCCACCAACATGTTCGACGTAGCCTGGGCCATGTCGACACGCTGTGATCCACCCAATGATATCGATTATATCCATAATGCCTGGTCGACGCCGCTGGATCCGTTGCTGACCGGGCCGCCCTATCAGAACAACCGAGCCATCGTCGATGCCTGCAAGCCTTGGGGTCGGAAAGACAGCTTTCCAGAAACCACGGAAACTTCGCCGGAATTCAAGGCCAAGATGCGCAAGAAATACCCGGCGTTGTTCGGCTAAATTCGCACAAAGGAAATATTCCATGAGCTTTCGTCTACTCAGCTACAAAGCCAATGCCAACGATGCTCCCCGCGCCGGACTCCTGGTCGACGAACAGGTGATCGATCTGGCGGCCAATTGCAGCAGCGATGAATTCGATGCCGCTTCGGTTTTGTCGGTGGTGCAAAATTGGGACGCCGCCCTGCCGTTACTTGAATCGATTAGCGGAGATGGCACGCCCTTGGCGGATGTTACATTAACCGCGCCGATCCTTTATCCGACCAACATCTTTTGTGCCGCCGCCAATTACCAGGATCATTTCCGCGAAATGACCGGCCACGATGTGGATAAGAGCACCATCAACCCCTATTTTTTCAACAAGGTCGCCAACCAAACGGTGATCGGGACGACGGAAAATATTCAAAAGCCGCACATCACCGAAAAAATGGATTGGGAGGCGGAGATCGCCGTGGTCATTGGCCGCTCGGGCCGCAACATCAAAGCCGCCGATGCTCTTGATCACGTGGCCGGCTATTGCATCATCAACGATCTGTCGGCCCGGGATTATCTGGCCCGAGAAGACTGGCCGTCCATGCGGTCCGACTGGCTGTGGCAGAAATCCTTCGACACCTCGGCGCCCATGGGCCCCTGGATCACGCCCAAATCCGATATCGCCGACCCCCAGAGCCTTTCTCTGAAGACCTGGGTCAACGGCGAATTGAAACAGGATTCCCATTCCAAGTGGATGGTGTTCACCATTGCCGAGCAGATCGAAGCCTTGTCCGAGCATTTCACCCTGCTCGCCGGCGATGTGATCGCGTCCGGAACCGGCAGCGGCGTCGGCCATCCGAGCGCCACCTATCTAAACGCCGGCGACGTGTGCCGGATCGAAATCGAAGGGCTGGGCAGCATCGAAAACCCAATCATCAAAGGGGCGTAAGATCATGGCGATCCGCAACATTCAATCCCTCGTCCACGGCGCCGAAGTGTTGGGTATCTCAATTTAGTTCCGGGAAGGTCGAATTTGGGGGGGGCAATTCATAATGGCGGACACCGAAGTCACACTTGAAGAGGTCGTCGCGCGCGCACGCGCACTGGCGCCGGTTTTGCGCGAACGGGCTGCGAAGGCGGAAAAAGCGCGGCGACTACCCGACAACACCATCGCCGACATGATGGACGCCGGCATCTTCCGCATCCATCAGCCGAAAAGCGTCGGCGGCTACGAGTTCGATTACGGCCCAGCCCAATTCGAGGTTGCCAAGGCTTTGGGCCGGGGTTGCGGATCATCCGCCTGGGTCGGGGTTTTGATCGCCTGCCACAACTGGGTGCTGGGCATGTACCCGCCCGAGGCCCAGGACGAAGTTTGGGGCCCCTCCCCCGATACAATCGTCGGCACCGCCTTCGCGGCATCCAATTCCGAGGTTCGCGAAGTCGATGGCGGCCACCAGTTTTCGGGCCGTTGGCAGTTCGCCAGCGGTATCGATCATTGCACATGGGTTATTCTTGGTGCTCCGGTGATAAAAGACGCCGGGCCGCCCGATTACCGCTGGTTTCTGTTGCCGGCCACCGATTTCAAAGTCGAAGACACCTGGTACGCCGCCGGGCTTCGCGCGTCGGGGAGCAACGATGTTGTTGTCGATGATGTATTTGTGCCGGCACACCGCTCGGTTTCGCTGTCTGAGTTGCATGGTGGTCCGACCCCCGGCAGCGCCGTCAATCCCGGCCACATATTCCAAATACCGGTGATGATGGTGTTCCCCTACAATATCGGCGCGCCCATGATCGGCACCGCCGAGGCCTGCATTGAAGCGCTGATCGAGCGCACCAAGAACCGCGTCGCCCTGGTCGGGCGCCAGCCGGTTGCGTCCTATGCCACGGTGCATATGCGCCTTGCAGAATCCGCCGCCGAGATCGATTGCGCCGGTCTGCTGGCGGACCGGGATGCCGCAGAGTTCAACGCCATCGCCAAGGCCGGCGGTGAATTCACCATGGAAAAGCGGGTGCTCTATAAGCGCAACATTGCCTACGGCGCGATGATCGCGACCCGGGCCGTGGACCGGGCGGTGCAGATTTTGGGCGCCCAGGGCGTTGCCGAGGACACCTTCGAGCAGCGCGCCTTTCGCGATATCCACGCCATGAACGCCCATATCGCCGTGCAATGGGACATCAATGCCGTCGGTTACGCCGAACAGGCCTTGGGGTTGGAGATATCCGACAAGCGGCTTTAGGTGATCCGCGACGCCAACTCGAGGCCTTCGATCATTGAGGAACGGCGCAGGAAGGCGCGGCATTTATCGTCATCGGCGGCGATGGCCTGGAGGGCGGCGAAATGCTCCCGGCGCTTTTCCAGTGATTTCTCAGTCATGCGTTTGCGGTTTTGATCCGCCTGTTCGATGATCTGGTTCTTGGCAACCGGATGGCGCTGGCGAGAATAAAGATCGAGCAGCCCCAAATCCCCCCCATGCCAAATATCGTTCAGCTTTTCGGTGAGGTTGTGCGCATCGTGCAGGCCGCCGTTCAAACCCATTCCGCCGGTCGGGCTGTTCAGATGGGCCGCGTCGCCAGCCAACAGGATGCGGCCATGATTGTACCCAGGCACAATGCGCTGATGCACCCGGTATTCGCGTTTATCCAATATCTCGAAGCGGTCCGAATTTGGGCAAATTTCCAAAAGTTGTTCCTGCAAATAATCATCGGAAAGGACTTCATCCACGCTTAGGCTTTCCGGGAAATACAGGCTAGCCCGCCAGCGTGAGGGCAATTTGAGAAGCGCAAAATTACCGGTCTCGTGCCAGCAATAGCTAACGCCGCTCAAACCTTCGATATGATCGGCGAACGGAAACGGCGTGGTTACCAACACCGTCCGTTCGGGATACATGGAGCCGTCGAAGGGAATGTCCAAAAGGCCCCGGACCGTGCTGGCACCGCCATCGGCGGCGATCAGGAATTTGCCGATGAATGTCCGTTCCTCCGATCCGCTCCGGGCTTGAACGGTAACACCGCCTCCATCCTGTTCGGCGCCAATCAATTCGGTTCCGTAAATTACTTCGGCCAGCGGCTCTTCGCGCAACATGCGGTCCAACAGGATACAAAGACTGCTCTGCTCGAATTGCAGCCGGAACGGATAAGGCGTCAGATCCGCGATGCGCCCCAGATCGAACAATACCTTCTCGCCGGTCACATGCATGCGGATTTGCCATTCCGGCACCACTTCGCCGGCGGCCACCATTTGCTCGGTGATACCGTAGGGCTCCATCATTTCCAACGAAGGCGGATGAAAGGTGGAGGCGCGGATATCATCTCCCACATTCGTGTTCCGCTCTACCACGGTCACTGGAATGCCGAAACCGGTCAGCCGGATGGCTGCGAACAAACCCACCGGGCCGGCGCCGGCAATTAACACACGCTCTGAATCATTCGCTGGCAATCGCCGTCCCCCGGTAAGATACTTCGCGCTCCATTGATTTTGAAGGCGCGGGCGATCATGGCAACACTGGAATATGCGGGCAAGGGTCTGGTTGGCGTTTTGACGCCGCAGGCGAATACCACGGCGGAGCCGGAGTTCAATATTATGTGGCCCCAGGGCGTCGCCATGGTGGTCGCCCGCCTGACCAGCCCCAGCCCATCGATGATGGACCGGATGGCCGAATATTCGGATGGGCTGCGCGCTACCCTCGATCAGTTCTCCAATGCGCCCCTGGATGCGGTGGCCTTCGCCTGCACCGGCTCGTCCTATCTGATTGGCCGGGAGCGGGAAGCCGAATGGTGCGCAGCCATAGAAGCTGAACGCCAATATCCGCTGATAACCGCAGCCCGCGCCGTCACCGATTGGCTTAGCGCGTTGGGTGCAAAGCAAATCGGGCTGGTTTCCCCCTATCCGCCGGATTTGACCGAAGAGAGCGTCGCCTACTGGCAATCTGCCGGCTATGACGTTGCCGAAGTGGCCGCCATCTACAAGGACGAGGGCGATTTCCATCCCATTTACAGCTTGAACGCCGACAGCGGCGGCGCCGGGCTGGATGCGCTTGCCACCAAAAATGTGGACGCCATCGTCATGCTTGGCACCGGCATGCCGACACTGGGCTCCATTTGGGAGCGGGCCAATTGGGATGGGCCGCCGATCACGTCCTGCACCCTCAGCCTAGCGTGGCGAACATCGTTGGCGGTCGCAGGCCAAAGCCCAAGCGCCGAAAACGCCCTCGCCTGGAGCCGGGGCGAGCCTTGGGGCGAAAAGATGAAGCTCCTCGCCTCAGCCTGACGTCAATGTATTGTCACCGGCCATATAGACGGCGACGCGGGTGAAGCGGCCATCCTTGATCTCGAAAAAATTGCAGTTGGATTTGCGGGTTTCGGAGCCGTCGGCGTGTGTATTGACCACCTGGAAGCGGGCGGCGATGCGGCCTTCGTCCACATCGGCCACATAGACGAAATCCCGGTGGCTGACGGCAGCATGATCGTTCCAGAGGCGCCGGAACATGGTTTCAATTTCTGTGCGGCTGGCAAGTAAAACACTGTGGGTTTCGACGCTGAAGATGCATTCGGGCGCGAGCGTCCCGGCGATCACGGCGAAATCCTCGCCATCGACAGCGCCGAAATAGCGTTCCACCAGTTCGATCATTTGATGTCTGGTCATGCGCTCCCTTTGCGATATTATTGCCATACAAACGACACTGTGAGTTAAACGCAACGCCAGGATCATGCAACAAACCATTGCCCAAAAAATCATCGCCAAGGCGGCCGGCGCCGATTATGTCAGCCCCGGCGATATCGTCACCTGCGCCGTCGATCTGGCCATGATCCACGACAGTGGCGGGCCGCGCCGGGCCAAGCCCATATTGGAGCGGTTGGGCGTTGGCGTGTGGGATGCCTCGAAAATCGTATTGATCTCGGATCACTATGCACCCTGCGTCGATGCCGAAAGCGCCGCGATTTTAAAGTTAACTCGGGAATGGGCGGCGGAACACAATATCCTCAATTTCTATGACCAGCAGGGCATCTGCCATGTGGTGACGCCAGAGCGCGGCCATCTCTGCCCCGGCATGTTCGCGGTCGGCGGCGACAGCCACTCCCCCACCGGCGGCGCATTCGGCGCCTATATGTTCGGCATCGGCGCCACCGACATGGCAGGCGTGCTGGCCACTGGCGAGACTTGGATCAGGGTGCCGGGGACCATCCGCATTCATTGGACCGGCACCTTTGGGCCCGGCGTCGCGGCCAAGGATATGGCGCTCAAAATGTGCGCCGAATTGGGCATGGACGCCGGCGACTACCAGGCCATCGAATATGGCGGCGACACCATCGCTGGGCTGGGTATGATGGAACGCATGACGCTGGCCAACATGGCGGCTGAGCTGGGCGCCCAGACCGGCATTGTTGAGCCCGATGAAACCACCGCCGCCTATGTCCAGAGCGCCGGCGCCGATCCCGGCGATTGGCAGGCTTTCCGGAGTGACGAAGGCGCGGACTATCTGACCACCCACGATTTCAGCGCCAATGAGTTGGAACCTCAAGTCGCCGCGCCGCACAGCCCGTCCAACGCCGTCGATGTTGGCGATGCGGACAAAGCCCATATCGATCAGTTCTATATCGGCGCCTGCACCGGCGCCAAGCTGAACGATCTTGAAATGGCCGCATCGGTGCTTAAAGGCCGCCATGTTGCACCCGGCAAGCGGCTGACCGTGGCCCCCGCATCGGCGCGCATCCTGGCCGAGGCAATGCGAAACGGCACCATGCAAATCATCATGGACGCCGGCGCCAATCTTTTGCCCACCGGTTGCGGCGCCTGTGCAGGTTACGGCGTCGGCACCCTGGCCGAGGACGAAGTGTGCCTGGCTTCCACGGCGCGCAATTTTCAAGGACGCATGGGCGCCAAGACATCGAAAGTATATCTCGCGTCCCCCTACACCGTCGCCGCCAGCGCGGTCACCGGCACCATCACCGATCCAAGAGACTTGCTTGGGGACGCGCCATGACATTGACAGGGCGGGTGTGGCGCTTTGGCGATGACGTCAATACGGACGTGATCGCGCCCGGCATCTATATGAAAAGCCCGCTGCAAGAACTGGCCGAACATTGCCTAGAAAGTGTTGATGCGTCCTTCGCGTCCTCTGTGCAATCGGGCGACATCATCGTCTCCGGCAAAAACTTCGGCATGGGCTCCAGCCGCGAGCAGGCGGCGCAAGTGCTCGAACATCTCGGCGTGGCGGCGGTCATCGCGCCAAGCTTCGGCGGCATCTTTTACCGCAACGCCTTCAATTGGGGCCTACCGGCGATTGTCTGCGCCGCCGTCAACGGTATCGAAATGAGCCAACGCATCGAAGTCGATCTGGCCGGCGGGAGCATTACCAATCTGGACAGCGGGATAAGCGTTGCATCGGACGCCATACCAGACCATTTGATGGGGCTGATCGACGCAGGCGGACTGGTGCCCTACCTTGAAAAAAAACTCAAGGACTGAACCGGAAAACCCATGGCAGATTTGAAACAACGCCTCCGCCAGCCCGATATCCTTGTCGCGCCCGGCATCTACGATGCCTTCGGCGCCATGATGGCCGAGCGGGCGGGCTTCGAAGCGTTTTATATCTCCGGCGCCTCCATCGCCTACACCAGATTGGGCCGCCCCGATATCGGTCTGGTGTCCCTGGAAGAAGTGGCCTCGGTAGTCGGCACTATCCGCGAAAGAGTTGAGACACCGTTGATCGTTGATGCCGATACCGGCTACGGCAATGCTATCAATGTGGGCCGGACGGTGCGCGTGCTGGAACGCGCCGGCGCCTCGGCCATTCAGTTGGAAGACCAATCCTTGCCCAAACGCTGCGGCCATCTGGCCGGCAAAACCTTGGTCAGCGCCGGCGAGATGTGCGGCAAAATCAAGGCGGCGTTGGATGCGCGCCGGGACGGCGACACACTGATCGTCGCCCGCACTGATGCGGCCGGCGTCGAAGGGATGGAGCCCGCGATGGAGCGGGCGGCGAAATATGTCGAGGCCGGCGCCGACGTGCTGTTCATCGAAGCCTTAACGGACGATGCCCAATTGGTGGATGCGGCCAATCGTTTCGGCGGCGACACGCCATTGCTGGCCAACATGGTCGAGGGCGGCAAGACGCCCATGCATTCGGCGGAGGAATTGCAGGCCCTCGGCTATTCCATCGTCATCTTTCCGGGTGGTTTGGTGCGCGCCCTGGCACACGCGGCGGACGCCTATTTCGAAAGCCTGGCCGCCCACGGCTCGACCACGCCGTATCTGGACAGGATGCTCGATTTCGGCGAATTGAACGCCCTCCTCGGCACCCAGGATATCTTGGATGGCGCCAAGCAATATGACGAAGACCAAAACTGAACCCGGCCGGCTGGACCCGGTATTGCTGGCGGTCTTGAAGGGCCGGCTGGAACAGATCGCCGACGAGATGGACGCGACGCTGTTTCGGAGCGCCTTCAACCCGATCATCGCCGAGGCCCATGACGCCAGCCACGGGCTCTATCACAAGGATACCGGCGAGACTCTGATCCAGGGAAAATCCGGTCTGCCCATATTTGTCGGCGCCATGTCTTTCGCCGTCAAAATGGTGATCGACACAATTGAAAAAGATGGGCTCACCTTACAAGACGGCGATGTCTTTATCTTCAACGATCCCTATGAAGGCGGCACGCATCTGTCCGATTTCAAGTTGGTGCGGCCTTTTTTCCGGAAAGACGAATTGTTCTGCTTCATGGCCTCGGTCGGCCATTGGCACGATGTCGGCGGCGCGGTACCCGGCAATTACAATCCGGCAGCCACCGAATGCTATCAGGAAGGCATGCTTATCCCGCCGGTGCGATTGTTTCGAGCCGGTGTCCTCAACCCGGATATCGTCGCCATCCTGCAAGCCAATTCGCGCCAACCGGTCAGCCTCTACGGCGACCTCAACGGCCAGATCAGCGCCCTCGATCTCGGCCAAAAACGGCTCGGTGAACTGCTCGATGAATATAGCGCCGAGCTGGTTCTGGAAGCTCTCGTCCAGTTGAAGGCCCGCGCTGCGAAATTAATGACGGGCCATATCGAAGCGCTGCCCGACGGCACCTATTCGGCCGAGGATTGGCTGGACAATGACGGAATTGTCGACGCACCACTCAAAGTGGCCCTCGACATTATTGTCGAAGGCGGCGCCATGACTTTGGATTTTTCACGCACCTCGGAAGCCTGCGCCGGGCCGGTGAATATCGCCCGCTCTACCGCCATTGCGTCCTGCTATGTGGCACTGAAACATATATTCCGGGACGTGCCCGCTAATTCCGGCGTGTTGGAGCCGATCCGCTTCGTGATACCGAATGGCAGCCTGTTAAGCGTCAGTCGCCCGAAACCGGTGGGCGGCTACACGGAAACCATATTGCGCGTTATCGACGTAATGTTTGTCGCCATATCCAAGGTGGTGCCGGAGATGTCCAACGGCTGCGCCTACGGCACCATCAACGCGCTGTCGCTGGCCGGCTACCGGGAAAACGGCGCCCGATGGGTGATGTTCTCGTTTTTCGGTGGCGGCCATGGCGGCCATCCGTTGGGCGACGGCCTCAACCACGGCAACGCGCCGATCTCGACGGCCACCATTCCACCGCTGGAAATTTTGGAAGCCGCCTATCCGGTGCGCTTCACCCAATGGGCGTTGCGCTCCGACAGTGGCGGGCCGGGCCGGCACCGGGGCGGGCTTGGCGCCGTCTACGAGATCGAATTGCTGGAAAAAGAGGCCGACGTGTTCCTGTTCGGTGAGCGCGGCAGATATGCGCCGCCCGGCGTCGCCGGCGGCGGGATGGGCGCCCTCAACCGCTTTACCTACCCGGATGCCAATGGCGAAGATGCGACGCCGCCGATGGCATCCAAGATGGTGGATATTGCCCTCTCCCGTGGCCAGCGGGTACGCATCGAGGCCCCCGGCGGCGGCGGCTATGGCGACGCCAAAACCCGTGAGCCGGCACGCATCGCCGAAGACGTGCGCCTCGGTTACGTGTCCGTTCAAGCGGCGGCGGATGACTATCACTGTGTGGTGTCGGCGGCGGGCGTGCTGGACGCAGCCGCAACTAAGAAATTGCGGGCCTGACTATGGCGGGCTCGCAGAGCGTCGTCGGCGTCGATGTGGGAGGTACCTTCACCGATGTGTTTTTCTTAAATGAGGAAGACGGAACTTGCGCCGTCGCCAAAGTGCCCTCGACCCTGGAAGACCAATCCATCGGCATCCGCGCCGGCATTGCCGAACAAATGCCCAAACTTGGCGAAGTGTCGCTGATTGTCCATGGCACCACGGTCGCCACCAACGCGCTTTTGGAGCGCAAGGGCGCACGGGCCGGCATCATCACCACGGCTGGCTTTCGGGACTTGATCGAGATGCGCCGCCGCGACCGCCCGGAAACCTGGGGCCTTTGGGGCATGTTCGAGCCCGTCGTGCCCCGCGATCTTCGCCTCGAAGTAGACGAGCGGGTGCTCGCCGACGGATCCGTGCACACGGCCCTGGATGCGGACGAGGTGCGGGCGGCGGCAGCGCTGTTGCTTGAGCGCGGCGCGCAATCTGTCGCCATCTTTTTCATGAACTCCTACGCCAACGACGCCAACGAGCGCGCCGCCGCCGCCGCGGTGCGAGACATCTGGCCCAACGCCCATGTCACCGCATCGTCGGAAATCCTACCCGAAATTCGCGAGTTCGAGCGGCTCTCCACGGCCACCTTGAACGCCTATCTGCAACCCCATGTGGGCGACTATCTGGAACGGCTGGAAGGCGGCTTGCGCGGCGACGGTTTTGGCGGCGAGGTATTGATGGTGCAATCCAACGGCGGCGTCATGTCCGTGGACGAGGCACGCGCCGTGCCGGTGCGCACCGCCCTATCGGGGCCCGCCGCCGGGGTTATCGCCGGCGCCCATATCGGCATCAGCGCCGGCTATCCGAACCTGATCACCTGCGACATGGGCGGCACCAGTTTCGACGTGTCGCTGATCAACGATGGCATAAGCACCTTGGCGGCGCAAACGGCAGTGGATTTCGGCATGGTGGTACGCACTCCGATGATTGAAATCAACACCATCGGCGCCGGCGGCGGCTCCATCGCCTGGGTCGATGGCGGCGGGCTGTTGCAGATCGGCCCGGAAAGCGCCGGCTCCAATCCAGGTCCGGTCTGTTATGGCCTCGGCAATTTAAGGCCGACGGTCACCGACGCTAATCTGGTCCTTGGGCGCATCAATGGCGAGCGGCCCATCGGCGGCAAGCTGGACCGGCTGGATGGCGATGCGGCCAAGGCGGCGATCGAGGCCGAAGTGGGTGCGGCCCTCGGGCTTGGCGTCATGGAAGCCGCCGAAGCCATCATTCGCGTCACCAATTCCAAAATGGCCGGCGCCATCCGCCTGGTTTCGGTGGAGCGCGGCCACGATCCGGCAAAGTTCGTGGCCATGCCGTTCGGCGGCGGCGGCGCCCTGCACACCGGCGCGCTCATCAAGGATATCGGCCTCGCCAAAGCTCTGGTGCCGCGCTTCCCGGGCGTTACCAGCGCCATGGGCTGCGTCATCGCCGATATGCGATTCGATAGGGTGCACACGCTGAACGCCCTGCTCGCCGATCTGGATATCGCGGCACTCGAGGCAGAAATTGCGACTACCACCCAAGACGGCTCCGAACGCCTGGCTGCCGCCAATGTCAGCTTCAACCACACCGAAAGTGAGATCGAGCTGGATATGCTCTATGTTGGCCAGACCCACACGGTCCCGGTGCGCGTGGAGCGGGGCGGATTGTCGCGGGGTCAAATTCTCTCCGCCTTCGAAGACGCCTACCGCGCCGCCTTCGGACGTTTGCTGGACGGCATCGAGACTCGCGTCCTCAATCTCCGCGTCGCCGTCATAGGCCGGCGGCCCAAGTTCGATCTGTCCCTATTGGCGCCCACCGAAGATGCCAGCATGGAGGAATCCCGTGTGGAAAGCCGCGAGGTCTGGATCGATGGGGGCTGGCAACAAGCCGATATCTACCGGCGGCTGGACCTGCCCATTGGCTCGAACGTGCCGGGCCCGGCATTGTTGGAACAACCCGACACTACCATATTCATCGATCCCGACCTGGAAGGTAGCGTCGATAATTTCGGCAATCTGGTGATCGCGCGAAAGGAGCAATCATGACCGCACTAATGCTGGTCGATATGCAAAATGATTTTCTGCACCCGGAAGGCGCTTACGCCCGAGGCGGCGCCACGTCGGATTTGATCGCCGCCCTACCCGCCCGGCTGAAACCGGTGGCCGATGCGGCGCGCAGCAGCGGGGCGTGGATCGTATCAACCCATTTCACCCTGGTGCCGGGCAAAAACGGTGAACCCTTTATCGATGCACATCTCAAATCTCTCCGCCCATTTCTCAAGGCTGGGGATTTTACGCCGGGCAGCTTCGGTCACGCCTTGATCGACGAGCTGGCGCCGGCGGATCTATCGGCCGAGAAAGTGGCCTATTCGGCGTTTTACATGAGCCGTCTGGAATGGATGCTGAACCGGGCCGGTATCAAGCGCCTGGTGTTTGGTGGCATCGTGACCAATGGCGGCGTCGCATCGACGGTGCGCGATGCCCATGTGCGCGGCTTTGACATCGACGTTCTGTCGGACGGATGCGCCGCCTTCGATGCGGACGTGCACAATGTATCTATCGAGGGTTTGCGCAGCGTCGCCAGGATCATCACCTGCGATGAGGCCGTTAAGGGTTTCCGCTCTTAATTTCCGCCAGATCGTTCCACACCATCTGATCGGCCAGCTTGCCATCCCGGACAACAAACCGGTCGATGAAGCGGATGCCTTCGAATTCCACGCCGTCCGGCCATTGGCCATAAAGGGTGCCGAAGCAATAGACGATAATGCCGTCATCAGATTCTTGCGGATCGAAACGGTCATAGGTTTTCTTGACCCAGCGGTACCGGGGCGATGCCCATTCAATCAGCTCTTCCAAGCTGTTCAAAATTCTGCCACCGGGAAAAACCATCGAAAAGCCATCACCAAGACAGGACTTGGCGGCGTCGAGATCGCGGTCTTCCATGGCCCCTAGATAGATTTCGATCAAAGCCACTGCCGCGGCCGGGGATTGGTTATCTTTCATTGAATTTCTCAATCAGTTGGTCGTGGCGCGCCCAGGCGGTGATGATGGATCGGTCGCGTATGGGACCAAAACCGCGAATTCCATCCGGAACATTGGCGATATCGGCGGCCAGTTCCAGATTATCGGCGCGCAACAGTTCCAGCACTTCATCTATCACCGCTTCATACTGGCGGATCAATTTCCGGTCGCGGCGTCGGTCGGCGGTAAAATAGAACGGGTTCAGAAGCGGGCTGCGTAGGATTTTCACCCCGTTCATTACCCGGAACACCAACTTCATCCACGGACCATAACTTTGCTTTTTGCGCCCGCCGCCGAGGCGGCCCAAATGATAATCGACCCGGTAGCCGTCCTCAAACATGGTGCGTAACTTCGCATCGAACACGCCGTCGGTGTAGAGCCGCGCCACCTCAAACTCGTCCTTGATGGCCAGCAGCTTAAAATAATTGTCGGCAACCGCTTCGGTCAGCGCGCCAGCTCCGCCGGCAAGTTCGGTTTCCTTTTCCCGAACCCTGTCGACCAACTCCCCATAGCGCACCGCATAGGCCTGATCGCGATATTCTACAAGATGCTGCATGCGAATTCTGATTTTATCGCCGAGCCCGGCTTGCTCTTCGCCCACATCCAGCCCGGCAAAACCAAGCACCCGCCCACGGTCTGCCGCCAGCCGCCGGCCCCAGGCGAAGGCGCGAAGATTGTTGTCTACCGCTGTGCCGTTGAGGGTGATGGCCCGCTCGATCGCAGCGGCGCTGAGCGGGATATACCCTTTTTGAAAGGCAAAACCGGTGAGCAGTATATTGGCATAGATTTTGTCGCCAAGCAGCGCTAGGGCTAGCCCACTTGCATCGGCGAAATCATCCTCAGCGTCCGTGATGTGCGCACCGAGGGCCTTGAATACTGCGTCCCGGTCGATGGGGGATTCCGGGTCCAGCGCCTCGGCGGCGGTGGGCGCCATGTGGGAATTGACCACCGCCCGCGTCTGGCTCTTTAAAACACTGCCCGCCACCTCAGGCCCGGCGGCAACCAGAGCATCGCAGCCGAGCAACAAATCGGCGCCCGCACTTTGGATGCGCGGCGCATTCAGGTCCGTGCCCGATGGCGCCAAACGAAGATGGGTGGTGACCGCGCCGCCCATGCGCGCGAGGCCAGTGTTGTCGAGAACGCTGCATTCGATACCTTGCAAATGCGCTGCCATGCCGAGGATGGCGCCAACGGTGATCAGCCCGGTGCCGCCGACACCGGCGATCAGGATGTTATAGGGCGCCGCCAGCTCCGCCATTGCCGGATCATCCATGTCCCAGCCGCCGTCCTCTGCAATGCTGGGTTCCCGCAGCTTGGCGCCACTGACCGTCACCATGGCCGGGCAAAACCCTTCCAGGCAACTGAGATCGGAATTGCAACTCGATTGATCCACCTGGCGCTTGATGCCCAGCGGCGTCGGGACCGCGCGCACCGCGATGCACCGGGACTGCACCGAACAATCGCCGCAGGCCTCGCAAACCCGCTCGTTGATGACCACCCGCGCATCGGCGGGCGCAGCCACGCCGCGCTTGCGCAGGCGGCGCATTTCGGTGGCGCACATTTGATCGTAGATCAGCACCGAAGTGCCGGGGTAGCCGGCGAAATCGGCCATCACTGCATCCATTTCGTCCCGGTCATGCAGGCCGCAGCCGCTGGGTAGATCGCGAGCCGAAAATTGCTCTGGCGCATCGGACACCAGCGCCAGTTTGGTAATCCCCTCGGCAGCAATCTGGGCAGCGATATCGGTGACCGATGGCGCGCCTTCCACCGGTTGGCCGCCGGTCATAGCGACCGTGCCGTTATAGAGGATCTTGAAGGTGATGCGGCTTTGGGCGGCCTTTGCGGCGCGGATCGCCAGCAAGCCGGAATGGGCGTAGGTGCCGTCGCCCATGTTTTGGAACAGATGATCGCGGTCAACGAAACCAGCTGCGCCGATCCAGTTGGCCCCCTCGCCGCCCATGTGGGATAACGTGATGGTGTCCGAGCCGGGCATCCACATGGCCAGAGAATGGCAGCCGATGCCGGCCATGGCGACGCTTCCGTCCGGCAATTCGGTGCCCCGGTTATGTGGGCAGCCGGGGCAGAAATGGGGGATGCGGACGGGCGCGGCCATTGCGGTGCCTCGTTGCTCCGCCGCCCGCTCCAGGCGCGCCAAGTTCTCCGCAATCACCGGATGCTCGGCCGCCTTCAACAAGCGCCGACCTAGCAGGAGCGCTAGATTGGCGGGCTCGGTCATGCCCAAAGACGCGATCAAAGGGTGGCCGTTTTCATCCGTTTTACCGATGATGCGGGGCCGGTTGCTTTGCGGCCAGTTATAGGCGAGTTCCTTGATCTGAGTTTCAACAAACGCAAGTCGCTCTTCGACCACGACGATTTCCTTGAGCCCGCGGGCGAAAGCGCGCATGCCGTCCGGCTCGATGGGCCAGATCAGGCCGAGTTTGTAGACCGAAATTCCGACCTCAAACGCCACCGATTCGGTGACGCCGAGCGCGTCCAACGCCTGGCGCACATCCCGGTAGGCCTTGCCGGCGGCAACGATGCCGATACGCCGGCCGGGTGCGTCCATGACAATCTCATCGAATCGGTTGGCTTTAGCGAACGCCAAGGCCGCCGGCAACTTGATCTCTTGCAGCCGTCGATCCTGGCTCCAGCGGTCGTCGGGCCAGCGTTGGATCACTTCCCCGGCATCGTAGTCCGGCGTATCGGGCAGGATAATTTGCCCCACATTGTCGTCCAAGGTGATGGAGCGGGTGCTCTCCACCACGTCGGAAACCAGCTTGAACCCGGCCCATAGCCCCGCATAACGGGACAGGCCATAGGCTTTAAGACCCAGATCCAGCATGTCGGCAATATCGGCGGGATAGATGACCGGCATCATGGCTGATTGAAACGCCTGCTCACAGCCATTGGCGATGGTCGATGACGATGCGCCGGGATCATCACCGGAAACAGCAAGGACGCCGCCATGGCGGGACGTGCCGGCGAAGTTGGCGTGGCGGATAGCGTCGCCGGAGCGATCGAGCCCCGGATTTTTGCCATACCACATGCCGAAAACCCCATCCACACGGGCCGGACCAAAGATATCGGTCTGCTGCGAGCCCCAGACAGCGGTGGCCGCCAAATCCTCGTTGAGGCCCGGCTCGAACTTGATATTTGCCTGGGCCAGATGTTCGCCGGCGCCCCAGAGCGCCATATCAACACCGCCAAGGGGCGAGCCGCGATAGCCCGACACAAATCCGCCGGTATTCAGCCCGGCAAGCTGGTCGCGGCGGCTTTGTTCCAGCAACAGCCGCACCAAAGCCTGGCTGCCCGAAAGGAACAAGCGCCCATCAGGGCGGCTGTATTTGTCGTCGAGGTTATAGCTATCCATGGGGTCATTTGCCGGTGCCATGGGCGAAATTGCAATACCACCGGCGTTTGACGGGATTTGGCCGCACCGGTTATGATCCATGAGCGACCGCAAAAATTACAGTATCAATTCCACAGAGGAGGATCCCATGATTTCCAAATTTATCGGTTTAAGCGCCGTTGCCGCCGTTGCTGGCAGCATCGCGTTTGGTGCACCCACACCAGCATTAGCGGCGGCGACCAAATTAACGCTCGTCTATCCGTTCCCGGACTTTTTGGTCTACACCAAGAACTGCAAAGCGCTGGCCGCCAAAATCAACGCACGCGGCAAGGGCGTTGTCGAGATCGAAGTATTGCCTTTCAACTCCATCAAAATGTTCCAGCAGCCACCAGCCGCCTCCAAGGGCCGGGTTGATCTGGTTTGCACGCCGGCGGCGTTCTACGCCCGCGCCATACCGGAAAACGAAGCCGTTTCCACCGCCTCCTCGATCCCGGAACAAGTCCGGGCAAACGGCGGCACGAAAATGATCGATGAGTTGCAGCAAAAACATTTCAACGTGAAATATCTTGGCTGGACCTCGGGCGGAGACCGTTTCCGCATCTATATGAAGAATGCGCCGAAATTCAACGCCGTCGGCCTCCCGGATTTTTCCGGCGTGAAAATGCGCGATAACCCCATCTACGGCGCCTTCTTGAAAGCCTTGAACGCCTCCACGCACCCGCTGCCATCCTCGGCCGTATTTGGCGCCTTGGAAAAAGGCGTTGTCGAGGCCAGCGCCTGGGCGACCAACGGTCTCAAGGGCCTGAAATGGGATAAATTCCTGCGCCATGCGGTTGATGCGGATTTTTACCGGACTGATCTCGGATGGATCATGAATTTGGACAAGTGGAATGGCCTTAGCGCCAAGGCAAAAGGCATCATTCAGAATAGCGTGATCGAACAGGAGGTAATAAACGCCGCCCAATTATCGGCGATGGCAGTCAAAGAAAAAGCAACTTTGATCAAGGAAGGTATGAAATTTCATGCGGTTCCCGCCAAAGACAAGTATCTCAAAATGGCAGTGGATTCCGCCTATGAGCGTATGATTGCGCGCCTCAAAAAAGCCGGGCGTCCAACCGCCCATGTGGCCAAGTTGCGCGCCGCCTTTCAGCAATAACCGGCGCGGGTTTTTCGGAGATTTGGCGGCGGCGGGCTATCTGAGTCCCGCCGCCGCCGGTTTCGCCAATCATGCTGCAAATTTTAAAAAAAATCGACGAGGCCTGGGCTGGCCTATTGTGGCTGGGTATGGCGATCGCCTCTGTCTATATCGGGCTGATCATGGTGTCGATTATTTATATCACTACCTTCCGTTTTTTTGGCGCCCCCTATAACGTCTACACCACCAGCTTCATCGAATATGGCTTTGTCTATCTCATGTTCCTGGGCTCGCCCTGGATGGTCCGCAATCGGGCGCATGTATTTATCGAAATGCTGACCGCCGCAGTTTCGCCCAGAATACGCGATATCCTATCGCGCTTTATCGCCCTCGCCGCTGCCGCAGTCTGCCTGCTATGGGCGTGGTACACCTGGGTCATATTTCTAGAGCAATTCGACGACACCATGCGGTTTGATGAATTGCGGGCCCAGCTTGATATCCGCCTTTGGGTTTCGACCATTGCCTTTCCGATCGGTTTTGCCGCCATGGGAATCGAGTTCGCGCGCTTCATATTCACAGCCGAAACCATGCATGTGGGGCTGGCTGGCGTCGCCAACGAGCGGGTCGAGTTGGAGGAAACCAAGCGCGACCTGTTGGGCGATTTCTGATGGCACATTTCTAATGGAGTGGTATTGGATTCTGGCAGCCCTCCTCGGCTCGACGTTGGCATTGATGTTCATCGGCGTGCCGGTCGGCATCGCCTTTATCCTGGTAAATACGGTTGCGGCATTCATTTTGTTTGGCCGCTTCTCCGGCTTCGATGCCAACATGTTCGCAGGCATCAATCAGTTAACCGACAACGCCTTCGCCAATATGGCCATCTTCGCCATCGTACCCATCCCCATGTTCCTTTTAATGGGCGAGTTATTTTTTCACACCGGCCTCGCCGGGCGCATGTTCAATGCGGTGGAAAACCTGATGGGCCGGGCGCCGGCACGGCTATCATACGTCACCGTCGCCGGCGGCACAGCGTTCGCAACATTGTCTGGCTCATCCATGGGATCGACGGCGCTTCTGGGCACGCTGATGGTTCCCGAAATGACCGCCCGCGGCTACAAGAAAAGCATGTCCATCGGGCCAATTTTGGGCACCGGCGGGCTGGCCATGCTGATCCCGCCGTCGGCACTCGCGGTACTTCTTGGCACCCTCGCCGAGCTTGATATCGCCAAATTACTGATCGCCGGCATCGTGCCCGGATTAATACTCGCGCTCATGTACACAATATTGATTTACGTGCACACGCTCATCGATCCGGATGCGGCGCCGGTCTACGATGTGCAATGGATAAGCTGGCCGCAACGCGCCAAAATGTTCTTTACCGACGTGGTGCCGATGGTCTCGGTCATAATCATGGTCATATTGCTGATTATGTTCGGCATCGCGACGCCGTCCGAATCGGCGGCCTATGGATCGCTGGGCGTTATTCTGTTGTCGATTATCTATCTGTTTGTGGTACCGCTTTTGATGGGCGATACGGAGCGCGTGCGTGCCTTCTGGTCGGAATTCAGGGTGGCTTTGTGGAAATCCATGTGGGGCGCCAGTCGGGTGACCATCATTGCGCTGATGATCCTGTTCGGCTCCAGCCTGTTTTCCAACGTGCTGGCGGCATCCGGGGCTAGCGTCGCGCTGATCGAATGGGTAACCAGCTTCGACGTCTCCGGGCTTGTGATGCTACTCATCATGTTCGGTATTTTGCTTTTACTCGGCATGTTCATGGACCAGTTGGCGATGATGCTGCTGACAGTACCTATCTTCTTTCCGATCATGGCCGGCATCGATTTCGGCATGGGGCCGGAGCGCCAAGTGATCTGGTTCGCGGTCATCATGTTGCTGGCGATGGAGATCAGCTTCACCACGCCGCCGTTCGGGTTGCTGCTGTTCGTGATGCAGGGTGTGGCGCCGCCGGGCACCAAATTCTCCGAGATTTGCCTCGCCGCCATTCCCTACATGGCCTGCGCCATGCTTTTAGTGGCGCTGATCCTGGCTTTCCCACCGCTCGTTACCTGGCTACCATTTTTGACCGGATGATGGTCGTTATCGCCCACCTGCCGTACCGGCAAGCAATCTGCCGAATCCCTCGATAGGCTGCGTGATATTTAGCAGCCGCAGAACCTCCCAAAGTGTTGCTGTATTGCTGGTTATCACGGGTTTGCCGAGATCCCGTTCTAATTCCTCGGCAAAATCGATAGATGCGAAATCAGTGCAGGAAACAAATAGACCATCCGCCAGATCGTGCATGGCGGCGGCGCAAAACTTCCGGGCCGCAACATGGTCAAGACTATGTAATTCCTCGCCGCGGGTGAATTGCAGCCCCTGGATATTGGCGACTTGAATGCCACGGGCTTCTATATAGGCGCGCTCGATTTCATTGACTTCGTCGATATAGGGCGTCGCCACCGATACAGTCTCGATATCAAGCGCTTGCATGGCCGCGATTGCGGCGGAGGCGGTTGTCGTTACCGGCAAGTTGGTCGCCTTGTGGAGGCGGCCAGCGAGCTCTTCATCCCAATCAACACCGTCGATCAGACTGCCTGTTGTGCAGCAATAGGCAATAACGTCCACGTCGGCATGCCGCAGCAGTTCGCCCGCCTGCTCCGTTAGATTGGCCATGGCGCGCAGATCATCGGGCACTCCCCGCTCCAACCTCAAGCGCGTCGCGTAGACGGCGACGCCCTCCGGCGTCATGCGGTTGAACTCGGGCTCCAATGTGTTGTTGAGCGAGGGTACGATCACACCGATTTTGCCACGCACGCCGTACATGCCTAATCCCCTTTATCTCGATCTGGCTGCTTGTCTGTCACCAGGCCTGCCCGCCGGTCGGCATCCATCTCGGCCGGATCGCGGTCTTCTGCTGGCCCGAAACCACCTCCGCCGGGTAACTCGAAGCACAGACGATCGTTGGGACCGACCAGCTGGAAGCCTTTCGGCTCCAACGGCTTGCCCGACTTCAGATAAAGATTGCCCACGGCGCCGTTGCCGCCGCCTTCCCGGCCCCTGGCCGCCACGGTGGTACGGTCAAACATCGCGAACAAACCGCAAGGCCTACCCTCGATAGTGCTAAGCTCGATGCTTTGCCCAAAACCGCCACGATAATGGCCACGGCCCGCCGAATTCGGCCGGAACTCCTTTTTCCAAACAACAATGGGGGCGTTGTTTTCCACAACTTCGATGGGCATGGCACGGACGCCGCTCGGAAAAGCGGTGCCCGACAGTCCATCCCGATGCGGCCGAGCGCCGGTGCCACCAGCATTGAAAAACAGAACCTCGTAACGGTCCTTGGCCCAATTGCCACCGTCTTGGAAATTGCCATCGATTTCCGGTCCGCCGCGTAACTGGATGCCCCAAAGGCAGGCGGCACCTTCGGCCGGCACGCGTTCGGGCACGATCTGCGCCAGGCAACCCATAACGACTTCAGGCAGGAATTGCCCAATGATGTGGCGCGCGCAAACCGGCCAGGGCCGTTCTACATTTAGGATGGATCCGACCGGCGCATGAACCTTGATTGGCGCCAACGAGCCTGCATTGTTGGGAATCTGCGGCCCGACGATGCAGCGGGCACCAAAACTGGCATAGGCGTTGGTATAATTATAGACGAGGTTGACGCCGCGTGTGCTGGCGGTACTCGAGCCGGTAAAATCGAGCCGTAATTCGCCGTCGCTGATCTCCAACTCACAGACAATATCAACGGGTGTACCGTAGCAATCGAGCGTGATGGAATTGCGCGCCGTCCCCTCCGGCAACTTGCGGATTTCCTCCACCATGGAGGCTTGGGAGCGAGCGATAATCTCGTCGCCGATTTGGACAAGCCCGGTCAATCCCAGCTTGTCCAGAGCGGCAAGGAGCGTATCTGTACTGGCCTCGTTAGCAGCGACATAAGAGAGAATGTCGGCTTCCACCTCTTTCGGGGTCCGCACATTGGCGCGGATGATTTTCATCAAAACATCATTGACCCGGCCGCTTTCCACAAGTTTCAGCACGGGTATTGCAAGCCCCTCTTCGAACACCGATGCCGCGTCCGGTCCCTGTCCGCGTCCGCCGATATCCAGCTGATGGCATGTGCAGGCGAAAAAACCTATCAATACGCCCTCCCGGAATACCGGTGAGGCTATGGTGATGTCATGCAGATGCCCGGACGCCAGCCAGGGATCGTTGGTAATCAGATGGTCGCCCGGCGACAATTGATCGACGGGAATTTCTTCGAGCATTAACGGCACCGCGGCGGCAGTCGAATTGACGTGTCCCGGAGTGCCGGTTTGGGCCTGAGCGAGCATGCGGCCCTGACTATCGAACAGGGCGGCGGAAAGATCACTTGAATCCCGAACCACCGGGCTAAAAGCGGTCCGCATCAGCGTGCGCGCCTGCTCCTCAACGATGGAGATCAGGTTGCTCCATATGACTTGAAAGCGAATTACCTCGGCGGGATCGGCCATTTGATTACCCTCCGCCCGCTACGGTCTGCCGGGTCATTATGATATGACCTCCTTTTCCGCAATGAGCCGTGTAGTTTTCCGGAACACATATGGTCGTGCCGTCATCCTTGATCAAACCGGGGCCGGCAAAAGATTGCCCGCCAGCCATTCTCTGACGGCTCAACATAGGAACCTCGACGAATTTACCGGCGTTCAAATCAAACAGCGCCGCCTTGACCGGCAATTCCCTGGTGTCTGCCGCCAGGATATTTTTGGCCGGTAAGGCATCGCCTACGGACGAGGCCCGCAATCCCAATCCCACACATTCAACGGCAATCCCTTCCAACGGTCGGGTATAGACGGCTGTGTAATTTTTTAGGAACAGATCCAAAAATAGCGCGCCGTCTTCAGGTTTGATCGCACGGGCATCAATGGCGATGGTCAGACTGTGCCCCTGGCCGCGATAGCGCATGGAGACGCTGCGGCTTTCTTCAATCTCCGCATCGGGCGCTGCGGCGGTTACGACCGATCTGGCTTCCGCCGAAATTTGCGCGAATTCCCGGTTAAACAGCGCCGCGTCGAATTCCGCCAGTGGCATTTTGATAGACCGGGATATTTCGAAAACGGCGTGAGATTGCAGAAATCCAACCGCCGAGCCAATACCGGCGGCTTCCGGAATAATTATTTTCTCGATGTTCAACTTGGCCGCGACATTGGCGGCATGAAGGGGGGCTGATCCACCGAACGCAATCATGGTCCGCTGGCGGAGATCCACGCCCTTCTCCCTAGCATGCTCCCGTGCGGCGGCGGCCATTTGTTCTTCGACAATTTCCGAAATCGCCATGGCTCCGGCCACGTCTTCCAACCCCAATTTATCGCCGATCTGTTCGCCTATCGCGCGGCGTGCCTGCTCCTTGGAAATAGCAATACCAGAGCCGAGGAAATCTTCAGGCGCCAGACGGCCCAACAATAAATCGGCGTCGGTGACCGTTGCCTGTCCGCCGCCGCGGGCGTAACAGGCGGGGCCCGGTGTGGCGCCGGCGCTTTCCGGGCCGACATGCAGCCGCGACATTGAATCGATGTGGGCGATGGATCCGCCGCCCGATCCAATTTCCACCAGGTCGATGACCGGAATGCGGGCGGGCAGTCCGCTGCCTTGCCGATGCATATGTTCTCTTGCCATTTCAAAGGAGTCGCTCCGGCGCGGCACGCCCTGGTCGATAAGGCAGACCTTGGCCGTTGTGCCGCCCATGTCAAAGGCCAGGATTTCCTCTTCCCCCAGATCGCGGGCGATGTCGCCGGCGAAAACGGCGCCGCCAGCCGGGCCCGATTCCACCAGCCGTATCGGAAACGCGATGGCCGTATCGAGTTTGCAAAGGCCGCCATTGGAAAGGAACATAAAAATCGGCGCGGTTAACCCAAGCGCGCGAACACCCGTTTCCAGCCGGTTCAGATAAGCCGCCATAATCGGCTGCACATAGGCATTTGCGGCGGTCGTGGAGAAGCGCGCGTATTCCCCTATTTCCGGACTGACTTCGCTAGACAGGCAGATAGAAAGCGATGGCAGCAGCTTTTTGAGCCGCTCCCGTGCCCAATTTTCGTGGGCGGCATTGACATGGGCGTGCAGGAAACAGACGGCGACGCTTTCGATTTTCTCGCCTACAAACTGAACCGCGATTTGCTCGAGCGCCTCTTCATTCAATGGCAATAAAACATCGCCCCGGGCCGACATACGCTCCTCTATTCCAAATCGCCACCATCTGGGTACCAGAGGTTCCGGTTTTACGATATTGACATCGTACTGATCGAAACGGCTCTCATCGCCGAGAGCCAGCACATCACGAAATCCTGCAGTGGTCAAAAGTGCGGTACGCGCGCCGGCCCGGGCGATGATGGCGTTGGTGGCCAGTGTTGTGCCATGAACAATGCTTTCGACTTGATCCGGAGCAATGCTGTTTTCCGCGAGCAGCCGGCCAACGCCATCCAGAATCGCCTTTTCCGGATTATCTCCGGTAGTGGGCAGCTTGAGGGATTTTATTCCGCCAGGCATTGTCAGGGCAAAATCGGTAAACGTGCCTCCGACGTCGATGCCGATGCGGACAGCTGTGTCAGACATCATTTCAGTCCCCGGCATTGTCCCACGCGCCCCACAATTTAAAGATAGTCGGCCAGATCAATGTCGGATTCGTTCGGCACCGAATTGCGTTGAAACTCACCGGCCCGGCCATATGGATAAGTTGCATCCAATCCAAGCCGACCCCAATGATCTTTATGCTCGTCGCGGTAAAATCCGGGCCGGTCGGGTATAATCACCGTCCGCTTGTCCGCCCGCCCGCGGGTGGCGAAAGCCCATAGAACTTCATTGAAATCAAATATATTCACGTCTTCATCAACAACCGCACAGACCTTGTTGTAGTCCTCGTCGGCGTCGAAGGCAGCCATCAAAACTTCCCTCGCATGCCCCTCGTACAATTGCTTGATCTTGATGGTCGTATTCACAACCGATGGCGCGCATGAGACATCGATCACACCGGGAACGATGTTCAAGAGGTGCCGATAAGTTTTTGCCGCCGTCCGCGCTTCTAATAAAGATACGTCCTCGTTGGAACCGCAAAGCAAACTGTGAAAGATGGGCGACGGTCTCGTATAGGTGTGCAAAACTTCAAACACATGATTGTCCCCGATCTCAACATAGTGCCCCATGAATTCGCCAAACGGGCCCTCGGAACGGCGCTCCTCTGGCTGGATGCGGCCCTCGATAACAATCTCGGTCGAAGCCGGAATGAGGAGATCGCTGCTCAGTGCCCGATAGCGTTCTATCGGCGCCCCGTTGATGGCGCTGGCAAAGGCTAATTCACTCCAATCCCGGGGCATCCGCGCACCACCGGCCAAAAATAGCGAGGGTTCAACACCAATCAGCATGACGGCGTCGAGATAATCTCCCTTCTCCTCGGCGACCGCCTGGATGGAAAAAAGATCGTGCGTGGATCCTAAACGAATGCGCAATTCGTCATCACTTACATACATAGCCCGATGAAATGACAGATTTTCGATCCCGGTATCGGGATGTTTGGCCAGAAATAATGCAGAGGTGAAATAGGGACCGGCGTCTCTTTCGTGATAGGTAACGAGGGGCAAATCGCTAATGTTTACGTCAACCAGATCGGCTGGCCGGTCGATTATTTTCGTCTCGATTCCCAAACGTCCCGGCGTTTGTTCATGCAGATCGTTCCACCGTGGACAAAAGTCGTCAGGCCCCGTTCCTACAAACCGGCATAACCGTTGGCGATTGTTGTAGATATTGGTGGCAACTGGAAACCGAGAGCCCTTCACCGATTCGAACAATACAGTCTCGTTGGACCCGTTTTGCACGGCCTTGGTTACGGCGGCCAATTCGAACAAAGGATCTACTTCCCTCTTGACGCGAAGCAACTCTCCCGAAGCCTCCAACGCGTCGATTGTTTTCCTCATGCATTGTCTCTCATATCAAGGATTAAACCATAACCAGCAAAATAATCGTGGGGAATATAATCGATTTACCGCATGAGGGCGAGCAGTCGATTTGAGGGCCAGCGCTTGCAGATCGCCAAATCCCACATCCCGAATTTGAGATGGATTAGTTGAAATCGCCGGCGTTTGGACTATATGAGTTCAGTGCTCTGGAATCGAGCCGGTGCTCTTGGACATTGTTAATAAGAAGATTTAATCCCACGCCGGACAAAGACCGGGTTACGTGGAAGTTTTCGTATGTACGGAAAAGTGCCGCACGAACAAGAAGAGGATTACCCACAGAGGCAGTGAGGCGGTGAGAAGAAAACCGTTATATTCCGTTAGGAACCGTTAGGAATAGTAATGAAACGGTATGGTCGATTTCAGCAAAATATGTCGCAGGCTAGTGCCGCAATAGGCGTGGCATACCAGGGGTAGTGAGCAGGACTGGTGGCGCTCCGATCACAGACCGGTGCCAAGACGAACACCGGTCTGGCCGACCAGGCCCGGCCATCCCCAGACTGGCTGGGCAGGTTACAACCCCAGCACCATATCGCGGATGGTGACGATACCGCAGGATTTGCGGTTTGCATCGACAACCAGGGCACGGGACAGCTTGAAATTCACCAAAAGCCGGACCGCGTATTTAATATTCATCTCGCGCGGCAAAGTAAGCACCGGTTTGGTCACCACTTCGTAGACATTTACCCGATCCGGCGCCCGGCCCTTGCCGATTACCTCACGGGCGATGTCGGTAACGCCCAGCAGGCCAAACTCGTCGGCGTCGTCTCGCGGCTCGACGATCAGCGAGGAAACCCTTGTCTCGCGGATCATTTCAATGGCATCGGTAATCGTTGCGTGATGGTCGATGGTGTGCACCGACGCGGTCATCACATCGGCGACTTTGGTATAGGGAATATCATTCATTTCTCTTCCTCTTCCTCATGCAAGATGACATTGGTCTGGGTCTGTAGCCCGACCGCGTCCTCGGTGGAAATTTGCAAGGCGATGCCGGAGCCAGGCTCTTCGTCAAAGCGGCCCGCCTTGGCGATGGCTTCCAAAATTATTTGCGAGCGCTGCCCGGCCACCAGGAACAGGACCACATCCCGTTGCACCGCAAGATCGAGGCCAAAAAATGTCTTTTCCGGTTTCAACCCTTCGCCGCGGACGCTGGTGATTACCGTCGCGCCGGTGGCACCGGCTTCTCTGGCGGCATCCATGACGATGTCGGTCTTGTCTTCACTCACGAAGGCCATGATCAGTTTTAGGTTCATTGCCGTTCCTCCAATTCAGGATCGATATCTTTGTTCAAATTTTCGCCGGATGCATTTACCCGCACCCGGCGACGGACGAAATTGCCAATCGACGCATAGCCCATGACCGCCATGATTGGAAACAGGCTCGCAAAGGCGATCAGCCCGAACCCGTCGATCAGCGGCGAGCGCCCGGGAATGGTGCTGGCCAGCCCGAGGCCTAAGGCCGCGAGCACAGGTACGGTAACCGTCGAGGTAGTCACGCCGCCGGAATCATAAGCCAGCGGAATGATTTCCTTGGACGCCCAGAATGTCTGCAGCACAACCACCATATAGCCGATCATAATGTAATAGGGCAGCGGTGTGCCGGTTACGATGCGGAATGTGCCCAGCGACACGCCCACCGCTACGCCGATGGCGACCGCGATACGCAGGCCATTGGCCTTGATGGCGCCGCCGGAAATTTGCTCGGCCTTGATGGCGACGGCGATCAGGCTCGGCTCGGCAATGGTGGTGGCAAATCCAATGGCGGCGGCGAAGGCATAAACCCAGGCGTAATCCCACCAAAAAGGCTGGAAGCCGGCTTGAAACTTGTGGGCGTCGCCGTAGAGGAATTTGGGGTCGGTCAACTGGGCGGCCATGGTTTCGCCAACCGGAAACAAGGCCTGCTCCAAGCCAACCAGAAACAAGGTCAGGCCCGCCAATACATAGATAAAGCCAACCATCATGCGTCCAAGATTGGGAGGCGGCTTGCGGATAACAATGAATTGGAATGCCGCCAATATGGCAACGATGGGCGCCACATCCACCAAGGTTGAGAGCGTCGTGTTCAGGAGATGAAGGATTAGTTGCATCGCCGCTCCTTAGACCAAAATTCCGAAGAGCAGCACGAAAATCATCGGCGACAGACTGGCAAAAGCGATCAACCCGAAGCCATCGATGATCGGGTTGCGCCCACGGATAGCGCTGGCCAGCCCGACGCCAAGGGCGGTAACCAGAGGCACGGTGATGGTCGAGGTGGTAACGCCGCCGGAATCATAGGCAATGCCGACAATGTCTTCGGGCGCGAACTGGGTCAGCGCCATTACCACCAGATAGCCGCCGATGATCAGATACTGGATCGGCCAGCCCATCAAGATACGCAGCACGCCGACGACCAGCGCAAAGCCCACCGACAGGGCGACGGTCATACGCAGCTGGAAGGCATAGGATTGCATGGCATCCGTATCGGCGCCGATGACGCCGGCGGCGGACGCGATCTTGGCGGCCTCGCCGGTGACCGCGATCAAGGCTGGCTCGGCGACCGTGGTGCCAAAGCCGAGGCAAAAGGCAAAGGCAAACAAGGCGACCGGGCTGCCCTTGCGCGCCAAGGCGTCGGCCATGGCCTCGCCGATGGGAAACAAAGCCGTTTCCAGGCCTTGGATAAACAGCGCCAAGCCGATAACAACCAGAACAAATCCGATCAAGACATTGCCCAAGTCCGGGAACGGCTGGCGCACCACGGCGACTTGGAAAAAGGCAATGACGAGGACAATCGGCAGCAAATCGCGGAACGCACCCGCCAACATCCGGTAAAGGCCGCTAATTATGGAAATGACACACCTGTATTACGCTGCAAATTTTCATAGGCTCCGGTTACACCGATCACTTGGCAATTGATATAACGAGTGCACCGCCGAGGCATTGATTTAGGTCAAAATGCCAATCGTCAAATCTCACACGGCCCTCTTTGGCCACATCATACAGCTTGCTGGATTATGCGGGCAACCCTGCCCCAATACCCGCATTTATCATCTGACTTTCTGAGACTGGTATCGGCTGCTATTCTGTATTCACCAATCCCCCCAAGGAGACAAAAGCATGGATGGCGCCAACGTACCTGTCGGACTTATTCATCGCCCCGGCGAACGCTCGTTCACAGAGGAAGTGAAAAAGTTGCAGCTTGGCGACGGCGAAGTTTTTCACGGCGAAGCCATCCTGGCAGTGACCAAGGCGTTGCTGCAGGCGGGCGTCTCCTATGTGGGCGGCTATCCGGGCGCGCCCATGTCGCATCTGATCGACGTTTTGGCAGACGCATCGGAAGAAATCTTGGAGCCCCTCGGCATCCAATTCGAGCAATCGGCGTCCGAGGCCGGCGCAGCGGCACTGCTTTCGGCGTCGATCCATTATCCCTTGCGCGGCGCCGTCACCTGGAAGTCGGTGGTCGGCACCAACGTCGCTTCCGACGCCATCGCCAATCTGGCCTCCACCGGGGTGACCGGCGGCGCGCTGATGATCATCGGCGAAGATTATGGCGAGGGCTCCTCGATCATGCAGGAGCGCACCCATTCGTTCGCCATGAAATCTTCGCTGCCGCTGATCGATCCCCGTTACGACATGACCAAACTGGTCGAGCTGACCGAGCAAGCCTTCGAGATGTCGGAAGCGTCCCATCTGCCGGTGTTCATGACCTTGCGCATTCGCGCCTGCCACATGACCGGCTCGTTCATCGCCAAGGACAACAAGGTGCCGGAGTTTAATCTCAACAATCCGGTTCCCGAAGCCGCCTACGATGTCACTAAAATCGTGCTGCCACCGGCCAGCTATAACCACGAGCAGGACAAATTCGCCGAGCGCCTTCCCGCGGTGCAACGCTTCATTCGCGAGCACGGCATCAACGAGATATTCGCTGGCGATGGCGGGCGCTACGGCATCATCACCCAGGGCGGCGCCCACGGTATGGTGGCCCGGTCCTTGCGCCAGCTTGGCGCCGCCGACGGCTACGGCAATTCCGACGTACCGATGCTGGTACTCAACGTCATCCATCCGTTGGTCCCCGAAGAGATTGCAGAGTTTATGAGCGATAAGGACAGCGTCCTGGTGGTCGAAGAAGGCAATCCCAACCTGATCGAAACCCAGATCGCCCAGATCGCCCACAATAATCGCATCAATTGCCGGGTGCGCGGCAAGGACGTGCTGCCGATGGCCGGCGAATATGTCACCGATGTGGTTCGCGCCGGATTGGCTGACTATCTGGCCGCCGACGGCCCCGGCCAATTGCGCGCCGCCGCCGAGGCCAACGAAGCCGCCATAATGCGGGCCCGCGATACCGCCCGCGCCTGTTTAAGTGATGCCCTGCCCGAACCGATGCCGCCGCGCCCGCCGTCGTTCTGCACCGGCTGCCCGGAACGGCCGGTCTTCGCCGCCCTCAAACTTTTGATGGCCGAGCGCGGACCGATGCATCTGTCCATGGATATCGGCTGCAACCTGTTCGGCGCGCTGGCGCCGTTTCATGTGGGCAACACGGTGCTCGGCTACGGCCTTAGCCTGGCCAGCGGCGGCGCCGTCGGCCCGATCCTCGATCAGCCGATCGTTGCAGTCATGGGCGATGGCGGCTTTTGGCATAACGGGCTTACCACTGGCGCCATCAACGCCCAATGGAACAAGTACGATGCGGTCCTCATCATCCTCGATAACGGCTACGCGTCGGCCACTGGCCAGCACAAATTGCCATCGACGGGGATGACGCCGAAGGGCTTGGCGTCGAAAATCAGTATCGAAAGCAGCCTCAAGGGCCTCGGCGTTGACTGGATCGAGCGGGTCGATTCCTACAATCTTCCAGAAACTATCGGCGCGCTCAGGAAAGCCCTGGATGCGCGCGGACCGCGCCTGCGCGTTATCCTCTCCAACAACGAATGCATGCTGGCAGTGCAACGGCGCGAACGCACCATCAAGGCTAAGGCGTTGCAGGCGGGCAGCACCGTCACCAATGAGAAGTTCGGCGTCGATGCGGAGGTCTGCACCGGCGATCATTCCTGCATGCGGCTATCGGGCTGCCCGTCTTTGTCACTTAGCCCCAGCCCGGACCCGCTCAAGGAAACCCCCATCGCCCACGTGGAAGACACTTGTGTCGCCTGCGGCCATTGCGGCGAGGTGGTCCACGCCGCCGGGCTCTGTCCATCCTTTTACCGGGCCGAGGGGGTACGCAATCCCGGCTTTGGACGCCGGCTGGCATCATCAATCAACCAAGGCCTCCTCAATATGTTAGGTGCGTCATGAGTGCCGAGCGCCCCATCGGCGTATTGATCGGCGCCCTTGGTGGACAGGGCGGCGGCGTGCTCGCCGATTGGTTGACCGAGGCGGCGCGCATCTCGGGCTTTCCGGCGCAATCCACTTCGACCCCCGGCGTTGCCCAGCGCACGGGCGCCACCAGCTATTACTTCGAATTATTCCCCGAAAAGAACCCGACCCAGCCGCCTTTGTTCGCCCTCTTTCCGGCCGCCGATGACGTCGATCTGATGGCGGCGTTGGAGCCGACCGAAGCCGGGCGCGCCCTCGACCGGGGCTACGTGACCAAACGCACCACCGTCATTACGGCCACCGAGCGGCTCTATTCCACCGCCGAAAAAGTCGCCGCCGGCGACGGCACCATTGCCACCGGCCCGGTGCTGGATGCGCTGCAAGCGGCGTCGCAAAAATTGATGGCCCTGCCCATGCGCGCCCTTTCCGACGGCGCCGCCAATCAGGCCAACGCCATCCTGTTGGGGGCCATCGCGGCGTCCGGCATCTTGCCGATCCCCGCCGATGATTTCCGCGCCGCCATTACCGGCAAGGGCGTCGCTGTCGCCCCCAACCTGGCCGGCTTCGAAATCGGCATCGGTGCCACCGGCGGCGAAGAGGCGCCGGACGATGGGAAAACCTACAGCCCTGCCCCGGACGGTTTCGATGCCGATCTGGCCGCCTGGGATGAGGCTTTGCGCCCCTTGATCGGCCATTGCCTGGCGCGTCTGACCGATTATCAGGACGCCAATTATGCGCGCCTGTTCCTGACCCGCATGCAGACTATTTCTGGCACAGAATTGCGCGAAGAGACCGCGTCCCGTCTCGCCGCCTGGATGAGCTTCGAAGATGTAATCCGCGTTGCCCAACTGAAAACCCGGCCCGGCCGCCTGGCCCGCATCCGGAGCGAAATCGGCATCGATGCGGATGCACCGCTCAAACTCCAGGACTTCTTCAAGCCCGGCCACGAAGAGATCACCGGCTTCCTGCCGCCCTGGCTGGCAGCGATGATCCCCGGCGCCAAATCGAAGCGCCGCGCCGGTGAAGGCCTGACACTGCGCTGGCCGACCGGCAACGCTTTTGGCTACGCCGCTCTCAAATTTTTAGGCGCGCTCAAATTCCTGCGCCCGGGCGGCAATCAGTATGCCAACGAACAACGGGCGATCGAACAATGGCTGGGTGCCGTCACCAAGGCGGCGGACATTGACACCAGCCTCGCTGTGCAGACGGCGCGACTGGCCATTTGGGCGCGCGGCTACGGTGACGTACGCAGTGCCGGGCTTAAATCCCTCGCCGATCTGTTCATCAATTGGGACCAGCAATTGCAGGTGGATCTGGCTGGCCTCAAGGTATCGGTGGATCAATCCCTATTGCTCGCCCATGCCAATCCGGACGCGCCGGCACACTAGGCTGGCGGCTGTAGGAACTCGATCACGTTGCCGTCGGGATCGCGGGTATAGACGGCACGCCAGCCTTTGCGGGCGCCGGCTTCAGCCGTCAATGGCGGCGACACTGGCTCATAACCGCCGGCACGGATGGCGGCGATAACGGCGTCAATATCGGCCACCTCGAATGCCAGATGCACAAAGCCGGGATCGCAGGGACGCAACTCCGACGCCCGCCGCTCGCCGGGAATATGATATTGCAACAACTCGATCTGATGGCCGGGGGCCTCCACGTTGGCAACCTCCAACTCGGCGCCGGGAACACCGGTGAGGGTTTCGAAAAATTCGCCCTTGAGGCGGCGCTTTTCGGTCACCTCGAAGCCGAACACATCCCGCCAGAAGGCCAGCGACGCATCGATGTTGGAGACCGTGATGCCGGTATGATCGATCTTGTTGGTTTGGAATTTTGCCATGCCACGCTCCTCAGTCCTCATCCAGTTCGACGACGCAGATCACATCGCCGACCGCCGCCACCTCGCCTTCCGGCACGCGGATTTCCGACAGCGTGCCGGCCTGGGTCGCCTCCACCTCTTGCGTCACTTTTTCGGTCTCGATCTCATAAATGGCCTCACCTGTCTCGAACCGCTCGCCGAGGGCCTTGTGCCATTTGACGATGGTGGCGTCTTCCATGTTCATGCCGATACGCACCAGCTTAAGGTTCAACTTCATGCGATTACGTCCCTGACTGCGGCGGCGATAGTTTCCGGGTTGGGCAGCAGATCAGCCTCGGCGGCCGGTGCATAGGGCATGGCAGTATTGGCCACCGTCACCCGGCGCACCGGCGCCTTTAAATGTGCGAAGCCCTTGTCGGCCACCAATGCGGCGATATAGCTGGCGGCGCCGCAACGGTCGCGGGCCTCATCGACCACCACCAGCCGCCCAGTCTTGGCCACCGATTTTATGATCGCGTCTTCGTCCAATGGCACCAAGGTGCGGCAATCGATGACGTCAACTTGGGTGCCGGCTTCGGCCAACGCCTCGGCAGCTTCAAGCGAATGGCGCACCATTGCGCCGACGGTGACGATGGTGGCGGCATTTCCCTCGGCGCGTACCGATGCGGCGCCGAAAGGAATTTCATAATCGCCTTCCGGCACCTCGCCGATCTCGCCGCCGCGACCGCCGGGCACCATAAAGAAAGCCGGATCGTCAGAGCGGATGGCGGTCTTCAAAAGCCCCTTGGCGTCGCCGGCGTTGCACGGCACCGCCACGTTGAGCCCACCCAAATTCATCAACAAGGAATAGGGTGTGTCCGAATGCTGTGCCGCCAATGCGCGGCCGCCGCCATAACCGCACATGACGGTGATCGGCAGGGTTATCTGGCCGCCGGTCATCAGCCGCAATTTCGACATCTGGTTGGCGATGGCGTCGAACCCGGTATAGATAAAATTGGCCATCATCATATGCAGGATCACCCGGTAGCCGCTGGCCGCGGCGCCCACCGCCATGCCGGTCAATGTCGCCTCGCAGATCGGCGTGTTGCGGATGCGGTCCGGGCCGAATTCGTCCAGCAGGCCGATGGTGTCACCAGTCATGGACACTTCCACGTCCTCGCCAAACAGAATAATCTTTGGATCGCGGCGCATTTCTTCGGCAAGGCCGTCATTGACGGCGTTGGTCAGTCGTTGCTTGGCCATCAGCCTGCCCCCCCTTCCGCGAACATGAGACTGGGCGCCAGACCGGGCCCCGCTGGCGTGCCCGCCTCGGCAAAAGCGGCGGCCTCTTCGACTTCTGCATCGGTGCGTGCGTTCACATCGGCGATGTCACTATCGCTGGCGATACCGGCCTCGATCATGTGCGCAGCTAGGCGCGGTATGGAATCCCGGCCGCGCCATTCCTCGATCTCCGCCTCGTCCCGGTAGGGACGGCTGAGCATGTGCTTTTCCATCTCGAAATGGCCGTGGATGCGATAGGTCTTGGCCTCGATAAAGGCGGGGCCGTTACCGCTGCGGGCATGGGCAATGGCGTCCGCCGCCGCCGTCCAGACCGCCACCGCGTCATTGCCGTCCACCACGTTCACATGCATCGGAAAAGCCCGCGCCCGGTCGGCGATCTCACCAGAGGTGACCGTGGCCGAAGGCGAAAATTCTGAAAAACCGTTATGCTCGCAAATGAACACCATCGGAAGCTTCCAAAGCGAGGTGACGTTGAGGGTCTCCATCAAGACCCCTTGGTTGGAAGCGCCATCGCCGAAAAAGCAGACCGCCACATGGCCGTCCCCGTCCAGTTGGGCTGCGAAGGCGGCGCCGGCCGTGATCGCCAGCCCGGCGCCGACAATACCGTTGGCGCCGATGATGCCCTTGGAGATATCAGCCACATGCATGGAGCCGCCCATGCCTTTGCAGATGCCGTTCTCGCGGCCATACACCTCGGCCATCATCGATTTAGGATCGCCGCCCTTGGCCAGAAAATGACCATGGCCCCGGTGCGTGCTGGCGATCTTGTCGGCGTCGGTGAGGTTCGCACAGACGCCAGCGGCGACCGCTTCCTGACCGATATACAGATGCACCCCGCCGGGCAATTTGCCCGCATGGAAATCGGCGCTGAGCCGTTCCTCCATCTTGCGGATCAAGACCATGCGCGCATATATGGCGCGAATTTCGTCCGGGCTCGGCCCATTGTTGCTCATTGCGGCTTGCCTCCCCTTATTAATTTCAACCCCTCACGGGGCGCCAAAGCATCCAACCGGGTGCGCCGAAGCGAAAGCAACCGGAAGGCGGATTTATTGAAATGATGCGACATATTTTTGCGTAATTATCTGGTATGGAAAAGTATGGATTGGTGTGGATTGATAGTGGTGTTTCTTATTCAAGCGGCATTTATTGGCGGATCCGTGCATCCTTAATAGTTTGCTGGAATAAGGGAGATATAGCCTGTTTCGAAACGGGCGCAAGTGTGGCCAAAAGGCCATACATTTCCGGAGATACCCTTAGCCGAGCCGCCTGATCAATTTCGCGCCTGCGCCGGTCCGGCGTTTTTCCAGACCACCTGTTTTGCGCGCCCAAATATCTTGCAAGGCACGCCTTGTGATCTTTTTAGGCAGCCAAAAACAGCCAAATCCACACCCTTCTGGAAATCCCCACAATTTCTACCAGGCCTGCAAAGGGAATACCCGTATGATTTTCCATCGATCGACACCGCAAAAAAACGGGGATCCTCAAATTGCATATAACGCTCATAATGTTGCTTAACGCTGGGCGCAAGCCGGATCGGACCCGATCCATAATGGGTGGAAACCGCGACACATCCGGCCAAGCCGGATAGGACCAATACCGGCAACAATCTTTTGATCGGTAAATTCATTTTCGGATACTTCGCAGCCGAACTGCGGCGAAAAATTACTTCGCCGAGGCGCCGCTAAACCGCCACACCACGTTCTTGCCATTGGCGTAAAGCTTGCACGGCTGGCCGTATGCTTCTTCGCAGCCATCGACCGCATTACGTGCGCCGTTATCGGGCAGGCACTGAACATCCTCGCAATACCGGTAATATCCAATCTTACCGTCCAAGGTTACTGCAAAGGCTATGGGCTCGCCGCGGGTCAAATACTGGTTGTACATGGCGCGCGCCCGGGGAGAAAGCTCAAGCGGCCCGGACCCATAATATTTTTCCGCCAAGTTGCAACCTGCGAGCAACAAGATCGCTACCATTATAAACCCATGCGAAATTTTCATCATTTATTCTCCTGCCAATAGCGTGTGCAATTTTAGCCTTACTTGCTGCCGTAAGCATACAATTTAATACTTTTAGTGGTAGCGCTCTCTCGACCGCCCCTTTAACAGTATGCTCCAGACCACCGAACGATTCCGCCGGGAACTGGGTCAACTAACGGGTCATGGCCCGATACACCGCCCCGGGGTAGGCGCACCCGGCCCGGTTCCGGCCAACCCCGATTGACATGGGTCAAAGACCGGAACCCGTTAGCCGTTACGATGATCGCCATTGAAACCGGATGGAAGGCCGTTTTATGGGCGACAGACAATCGGCGGCGTTACCGCGCCTGTTCGAAGAAACCGAATTTCATGGCTTTAAGCTCGCCAACCGCGTCAAATACGGCGCCTGCTGCGTTTCCAACTTTAACGAGACCGACGGCACCATCACGCCAAGGGAATTGGCGCGCACCAAGGTAATCTCGGAAACCGGCTGCGGCATCATCACCAATCAGGGCGCCTATCCCGACCCCTTGGGCGAGGGCAAGGCCTATTATTCGCAAATCGCCTTGTACGATGACAAATTCCTGCCCCAATTCGAAACCATCGCCGGCTATATCCACGACAACGGCGCAATCGCCATCCAGCAGATATTACACGCCGGGCGCTATGGCGGCATCGATCTCGGCTATTGCGTGCAGCCTTCGGCGGTGCCGCAGACCCTGCCCCATTTCCGTCCGCCCCGGGAAATGACCAAGGCCCAAATCCGGGAATGCATCAAACAACATGCCGATGCCGCCCGGCGCGCCATCAAGGCCGGCTTCGACGGCGTCGAGTTGACCAGCTTCATGGGCTACTTGCTGGCCAATTTCCTGTCCCAGTTTACCAATCAGCGGACCGACGAATATGGCGGCTCGACCCAAAATCGCGCCCGCTTCATGCGCGAGTTATTGCTCGAAACCAAAGAAGCCATTGGTGATGCGCATCCGCTGGTCGTGCGCCTCAACGGAGCCGAGCTGATGGACCAATGGGGCGGCAATACCGAAGACGAATGTTTCGAAGGTATTGCCATCGCCGCCGAAGCCGGCATGGACATGCTTAGTATCACTGTCGGCTGGCAGGAGGCGCCGGAAAGTTCTATCGGCCGGGATGTTGCCCCCGGCCACTGGAATCCCCTGGCGCGCCGGGCCAAGGAATTACTGCCGGGCATGCCGGTGGCGTTCGGCGTGCGCCTGCCCGACCCGGTCATGGCGGAGGCTTGCATCGCCGCCGGCGAATTCGATTTTTGGGAGGTCTGCCGCCCGCTGCTTGCCGATCCGCAATTGGTCCACAAAGCGCGCGAACGGCGCCTGCACGAGGTCAAGGTCTGCGTCGGCTCTCTCAACTGCCTGTCGCGCATGTTTCGCGATCTTCCCTATAGCTGCACGATCAATCCGGCGCTTGGCCACGAGGTCGAGCCCGAATACGCAATCACTCCGGCGGCCGTGCACAAGCGCATTATGATAATCGGCGCCGGGCCAGCCGGAATGGAGGCCGCCATTGCTGCCAG
This sequence comes from Rhodospirillaceae bacterium, assembly GCA_018674495.1. Lineage (GTDB taxonomy): Bacteria > Pseudomonadota > Alphaproteobacteria > Rhodospirillales > UBA2165. The sequence goes on along the minus strand of JABHAA010000081.1, from coordinate 263 downwards.
CCAGCGCGGCCACACCGTCACCATGTTCGAGAAATCCAGTGTTATCGGCGGCGCACTTCGCGGCTATGCCGCCAATGATCTGGCGCATCCCGAAGACCTCAATAAAATCGTCTCCTATTATGAAGCGATGGTCGAAAAACATGGAATCGAAGTGCGTTTTGAATTCGAACCGACGCCCAAAATGATGCGCGGCATGGTGCACGAGTTTGACGTTGTTATCCTGGCAACCGGCGCCAAGGTGGATTGGGATGCGCTGCCAATCG
>JABHAA010000091.1 GCA_018674495.1 Rhodospirillaceae bacterium | reverse complement strand
CTCGACGCTGTAATGGCGCCCTTGATAGGTCAGCTCGTCCGCCGCATCGAGCCCGATCAGGATCATCTCCAGGGCTTCCCGGTACATGTCCGGACCTTCCGTGTAATCGACGCCGTAATAGCCCACCTCGAACGGCGATATGCCGCGCCCGATTCCCATTTCGAGGCGCCCGCCGCTCATCTGATCGAGCATGCAGATCTCCTCCATCAGGCGCAGCGGATGGTACAGCGGCAGACAATAAACCAGCGGCCCGAAGCGAAGGCGTTTGGTGCGCTGTGCAACGGCGGCCAGGAACAGGTTCGGCGACGGCGCCATGCCCAGCGGCGTCGCGTGATGCTCGGCCATATGGTAGGAGCGGATACCGATCTCATCGTAGCGCTCGACCAGCTTCAGCCGGTCTTCATAATAGCCGGTCAGATCCTGACCCGGGACCAAATCGAGATGGTCGAATACGCTGAATTCCATGAAGTCCCCCCTAATTTGAGGGTAGTCTAGCGCAATACCCCCCGCCCCGCATAGCGGGCTTCGGGGCCGAGGGCTTCTTCGATGCGGATCAATTGGTTGTATTTGGCCAGCCGGTCGGAGCGTGACAGCGAGCCGGTTTTGATCTGGCCGGCGTTGGTGGCGACCGCGATATCGGCGATGGTGGCGTCCTCGGTCTCGCCGGAACGGTGCGAGATCACGGTGGTGTAGCCGGCCTTGTGGGCCATTTCCACCGCCTCCAGGGTCTCCGACAAGGTGCCGATCTGATTGACTTTTATTAAAATCGAATTGGCGATCGCGCCGTCAATGCCGCGCTGCAGCCGTTTCGGGTTGGTGACGAACAGATCGTCGCCGACAAGCTGCACCTTAGGCCCCAAAGCCTCGGTCAGACCCTTCCAGCCATCCCAATCATCTTCATCGAGGCCGTCTTCGATCGAAACGATGGGATAGCGGGCCACCAGATCGGCGTAATAATCGGTCATCGCTTCCGCATCCAGGCTTTTGCCCTCGCCGGCCAACTCGTATCTGCCGTCTTTATAAAACTCGGACGAGGCCGCATCCAGGGCCATGACGATATCGTCGCCGGGCCTGTAGCCGGCCGCCTCAATGGATTTCATCACAAAGCCGAGGGCCTCATCGGTGCTGGAAAGGCCCGGCGCAAAACCACCCTCGTCGCCCACATTGGTGTTGTGGCCGGCGCCCTGGAGCGCAGTTTTCAGGCATTGAAACACCTCGGCGCCCATGCGGATGGCATCGGTGACGCTGGCGGCGCCCACCGGCATGATCATGAATTCCTGGATATCGATAGGATTGTCGGCGTGGCTGCCACCATTGATGATGTTCATCATCGGCACCGGCATTAGCGACGCTTGCGTGCCGCCGATATAGCGGTATAGCGGCAACCCGGCCTCAAGCGCAGCGGCCTTCGCGACCGCAAGGCTGACGCCGAGAATGGCATTGGCGCCGAGTCTTGATTTATTGTCAGTGCCATCAAGCGCTATCATTGTGCGGTCGATATGCAACTGGTCCTCGGCATCGAAGCCGGAGATAGTCTCGAATATCTCGCCATTGACGTTGGCAACGGCATTTTGCACCCCCTTACCGCCAAAGCGCGCCTTATCGCCATCGCGCAATTCGACCGCTTCATGGACGCCGGTAGAGGCCCCGGATGGCACCCCGGCCCGCCCCATGGCCCCGGTCTCCAGAACCACGTCAACCTCGATGGTCGGATTGCCCCGGGAATCGAGAATTTCACGAGCGAGAATGTCAACGATTGCGGTCATGATTTAGGGTCTCTCAGAAGCAAATGGGTTGTGATTACATAGCTGATGAGGCCGGTTTTGGTAATGCGGGCACAGCCATTAGTTAATATTCACCGGGTACGATTTGGCCGTTGCATCAAGTTCTTGTAGAACTTTCACTATATCCGATAGATATTTGATCTTTATCATATTTGGCCCGTCACTCGGTGCATTGTCAGGGTCGTCGTGGGTTTCCATGAAGACGCCGGCGACGCCAACGGCGACGGCAGCGCGGGCCAGGACGGGGGCGAATTTTCGCTCGCCGCCGGAAGTCGCGCCCTCGCCGCCCGGTTGCTGTACCGAGTGGGTGGCGTCGAAGATTACCGGGTGGCCGCCGGATGCCAGGACCGGCAGCGCGCGCATGTCCGAGACAAGCGTGTTGTAGCCGAAGCTGGCGCCGCGCTCGCAGACCATGGCGTTCCGGTTGCCGGTGCTTTCCACCTTGGCGGTCACGTTGGCCATGTCCCAGGGTGCCAGGAATTGCCCCTTCTTGATGTTGAGTGCCAGGCCGGTATTTCCTGCTTCTACTAGTAGATCAGTCTGGCGGCAAAGGAACGCTGGGATTTGCAAAACGTCCATGACGCCTGCCAGCTCGTTGCATTGCTCCGGCGTGTGCACATCAGTGATTACCGGTAGCCCGAACGTCTCCTTGATTTCGGTGAAGATTTCCAGCGCGTCGCCCATGCCCATACCCCGGTGGCTGTCGATGCTGGTGCGGTTGGCCTTGTCGAACGACGATTTGTAGACGATCCCAATGCCGAGAGATTTCGCCATTTCGGCCAGCGCTTCGGCCATCTTCATGGCGTGATCCCGGCTCTCCATGACGCACGGCCCGGCGATCAGCGATAAAGGCAGATCATTGCCGAAGGTGACGGTGCCGGCGCTGACGTGGTTGGCCACGGTCATATCCTTAAACCAGCCGGCTTTGATCGACGGCGGCGCGGATGAAATCGGTGAACAATGGGTGCGGCTCGAATGGGCGGGATTTCAGTTCGGGATGGAACTGCACGCCAATGAACCAGGGATGCTCCGGTATTTCGACAATTTCCGGCAACACGCCATCAGGGGATTTGCCGGAAAACACCAGGCCGGCCCCGGCCAGTTCCGCTTCGTAGGCGATGTTGACCTCGTAGCGGTGGCGGTGGCGCTCGGATATGGCCTTGTTGCCGTATATGCCGCGCACCCGGCTGTTGTCACCCAGGTTACAATCGTAGGCGCCGAGGCGCATGGTGCCGCCTTTGTCGCTGTCTTCGCCGCGTTGCTCGGTCACGCCGTCCTTGTCCCATTCGGTCATCAGTCCGACCACCGGCGCATCGCAAGGGCCGAACTCGGTGGAGCCGGCGCCCTTGATGCCGGCCAGATTGCGCGCCGCTTCAACCACTGCCATCTGCATGCCGAAACAGATGCCGAAATAGGGTACGTGGCGCTCGCGGGCGAACTTGGCGGCCATGATCTTGCCCTCGGCGCCGCGCTCACCAAAGCCGCCGGGTACCAAAATGCCATGCACGTCTTCCAGATGTTCGACCGTGCCGGCCTCTTCGAATATTTCCGCCTCCAACCATTTGAGATTGACCCGCACATTGTTGGCGATGCCGCCATGGGCCAAAGCCTCGGACAGGGATTTGTAGGCGTCTTTCAAACCCATATATTTACCGACGATGGCGATTGCCACATCGCCCTCGGGCGCCAAGGCGCGCTTCGTTATCTTTTTCCAGCGGCTCAAGTCGGGGGCCGGCAGCTCTATACCGAAATGGCGGAGCACTTCGTCGTCGAGGCCTTGTTCGTGGTAGCTGATGGGCACTTGGTAGATGGATTCCACGTCCAGTGCCGGCACCACAGAATCCCGCCGCACATTACAGAATTGGGCAATTTTCGAGCGGTCGCCGTCTGAAAATTGATGCTCGGATCGGCACAACAAAAGGTCCGGCTGGATGCCTAGACTCAACAACTCCTTAACCGAATGCTGGGTCGGCTTGGTCTTTAACTCGCCCGCCGCCGCGATATAAGGCAACAGCGTCAAATGCACGTACATGGCCTTGTCGCGGCCCAATTCGTTGCCAAGCTGGCGGATGGCTTCCAGGAACGGCAAGCCCTCGATATCGCCGACCGTACCGCCAATTTCGCAAAGCACGAAATCTTCGTCATCGATGTCGGAGAGCACGAATTCCTTGATGGCGTTGGTGATGTGCGGGATCACCTGGATGGTGGCGCCCAGATATTCGCCGCGCCGTTCCTTGGCGATCACCTTGGAGTAAATCTGCCCGGTGGTGACGTTGTCGGTACGCCGCGCCGAGACCCCCGTAAAGCGTTCATAATGGCCGAGATCGAGATCGGTTTCGGCGCCGTCGTCGGTGACATACACCTCGCCGTGCTGATAGGGGCTCATGGTTCCCGGATCGACGTTTATATAGGGGTCCAATTTGCGCAGGCGCACCTTGAAACCACGCGCTTGCAACAAGGAACCCAATGCCGCCGAGGCCAAGCCTTTACCGAGTGAGGAAACCACGCCGCCGGTGATAAATACGAAACGCGTCATGGACCGGCGTTGTACAGGAACGAGGGCCCACGCAAAAGCAGATTAGTCACTTGCGGTGCTTATTTTTTTTAAAGTGTTGGAAAGCCGGGATTTTTTACGGCTTGGCCGGCGAGTCCGGTTGCACCGGGATCAGGTTCGGCATGCCCGGAACGCTCGGACCTTGCTGCTGATTCGCTGGCGCCGGTGCGCTTCGGTCCAGGAGCGAGCCGCGATCACCGGTATTATTGGCCAATATCGCCAGGGCCAGGCTGGAAACCATGAACAAGGCGGCCAGCACCGCCGTTACCCGGGTCAGAAGATTTGCTGCAGCGCGTCCGGTCATGAAACCGCCCATGCCGCCGCCACCGCCGCCCATACTGCCCATGCCGCCCTCGCTCTGCTGAATGAGAACGACGAATATCATGGCGATGGCCAGGATCAGATGAATAACGATGAGGACTGCTGTCATGGTCTATCTCAAGCTTGAAGAAGCGCTTATCTATGTCTCCAGGCGCAATTGTGCAAGGCTAATGATTGCTGCGGCGGCAGTGATCCCTATAACTTGTTAACCGATTGCGGCTGCGATGGCCCAGAAATCCGCCGCCGCCAGACTGGCGCCACCGACCAATCCACCATCCACATCAGCCAGCGCCAGCAATCCGGCGGCGTTGTCCGGCTTAACCGAGCCGCCGTATAAAATCCGGCAACTCTGGGCGGTTGCATCGTTGGTTACTTCGGCCAGGGTGGCGCGGATCATGGCGTGCACGTCCTGCACCTCGGCCTCGGTTGGGGTGCGTCCGGTACCGATGGCCCAAACCGGCTCATAAGCAATCACCATTTGCGATCCATCGGCGCCGTCCGGGACCGATCCCCGCACCTGGGCGGCGACCACATCGTTGGTTTTGCCGGCGTCGCGTTGGGCTTCGGTCTCGCCGGCGCAGATGATGGCGATTAGCCCCGCCTCGATGGCGGCGGTAGCCTTGGCGCGCACCAGATCATCGCCCTCGCCATGGTCGGCGCGGCGCTCGGAATGACCAACAATCACGTGGCTGCAGCCGAAATCGGCGAGCATTGCGGCCGAGATATCGCCAGTGTGGGCGCCGCCGCTATTGAAATGGCAATCCTGGCCGCCGAGCAAAAGCCCAGAACCCTCAATTGCCGCCGCAGTGCCGGCAATCAGCGTCGCCGGCGGGCAGAGCAGCATCTCGAAACCCGGGTTAGCGGCGCCTTGCATGCGCTTCGCCAGATCTTCGGCGCGGGCCCGCCCGTCGCCGAGGAGGCCGTTCATTTTCCAATTACCGGCGATCAGGGGTGTGCGCGAATTCACCATTGCGGCCTCCGTTTGCATGAAGATTACAGGCGCGCTCAATAACACAGGAATTGGCCCCTTACCACCGTGCCGGCTGGTATTGGCGATGGTGGTTGCGGGCGCCCGGTCACGCTTTTATGATGCCGCGCGGCGGCCGGCGGAGATATACTTCGCCCCAATTCGGCAATCGGTAATACTGGGACCAAAATATGTACGGAAAATTCAGAAAAGCAATGATATCCCTTGGCGCCAAGGTGCTGATAATCCTGTTGGTGTTGAGCTTCGCGGTTTGGGGCATCGGCGATCATTTGAGCTTCACCGGTGACGGCAACGCCAACACGGTTGCCACGGTCGGTGAACGGGAAATCAGCCGCCGGGATTATGTCAGCGAGGTGCAGCGCCAGATCTCCCGCCTTAGGCGCGCCCTCGGCACTGACGTTACAGAGGATCAGCTGCGCGCCATGGGCGTGACCCGGCGGGTCCTCGACGGCATGATCAGCCAGGCGGTGTTCGTCGAAGGCGCCCGCGATATGGGGCTGATTGTCGGCGAAGACACGCTGGCTCAGGAAATCCGCATCGACCAGCGCTTTCGCGGCGCCAGCGGCCAGTTCGACCGGACCCAGTTCAACCGCATTCTGTACGACAACGGCTACCAGGAAGGCGTCTTCATAAATCTGTTCCGCTCCGATTTGATCCGCTCGCAGCTTTTGAGCGGCATCATCAACGGCCAGATAGCGCCCAAATCCTTGACCAACGCCATCCACAGCTACCGGATGGAACGGCGCATCGCCGACGTGATCTCCATCCCCAACCGCAACTTGGGAGTTGTCAGCCAGCCACCCGATGGCGAGCTTGCCAAATATCACAAAGACAACGCGGCCCGCTTCACGGCGCCGGAAAATCGGGATTTTTCGCTGGTGCGCCTGCAAATCAAGGATGTTCTGGACGAGATTGAGGTTGCCGAGGATAAAATCCGCGAAACCTATCAGGACCGACTGGATGAGTTCACGGTGCCGGAACTTCGGGCCATCAAACAAATACTCCTGAATTCAAAGGCCGAGGCCGAAAAGGCCCACCGCGCGTTGTCGGCGGGCACGGACTTCAACAAAGTCGCCGCCGATATTGCCAAGATGGATGCCGAAGCCACCGATCTGGGCGAAGTGTCGCGCGGCCAGTTACCGATACCGGCCTTGGCCGACGCCGCATTCGAGCTGGCGGCATCGGCGGTAAGCCAGCCCATTGCAAGCGATCTCGGCTGGCATATCTTGAAAGTGACCAAGATCAGCGCCACCCAGACGCGCACCTACGATGAGGTGAAGGCGCAAATCAAAAAGGAAATCGCCTCGGAAGAAGCCGTCGATGTGTTGTTCAAGCTGGCCAACAATTTCGAAGATTCCCTCGGCGGCGGCGATACCCTTGATGAAGCGGCGCGCAAATTGAATTTCAAAGTGACCAAGTTCACCAAAACCAACCGGGCCGGCACGGGCGAATTGGGCACGCCGGTTGCGGGGCTCGATCCGGAAGTGGTGCGGGTCGCCTTTGAGACCGGGGAGAACAATGATAGCCCGCTCATCGATAGCGGCGAAAACGGCTACTTCATGCTGCATATGGACAAGGTGACGCCGCCCACGTTACGCCCGCTGAAGACGGTCCGCTCCCAGGTGCGCGACGCCATGATGCGCGACCGGCGCGCCGAAGTGGCGGGCCGCCGGGCCGATGGTCTGGTCAAGGATATCCAGGCTGGTAAGGACCTTGCCGAAGTAGCCAAGAAGTTCGGCGGCACCCAATGGACCGCTAAGGCCTTCACGCGCACCGGCCAAGGGCTCGAAAAGCGGCTTCCGGGCGCCGTGGTGGCCGCAGTATTTGCTCAAAGGCTTGGCCAGGCATCCACCGCCGGCGCTGGTGAGAGCCAGATTATCGCCGTTCTCAAACATATCGAGCGCGCCAATCCCCTGGCCGATAAAGAAAGCGCCGAGCAAATTCGCACCCAATTGAACCAGGGCATCGGCAACGATTTGACCGCGCAATTGGCGGCGGCGATGCGCGCTAAGTTTGGCGTCACGGTCAATCAAGCGGCTCTCGATGCGCCCTTGAGGAGCGGGCGCGGCGGCGCCGGAAATGGATACTGAGCCTGGCTTCACGGCGTTTGAGGCAGCCTATAACGCCGGCAAACCGCAGGTCCTATGGACGCGCATGATCGCCGATTTGGAGACGCCGGTGTCGGCCATGATCAAACTGGTCGACGGCGCTCCCAATAGTTTTCTTCTTGAATCGGTGGAAGGCGGCTCGATCCGGGGGCGCTATTCCTTTTTGGGCATGCAGCCCGATCTAATCTGGCGCTGCCACGGTAATGGGGCCGAAATTAACCGGAACGCACTGGAAGACGCCGGTGCCTTCGAGCCCTGCCCGGTTTCCGAAGACGCCGGCACGTTGGCCTCGTTCCGTAGCGTCTTGGCCGAATCCCGCATCGATCTGCCGCCCGGACTGCCGCCAATGGCGGCCGGCCTATTCGGCTATATGGGCTATGACGCGGTGCGACTGGCCGAAGATATTCCCGATACAAACCCGAAAAACCTGGACGTGCCGGATGGCCAGTTCATGCGCCCGACCATTATCACCGTCTTCGATACCATCGAGGATCTGGTTAGTATCGTGACGCCCGCCTGGCCCGCCGAAGGCGTGTCCGCCGAGCATGCCTATGAAGCCGGCCTCAGCCGCCTGGGCAAGGTGCTCGATGATTTTGACAAAAGCCTGCCGCGCCATGGCCGCGATCCGATCCAACAGTTCGGCGAGCCCCAATCCAACATGACCGAAGAGGAATTCTGCGAGATCGTCGAAAAGGGCAAAGAATATATCCTCGCCGGCGATGTGTTTCAGGTGGTTTTATCGCAGCAATTCTCGATGCCGTTCGATCTGCCGCCGTTGGCTTTTTATCGGGCCTTGCGCCGCATCAACCCCTCGCCGTTCCTGTTTTTCCTGGATTTCGGCGATTTTTCGATTGTTGGGTCGAGCCCGGAATTGTTGGTACGCATGCGCGCCGGGCGCGTCACCATCCGCCCCCTGGCCGGCACCCGCCCGCGCGGCGCCGATGACGCCGAAGATCACCGTTTGGCCGAAGAGCTGCTGGCCGATCCGAAAGAGTTGGCCGAACATTTGATGCTGTTGGATTTGGGCCGTAACGATGTGGGCCGCGTCGCCAAGACCGGCAGCGTGAGCGTGACCGAACAGAACGGGATCGAGCGCTATTCCCACGTGATGCACATTGTCTCCCACGTGGAAGGCGATCTGGATGAGCAATACGACGCCGTCGATGCGTTGCTGTCGGGATTTCCGGCGGGCACGGTATCGGGCGCGCCGAAAGTTCGGGCGATGCAGATCATCGACGAATTGGAATCCCTACGGCGCGGAATTTATGCGGGCTGTATCGGCTATTTCGGCGCCAACGGCGATATGGATACTTGCATTGCGCTGCGCACCGCCGTGTTGACCAACGACACCCTGTACGTTCAGGCCGGCGCCGGCATCGTTGCCGACTCCGATCCCAAGTCGGAACACGAAGAATGCCGCAATAAGGCCCTTGGTCTTTTACGCGCCGCCGCCGAAGCGGTGCGGTTTGCACAAAACCCGAATTAGAAAAGGAATATTTTTAATGGCTGCACGCCGCTTGAAAGAATTGATGGCCGAAGCGAACGGCATGGTGGAAATTATTGCCGCCGAGGATGCTGTGAAAGCCTTGGGTGATGCCGGTGTTCTGTTTGTCGATGTGCGCGAAAAGCATGAGCGGGATGGCGGCTATATCGCCGGTTCCATCCATGCGCCGCGCGGTTTTTTGGAAATGATCACCGATGTGGACGGCCCCATGCACAATGCGGATCTGGTTTGCGGCAAGACGCTGATCCTTTATTGCGGATCGGGTGGGCGCTCGGCCCTGGCGGGCAAGACCTTGGCCGATATGGGCATCACTGATGTCCGTTATATGGCCGGTGGGCTCGGCGCCTGGAAAGACGCCGGCGCAACACTGAAAACCGGCTGAACCTATAATATATTGAAATAATTATCGGAACGGAGGTCTGGGAACAGATCGCCGATGATCGATTGCGGCCACGGCACATGCAATATGTGGTGGAACAATATGTAGCAAAAGAGCGTCGTTCCCACCGATATGATCAATGTCATGCGCCAGCTTTCGCGCCCGTCGAAGCGGATAAAGCCGGCTAGGAACAGGAAGATGGCCGGTATGATGCCGGTCACGATGGCGGCGCCCAGGAAGCCCACGCACCAGCCGTAATAGCGGGCGAAACGCAGGAATATGGTGGCCACCGAAAGATCACCGTAATCGGCCTGGATATCAAAATGAACGGCGGGGCCCGCCTCACCGGGTGCGGTGAAACTGACGAACCGGCCGATCAGCACCACCAGCGTAAAGGCCAGCCCGGACCAGGCGATCACCTGGGGTACCAGTTTGGCGTTCAGATCCCAGCTTGATGATATAAATAGCGATCCGGCGAACAAGGCCGCCATGATGGCCGAAAAAATCACATCGGGCCAATTGTTGACGGCTGAGAATGCGAGATGGCGCTTACCGGCGCCGGCCGCCACGCGGGCCCGGTGCTTGCGGTAAACCGGCACCGCGAGGCCGATGGCGGTAATGATCAGCATGACAATCACCACCGGCCGCTCAAGCCATTCGAAGCCATAGCGGGACACCGATATAAACATATAGCGTTCGACCAGATCGCCGAGCACGAAGCCCAAAATCAGCGGCGGGCGCGGCCAGCCCAGGCGTTTCATCATCCAGCCGATCAGCCCGATCAGCAACAACGCGCCGAGATCGCCCCACTGTCGGGTAGCCTGAAACGCGCCGATGAAGGTGATGGCCAGTACTACCGGTGCCAATATGCCGATGCGCACCAGGGCTATCTTGGCCAACTGATTGGCAAAAATGAAGCAAATGCCAGCGCCCAGAATATTGGCGATGGCGATCGACCAGACCATGGTGTAGGTGACGTCCAGATGCGTCGTCAGCATGTCGGGCCCGGGGATCAGCCCCTGGATCAGGAAAGCGCCCAAGAGCAAAGCCATGGAAGCCGAGCCGGGGACCCCAAACGCGATGGTCGGCACCAATGCGCCGCCTTCCTTGGCGTTGTTGGAGGCCTCAGACGCGATAACGCCGCGCACATCGCCCTTGCCGAAAGTTTCCGAGGCGCCTTTTTCGGTTCTGGCGGCATGGCCATAGGCGATCCAGTCGATGACCGCCGCGCCGAGGCCGGGAATAGCGCCGAGGCCGGAGCCAATGAACGAGCAGCGCAGCACCAAAAACGGATGCGACAGGGTATCGCGGATACCCAGCATCTGGCTCCAGCGGGAGCCCATGCGGGTACTGCCAGCGATTTGCGTGCGGGTGATGACCAGGTCGGCCAATTCCGGCAGTGCGAACAGGCCGAGCGCCAATGGTACCACCGGCAGCCCGTCATAGAGATAAAGACTGTCGAAGGTCCAGCGGAGGGTGCCGGTCTGCGGATCATCGCCCGCCGTGGCGATCAGGATGCCGATACAGGCTGCGGCGAAGCCTTTCATCGGCGTTGAGCCGCCGAGCACCGCAACCAGTGACAGCCCGAAGAGACAAAAGGTCAGCAATTCCGGTTTCGCCAGTTTGAGCATCACCGGCGTCAATATGGGAATGGAGATGCCGAGGAGGACGGCGCCGAACAATCCGCCGATGACCGAAGCCGAAAAGGCGGCGCCAAAGGCCCTGCCCGCCTCGCCTTTGCGGGCCATGGGAAAGCCGTCGAGGATGGTGGCCGCCGAGCCGACCGTGCCCGGAACCCCGAACAGGACCGCCGGAATGGTGTCCGATGTGGCGACCACGGCGGAAAGGCCAATGAGGAATGCCATCGCCGTATGCGGGTCCATATCGAAGGTAAAGGGCAACAACAGCGACAAGCCTACCAGCCCGCTCAAACCCGGAATTACGCCGAGCACCAGGCCGAACAGGACGCCTAGCCCTAAGAACGCCAGCCGCGTCGGGTCCGTCATCAAGATGGCAGCCTTGGTCGCCATCAGAAGCATTTCGGATTCCATGGGCCCTGTTCCGCGTATTTGTTATGTTGGTGCGAATAGGGGCGAGCTGGTGATGCCCGCCCCTACCGCGTTTTAAGGGTTTTGCCGGCGCTATTTACGGCCGATGGCTTGTTTTGCCAGGGCCACAGCATCGGCGTCCGTCGCCAGGAAGCCGGCCAACATTTTCTCAACTTCAGCGCCACTTTGCCAGTTGATCTTGAGGCGGGTTTTCTTGGCGTCTGCAAGGTATCCCGGGTCCTTCATGGTGTCGGCGAAGGCTTTCCGTAGGGCTTCGCGGCGGTCGGCCGGAATGCCCGGCGCGGCGGCCAGGGGGCGGCCCAACTTGGACTGACCGAAGATCACTTCCATGGCCTTCTTGGCTTTCGGAGTCTTCGCATAGTTGAAGATATGAGCGGCGCCCTTGAAGAACGGATCGGTCTCGATACCCAACTGCACCAGCACCTTCAGATCGCCCCGATCGATGTCTTTCTGCCAGCGCGACTGGATCGACGATTTGGCGAGGCCGCAACTGCCGGACACTTCGCCTTGGCGCATGGCCAGGTTAATGCCCTTGGTGCCTTTGTAGCCGTAAATAATCTTGATGTTGGCGCCGGCCAGGTTGTTGAATACCTTGACGTGCTGGCTGGTGATGGCCGCTGGGCCGGTGGCGCCGAAGGCGACGTCTTTGGCTTTGATCAACTCGTCGAAGGTTTTGATGCCGGAGCTTTTCCAGACGCCGCAGGAGAAGATCTCCTGGTTCATGTTGCCGATCCAGGTAAAGCCGGTTGTCTTGAATTTGGCCTTCGACTTGCCGCCGCCGAACAACGGCTCGAGCGCTGCGGAGGATGCGAAAACCAGTAAATTTGTGCCGTTTTTAGGGGTCGCGTTATAGACAAAATTGGCGGCGCGCAAGGAACCGGCGCCGGGCATGTTTTTCGGCACCACCGACGGATTGCCGGGAATATGGTTGCCCAGATGGCGGGCCAGAACGCGGCTGTAGGTATCATATCCGCCGCCAGCGCCATAACCGATATTCAAGGTGATGGTTTTTCCTTTGTAGAAATCAGCAACGCTTTGAGCGTTCGCCGTCCCTGCGAAATTCGCCAGCATCATGACCGCCGCTCCGGCGACCGACAATTTAACCAATGAATTTTGGATGTTCATAATCAATGTCTCCCATGGGAATGATTTTAAATTTTGTATTGGCTAATTATTCGTAGGCTAAATTATTGATTCCCACTTGGCTTGGCAATGGACTGCGTGGCCACAATCATCGAAATTTCGATTCTGCTAGGGTCCTCTCAATGTTGGCACTGCGACATATTTACGGAAATTCGACCATACCGGTTCATTACTATTCCTTACGGTTTATACCGGTTCATACCGGTTTTATTTGGTCTCCAACGGATGCCTTTCCCGTTTCCCGCAGCCCTCAATTACTTATTTAGAACGAATTGCGAACAATGCAAGCGCGAAGCCCGCATATTCGCCATGGTGCCGGACCGATGGCCGGATGCCGCAGTGCGGACCCAGAAATTACCCCGAGTTTAGCCCCAGTTGTATTGCGATATTATATTGCCAGCGCAAAGAATATGCGCCTACATGATGCTGCCTAATATAAAATCACAAAGGGAGGACAACTATGAAATCGACAAATAT
>JABHAA010000047.1 GCA_018674495.1 Rhodospirillaceae bacterium | reverse complement strand
GCTTCGGCATCATCAAGGATACGCCGTTTGAATTTGGTGCAAGTTGGACTTTGACCGCCATTCCGATGTTCCTGCTAATGGGCTCGGTGGCCCACAATTCGGGCATCTCATCGGCCCTGTTCCGAGCGGCGCGATTGTGGTTTGGCGCACTTCCAGGCGGACTTGCGGTGGCTACCAACCTGGCTTGCGCCGGCTTTGCCGCAGCGTCCGGCTCGTCCGTCGCGACAGCCGCCGCCATGGGCCGCATCGCCATTCCCGAAATGCTCAAGCAAGGCTACGAGAAAGGCCTCGCCACCGGCGTCGTTGCTTCGGCCGGCACCCTCGGCTCACTGATCCCGCCATCAATTCTGTTTGTGCTCTATGGCATCTTCGCCGAGGTCTCGATTGTAAAATTGTTGATCGCCGGCATACTCCCGGGGCTCCTGACGGCGGCGGTCTATACGGTCATGATCGTCACGCGTTGCTCCATCAATCCGGAGATTGCACCGCGCTTGACCAAGGACGAAGTTGCCCAGCTAAAGCCGGAACGCTGGCGGGCGCTGGCGGAAGTCTGGCCCATATTGCTATTGGTGTTTGCCATCATCGGCGGGCTCTTTGCCGGCGTCATGACGCCGACCGAGGCGGGCGCCGCCGGTGCGTTCCTGGCCTTTGTCATCGCCTTCATTCAAGGCCGTCTGACCTGGCTGGTGTTCCGCGAAAGCGTGCTGGAAAGCACATCGGCCACGGCGCGCATCTTCTTCGTCGCCATCGGCGCGGTGATTTATTCCAAGTTCCTGACCCTCAGCGGCATGCCTAACTTCATGGGCGAACAGTTGGGCGCCTTGGCGCTCAACCCGCTTCTGTTGGTCATCGCGGCATCTGTTATCTATCTCATCCTCGGCATGTTCCTGGACCCGCTCGGCCTCTTGCTGCTAACCCTGCCGGTGCTGCTGCCCATGTTCGAAGCCTTGCAGCTTGATCTGGTCTGGATCGGCGTGCTGATTGTCAAATATATGGAGATCGGGCTGTTGACGCCGCCGGTCGGCTTCAACGTCTATGTGATCAAGAGCGTGGTTGGCGACGAGATTTCTCTCGAAACCATTTTCCGGGGGGTCACCTGGTTCCTGGCCTGTGAAGCCGTGGTTGTTGCGCTGCTGATCGGCTTCCCGCAAATCTCGCTCTACCTGCCGAACGCCATGCAGTAGATCAGAGGTCCAGCTTGAACAGCTTGATGGCGTTATCGCGGCCGATCTGAACCCGGTCGGCTTCGGAAAGGTTCGCATTGTCGAACCAGACGGCGCCTTCCTCGGTAGTTTCGAACGGATAATCGACGGAGAATAGGACGCGGTCGATACCGACCCGGTCGATGGTGAAATGCAAAGTCTCGTCGTGAAAATTTCCCGAAGTGGTCAGATGGACATTTTCGCGGAAATATTCGGTCATGGTTTTTTTGGCCGGAATACCTTGCGGTGATTTGGAAATACGGTGGTCGACGCGCCACAGATCGAACGGAATACGTTCGCCCAGATGGCCGACGACGAGCTGCAATTTGGGATGCTCGTCGAACAGGCCCGATGCCAGCAGGCGCAAAGTGTGGATGGCGGTTTCAACGGCGAAGGCCCAGCCGGAATGTTCAAACCACGGATGGCCTTCGTAGGCGCGCCCCTGGCTCGGCAAAGTGTTGCGGGGGTGCAGATAGACCGGCACGTCAAGTTCTTCGATGGCCGCCCATAGGGGGCGGAATTCAGGGAGATCGTAGAAGATTTGGGTGTCCGCATCGCCCTTTTGGCTGAAGCCGTTGAGGTTGACGCCGACGAAGCCCAGGTCCTTGATGCAGCGCGTCACCTCGATGATGGCGGCGTCCGGATCCTGCATCGGCAGGGCGGCGAAACCGGCGAAACGGTCGGGGCGCTTGGCCACCTCGCCCGCGAGCACATCGTTGGCTTTTTGCGCCATCTCGACCGCCTTGGCCGGCTCCAGGATCGACTGGATGCCCGGCGAGTTTAAGGACTGGATACCAAGCTCGATGCCGTACTGGTCCATTTCGCCGAGGCGGATATCGAGGATATCGAGCAAGCGGCGGCGAAGATCATCGGCCTGGCCGGCATCGGGAAAGCGCTTGGTATCGGTAAAGGTATCTTCCAGCGCGAAATGCTCTTCGAGCACGATTTTGCCTTGCATGATTTGGATCCTTTGGGCGGGTTTGGGGCGGCGATGGGATGAAGGTTACAAAATGGGCGGGCCGGGTCATTGATTTAGCTCAAGTCATTTAACCTTAATGCGGGCGCTGGGGCCACCGGAATTGGAAAGGCCGCCCAAATATGTTCTAGTATGCGCCATATTTGTGTCATTCGATGATTGGGAGGGAAGCCTATGAGCCAAGCCGCAGAGGCCGATAAATCGGCAAACGCGATTGATGCTACGGTCATGTATTCCATCGACACCGGTGTCAAGCCGGTCAACGAAACCTTTGGCGCCGGCAATATGGGCCGCCGCGCGATGGGCGGCAAACGCGAGGGCCAGACGGTAACCATGGCCGACGGCCGCGCTATTCGCGCTGAATTTGCGTTGGACGTGCAGGGCTTTGAGTTTGTCGATCACGACACCAAGATGGTTGATTTTTTTGACGAGGACGAGCTACGCCAAGTCTATTACCCGGAAGTGGAAGCGCTGATCAAAAAGGTCTCCGGCGCCCACCGGGTGCATATTTTCGATCACACGCTGCGCTCCGGCGATCAGGCGGAACGCGAAGAAAAGCTGGTCCGCGAGCCGGTATTGTCGGTGCACAACGATTACACCGAATGGTCAGGCCCGCAGCGGGTGCGCGATTTGCTTCCCGACGAGGCCGATGAATTGCTGAAAGGCCGCTTTGCGGTGATCCAGGTATGGCGGGCCATCAACCAGCCGATCATCAAAAACCCACTTGCCATCGCCGATTGGCGAAGTCTGGCGATGGATGATTTGATCGCGTCCGAGCGGCGCTATCCGGACCGCCGCGGCGAGACCTATCAGGTCAAATATAACCCGGCGCACCAATGGTACCATTTTCCGAAAATGGCCAGGGACGAGGCCTTGGTTTTCAAAGTCTATGATTCGGACACCGAAGGTAAGGCGCGCTTTACCGCGCACACATCGTTCGATGATCCGACAACACCGCCGGGCGCCTATGCGCGCCAGTCCATCGAAATGCGCACCTTGGCTTTTTTTTAAAGGATTACGCCGGAAATGAGCGCCTGCCCCTGCGGCTCCCAGCTAGACCATGACGACTGTTGCGGCCCGATCATCGGCGGTAAGCCGGCGGCGACGGCTGAGCTGCTGATGCGGTCCCGCTACACGGCCTATGTGAATGCCGAGTTCGATCATATCGAGGCCACCCACGCGCCGGAAGTTCAGGGCGATTTCAACCGCTCCTCGGCCGAAGCCATGGCCGTCGATGCCAAATGGATGGGGTTAGAGATTCGCGGTACCACCGCCGGTGGGCCAGACGACGAGGCCGGCACGGTGGAGTTCGTTACCCGCTTCAAACGGGGCGGCGAAAGCTATGTGCATCACGAGCTGGGCCGCTTCCGCCGCGACGCCGGGCGCTGGGTCTATGTGGACGGTGATATCAATCCGAAACCGGAAACCCGGCACGTGGAAAAGGTCGGGCGCAACGATCCCTGCCCTTGCGGGTCGGGCAAGAAGTACAAAAAATGCTGCGCCGCCTGAACGTGCGGTAACGGGGAAATGGAGCGCCGCTTTCATTGCACTCAATGCGGCCATTGCTGCAAAGGGTGGCTGCCGCTGACCCTCGACGATGCGCTATCCCACGCCGGGCGGTTTCCGCTGGCTGTTATTTTCTCGCCGCTGCGCCAAGGCGCGTCCCTGTTCGATCATACCGCCCGGCTCGGCGCCCGCGTCACCCTTCGAAATGGCAAAGAATTGGCCGTTCGCATTGCGCCGACGGCCTATATTCCGCCGGAAATGGATTGTCCCGAACTGGCCGATGACGGGGCTTGCAAAATCTACGATGCACGCCCGTCCCGCTGCCGGACTATGCCGTTCTCGCCTTACCGGGAAGAGGACCAACAGGCAGACCTGCTGGTTCCGAGGGATGGCTGGGAATGCGATGTCTCAGAAGCGGCCGAGCCGGTGTACCGGGACGGAAAAATTTTGGATCGCAGCGATTTCGATTTCGAGGGCGCCGCGCTTGCGCGCCAGGCGGCGATCATCCAGCCCTATGCCGATTGGCTATTGCAAAGCGTCCCAAACCTTCTGGCCGAGCTGACCAAGGTATCTAAGAAACGCCTCGGCGGTCATGTAGTGGTCAGCTTTGTCTCGTTGATACCGCGCTTGGCGGATGTGGACGCGGCCCTGTTCGCCGCCCGCCAACTACCGGTGCTGGAGCGATTTTTGGAAATGACGGCGGGCAAACCGGCGTACCGCGAATACCACCAGCGCTACCGGGAATATGCCGCCGAACTGGCGCGGATATCAGGCGCCGGCGGATAGCTTAGCGCCAAGTGGCGAAGGCCATGCCGCTGCCAGTGCCGGCCTCGGAGCGGTAGCAGGGCACATAGCCGTGCAGCTCCATGGCGCTCGTCGTTTCTGACATGATACCGGCCACGGTGATCCAGTTTTTGGTCTCCGACGAGCCCGAGCGGAACATGATATTGGGCTCATTGATCAGTGTCGCTGTGTCGCCGCCGGCGAGCGCGTCCAGCATCTTGTGGTCCCATTCTTCATCGACCACGAAATGGCTGATGCCGCCGGAGGCTACCACGGCGACGCGCTTGTCCGACTTCCAATCGCGGATCGTCTGGCCAATAACGCGGCCCAGCTCAAAACAGCGTTTGGGCGCCGGCTGGTTGGGGGGATAGAAGGTATTCTGCAGTATCGGCACGATGGGGATCGGCTTGTCCTGTAAAAGGCGGCGATAGATAAAGCCGTAGGCGTGGCCAATATTGCGGATGCCGTCCGGCCCGGTGGGTTGTTGCATAGAGGCGGCGACATCGATCTCCGCGTCCATGGCAGCACCGACGATCAATTCCGCCAATTCGCGCTCCACCGGATAGGTCTGATCGTTTTCGGGCCGATAGGAATAAAGATCACCGCCGCGCCCAACCTTGATCCGCTCGGCGCGCGCGGCCTCGGACCAGGTCAGGTTCTGCACGTCGTCGCCGCAATAGACGGCGAAGGCGGGCTGTGTGTCTTCGAAAAACCATTCGTGCTGATCATCGCCGACGATCAGCACCACGTCCGGATCGGCGGCGCGCAACTGGGCGCCCAATTCGTCCAATTGGCTCTGGCATTGGACATAGCGCTCACGCTTTACTTCGATGGCGCATTGATCGATGAATTCATCACAAGCGCGCAATTCGGCCAGTTCGGGGAAGGTGTAGGTGCCGTCGCGAAAGGCAAGTTCCGGCTGTGCCCGGTCGAAATTGGCGCGCACCTCCCATTCCTCGGGCGGCAGGTTCAAAAGCGGCCCATGCGAGGATCCGACGCCTAGAATAATTTCAGCCATGTCTCATCAGCCTTTTTTTGCTTGCCCCAATTTCATTGATTGGCGCAATGGAAACGTAATTTGCGGGGCCAGTCAACCGCTCCGGCCGTTATCTCAGCTTCGCGCTTCGGCGCGCATCAACAATGCAGCGCCGAAGATGATCACGGCGGCGCCCGCCCAGGACCAGAGCCCCGGAAATTCGCCGAACGCGAAAAAGCCGATTGCCGCCGCCCAGATCAGGCGCGTGAATATCACCGGCTCCAGCGCGGTCACCTCGCCCAATTTATAAGCCTCCGTCGCCAGCACGTGGGCGATGGCGCCGACGACGCCGATGGCCACGAGCTGCAGCCATTGTCCTGGCTCCGGCCAGGTCCAGACGAACAAGGCTGGCACGAACGTGATGATGGTCAGGATCAGGCTCATATAGACAACAATCGTGGTCGGCGTTTCGGTGCGGGTGAGGGACTTGGTCATCAGCTTTACGGCGGCGCCGGTAATGGCGGCCCCGGTGATCATCCAGACGCCGATATTGACCTCGCCAAAGCCGGGCCGGATGAATATCAACACGCCAGCCAGGCCAATTCCGATGGCGAGCCAGCGCACCCCCTTCGATGGCTCGGCCAGGAAGATGATGGCGCCGATGGAGGTGTAGACCGGTGAGGTGAAGCCCAGCGTCGTCGCCTCGGCCAGCGCCAGGAAGGCCAGCGCCCAGAACCAAAGGGTCATGGAAATGGCTTGCAGGATATTGCGCACTACATGCAGGCCCAAGCGCCTTGTCAGCAATTGACGGGGCCCGGTGCGGACATAGAGGGGCAGCAACGATATCAGGGCGAAGAGGTTGCGGAAAAACACCACCTCGAAGACATGCATGCCGTCCAATTGCAGCGCCTTGATGAAAGAATCGTTGACGCTTAACAGGCCGCCCGAGAGGATCATGATCAGGATCGCGCGGGTATTGGCCGATGCGCCGGCGCCGCCGCCCGGGTTCAAGCGGTCCGGTCCTTAACCAAGTACAAGGCCAGGTTCAGCCTTCGTCTTCTTTGAGGGTCAGGGACGCGGAATTGATGCAATAGCGGAGCCCGGTGGGCGCCGGGCCGTCCGGAAACACATGGCCAAGATGAGCATCGCAAGCCGCGCACATGGCTTCGGTTCGGACCATGCCGAAACTGGCATCCTGTTCGGTGATGACGGCGGCGTCTTCGGCGGGCTGGGTATAGCTGGGCCAGCCGGTGCCGCTATCGAACTTGTCGGTGGAGAGGAACAAATCGGCGCCACAGCAGATGCAGGCATAGGTGCCCGGCGTCTTGCAATCGTTATAAGTGCCGGAAAAAGCTCGCTCGGTGCCGTGCTCGCGGGTCACGTGAAATTGTTCGGGCGTCAATTGATGCCGCCATTCCAGATCCGTCTTGGTGGTTTTTTCAGCCATGCTAAGGCGCTCCCTTGAGATGTGCCGGTTGCAGCGATCCTATCAACCGGGCTGCCTTTGGCAAGGCTAGCCGAGTTGGTCCTTGAGCAGCCCGACCATTGATTTCATAATGTGTGTATAAAGCCCGCAAGTACACCAAGGAGACCCATAGATGATTGAGTTGCACACCGCGCCGACGCCCAATGGCCAAAAAGCCATGCTGATGCTGGAAGAAACCGGCCTGGAATACGAATTGGTCCTGGTCAATTTCGGCAAGGGCGATCAGCGCTCGGAAGAACACACGCGGCTCAGCCTGAACCAGAAGGTGCCGGCGATTGTCGATACCGACGGGCCCGGCGGCGGCGAATATACGATGATGGAATCTAACGCCATCATCGTCTATCTCGCCGAGAAATCGGGTAAATTCTATTCCGATGACGCCCGTACTCGCTACGACATCCAACAATGGATGCTGTTCCAAGCGGGCCATATCGGGCCCATGTTCGGCCAAGCCAACCACTATATCCGCTTTGCCAAGGAAGATGTGCCTTACGCCAAGGAACGCTATCACTCAGAGGTTTTGCGCCTCTATTCGGTGCTGGAAAACCGGCTGGGACAAAGCGAATATATCGGCTGCGATGACTATTCGATCGCCGATATTGCCAGCTATAGCTGGACCAAGGGCTGGGAGACCTATGATTTCGATCTGGACGAGCATCCCAATTTCAAGCGCTGGCTTAGCGCGCTGGAAGCCCGCCCGGCGGTGCAACGCGTGAACGAGGCGGCGGTGCGTATCCGCGCCGAAATGCAGGCGTCCGCCTGACCGGTATCACCTTACAAAAAGGAACAACAACAATGATTGAACTCCATTCCACGCCCACACCGAACGGCCAGAAGGTCATGATCATGCTCGAGGAATGCGGCCTCGAATGGACCCATGTGGACGTCTCTATCCGCCTTGGCCAGCAGTTTACGCCGGAATTCTTGAAACTTAGCCCGAACAACAAAATTCCGGCCATCATCGACAAGGACGGACCCGGCGGCGGCGATTATACGATGATGGAATCGGGCGCCATTCTCATTTACCTCGCCCACAAGACCGGCAAGTTCCTGCCCGAAGATGAGCGCGCGCGTTTTGATTGTCTGCAATGGCTGATCTTTCAGATGGGTCATATCGGCCCCATGTTTGGCCAGGCCCACCACTTCAACAATTACGCCAAGGAAAAAATCCCCTACGCTATGGACCGCTATAACAACGAGCAGGCCAGGCTCTACCAGGTGCTCGAAAACCGGCTGGGCGATTCAAAATGGATCGGATGCGATGAATATTCCATCGCCGACATGGCCAGCTATCCCTGGGTCAAGGGTTGGGAAAACTACGGCGTCGATGAAGCGGCGCATCCCAACTTCATGCGCTGGATCGGCGCTATGGAAGCGCGGCCGGCGGTGCAGCGCAACAATGAAATGGCGGCGGAAATTCGCGAGCGCATGGCCAAGGATGCTGAGGGCAAAGAGGAAATCAATATTTTCGATACCAAGGCAAACAAGGACATGCTGGCCAAGGCGACCGGCGGTTAGCACGGACCGGGATTTTCTTGAACGCTGCGTCCGTGCCAGCCCGCTGGCGGGCCCGGTGCTGGAACGCTGGGCGGACGTCAGGCTGCCGGACGCCTGGCTGGTGGCCGGTGCCGTTACCCAGACAGTTTGGAACGTCAAATTGGGCTTGCCGCCAGAACACGGCATCCGCGATATGGACATTGTCTATTTCGATGGCGCGGATTTGAGTGCCGAGGCGGAAGCTGCCGAAGAAGAGCGCATCCGGACCTTGTTTTCCGATATTCCGATCAAGGCCGACGTGAAAAACCAGGCCCGCGTCCATCTTTGGTACGAAGACCGGTTCGGTATTGTCATCCAGCCCTACACGTCCACCGACGACGCCATCGCCACCTTCCCGACTACGGCGACCGCCGTCGGCGTGCGCAAGGACGGCGCACAATTTGAAGTCACGGCACCCTTTGGACTGGCCGATCTTTGCGCCATGTTGGTGCGTCCCAACAAGGCCCAGGTCAACGCCGAGATCTACGAAGCCAAGGTGGCCCGCTGGCGGGAATTATGGCCGGCCCTCGACATCCAGCCCTGGAACGGATGACGGCTTTTGCCTCCGCGCCGCGCGGGCGATGCGGATTTCTTCGCGCAATAGCAACGTGGCGCCAAAGATGATAACGGCTGTGCCGGCCCAGGTCCAAATTTCAGGCACTTCGGCGAACAGGATAAAGCCCACCGCTGCCGCCCAGACCAGCCTGATGTAACCGGTGGGTTCGACCAGGGTGACCTCGCCGTCCCGGTAGGAATAAGTCTGCACCACGTGGGCGGCAGTGCCGAGGGCGCCCATGGCCGCCAGCATCGATAAAAGCCGCGCCCCCGGCCATTCCCAGACGAATAAAGCCGGCACCAACGTATATAGGGTGAGGGTGATACTCATATAGGCGACGATGGTTTCTGGGCTGTCGGTACGCGACAACGACTTGACCATCAGCTTTACGCCGGCCATGCAGACGGCGCCGGTGATCAAGAGAGTAGCACCCAGGTTCATATCGATGACGCCCGGCCTGATGATGATCAGCATGCCGGTGAACCCGATGGCCACAGATGCCCAGCGAATGGGACGCGAGCGCTCGCCCAGGATCAGCACTGCGCCAATGGAGGCAAAGACCGGCGACATGAAGGATATGGAGGTGGCCTCGGCCAGCGGCACCAGGGTCAGCGCCGTGAACCAGCACAGCATGGCGGTGGCGTGCAGGGCGCCGCGCCCGAGATGCATGGGAAGGCGCGTTGTCCGGAGGCCAGCCAGACCGGTGCGCAGGAAAAACGGCGCCATCGCCAGCATGCCAAACAGGTTGCGGAAAAAGGCAATCATGAAGGGGTGCAGGCCGTCCGCCGCGACCAACTTGGCGATACCGTCCACCAGCGACAGCATGGCCACCGATAGGACCATCAGCATGATGGCGCGTGCGTTACGCGCCGCGCGCGGCTCAGGCGCCGGGGCCGGTGTCATGGAACTATCGGACAGGTTCTATTCGTCCGGGTCCGCATTCTTGATCGCCGACTTTCCCCACCTCGGCGGGTCTTTCAGATAGTCCAGCTCCGCCGCCGTGCTGGTACGTCCCATGGGCGCGTTGCGGTGGGGGAAGCGCCCGAAGCGCTTGATTGCGTCCAGATGTTCTTGGGCCGCCTTCATGCCCCGTTCCTCGCCCTGGCTATTCATCAATTCAACGGCGCGTTCCTGGTCGGTGACGGATTCGGAATGTTCGAACGGCAGGTATGCAAATGTGCGAAAGCGTTTGCCGAAATCGGTGTCCCAGCCTTTGGCCAAAAGCCGCTTGGCGGCAACGCGGGCGCGAAAATCGCTGGCATAGGCGCGGCCCTGGCCCCGATACATATTGCGCGGGAACTGATCCAACAGGACAATCAGCGCCAGGCAGCTATCGGGCGCGTCCATCCAATGATCCAGCGCACCAGTCCCCGCCGCCCGCCAGGTGCTTTGAAATTTCTCTCGGATCTCGGCATCGAAAGCGTCGGTGGATCGGAACCAGGCTTCATTGAGCTCTAATTCGGCGCCCAGATCGGTGGTCTCGAACCAGAAATTAAGGATGTCGTTGTATTCAGTCATACTCAGTCCGCATCATTTTCAAGGGTAAATACTTCCATCGGCTGGCCGACGCCGCGTAACTCATGAGCGCCCAGGGATCGCCACGAGCGTTTCACCTGGGCTGCGAAAACATCGCTCACCAGCACGCGGCAACCGGTTTCCTTGGTCAGGCCTTCGATGCGCGCCGCCTCGTTGGCGGCCGGGCCGATGACCGAAAATTCGACCCGTTCGGGCACGCCGATATTGCCGTACATTACGTCGCCCAAATGCAGCCCGATGCCGAAATCGATATCCCCATCGCCGGCGGCGGCGCGCTTTTGGTTCAGCTTCAAAAGCCGGCGCTCGGCCTCGGCAGCGGCGCGCAAAGCCATTTCGCAGGCCACATTTTCGTCCACGCCATTGCCGCGAATGGCGAAGATGCCCAGTTGCGCATCGCCGATAAAGCGCAGCACCTCGCCGCCGCTTTCGATCACCGCGCCCGCCGTGCAGGCGAAATAGTCGTTGACCAGCGCCAGAAACTCGTCCGGCGGCAAGCTGTCCGCCAGGGCCGAGGAATCGCGAAGATCGGAGAACCAAATAACCGCATGAATGCTTTCACCGTCGCCCAACTTGATGTGCCCGAGCAAGACCTGCTGGCCGGCCTCGGGGCCGAGATAAGCGCTCAGCACATTGCGCGTGATCTGCTCGCGGATAGCGATTTTGCAGGCGACGCCAAGCCGGCTTTGGATGCGCGTCAGAGCGCGGATATCTTCGTCGGTGAAGCCACCGGGCCTGTCGGTGGTCCAGGAGCCCAGAATACCGTCATGGCCGGGCGCCGCATATTCGGCGCCGCCGAACGGCACCATAAAGACCAGATGATCGGTGGCGCCGCCATCTTTCAATTCCTGGAGCAGTGGAAAATCGATGACCGCCTCGGGCCCGGTCAACCGCCGCCGCAAAAACGGCAAATTGTTGGAAATGAGGTAATATTGCGGGCTGTTCAGCCACGCCTCGGTGCGGGCGTTGACGCCTTCGGGAAAATGGCCCACCGGTTGCAGGCCACTTTTCCGGTACCAGATGAGCGAGACCGCTTCATACAAGGGGTGCAGGGTCTGAAAGGCGATAGCCGAACGCCAGAGCGGCACGCCGGCGGCGTTCAGGCGCAGCGAACATTCAGTCAAAAGGTCTTCCAGGCTGGCGGTTCCCAGCGCCTGATCCATCAGCCAGTCGGCGACCGCATCGATCAGGCTGTTGCCGTGACTGGAGCTGGGCAGATTGGCGTTCATGGCTGGCCTCCGGCGTTTACACCGGCTTTAAATAATATCTGGGCGCGGGGGCTTCTATCCGTCGTCGCCGAGAATTTGTTCACGCGCTTCCTTTGCAAACTCTTCCAGCTTGGCGCGGATATCCGCATCCGTTAAATCGCTGCCCGCATCGGCAATATCTTTCATTACTTTACGGATGACGTCCTCGTCGCCGGGCTCCTCCAGATCAGAGATCACCACCTCTTTGGCATAGGCATCCAATTGGGATTCTGTTTTGCCCAGCCGCTCGCCGAGCCAAAGCCCTAAGAGCTTGTTGCGCCGCGAATCAAGCTTGAATTGGGTATCCTGATCGAGGCTGAATTTGGCTTCGTGCGCGCTTTTACGGTCCTTGAAAATTTCGGCCATGGTTCCTTGCCTGCTGGTTCTGGTTGGCGGCGGGCTGAACCCCGCTCGCGGCCTGTATTTACGAGGGATTGCGAGCCGTTGCAACACCTCTGGCCCGCCCCGGAGCCGGCAATTCATGATATTTCATGCAAGGTATGGCGAGCCGGCGCCGAACGGGCTATTCATGAACAATGTGCACTGTCATTATTCACCGCCGCAGCGGTCACGATTGGCCGCTGCTACTGGCGGCCAACCGGGATGAAATGATCGACCGGGCGTGGCTGGCGCCGGGGCGCCACTGGCCCGACCGGCCCGAGACCACCGCTGGCCAGGACACCGTTGCCGGTGGCACCTGGATCGGCATCAATGATTGGGGCGTGGTGGCGGCGATCCTCAACGGACATGGTGCGCTGGGCCCGGCCGAAGGTTATCGCAGCCGCGGCGAATTGCCGTTGGAAGTGCTCGAACATGCCGACGCCGCTGCTGCTGCCGAGGCGCTTCAAGACGTCAATCCGAACGCCTACCGGCCCTTCAATCTGGTCATCGCCGACAACCGCGATGCTTTTTGCGTTAGCGTTTCGGCCACCGATTGGGGCGCCCGCGCCGAGGTGAAGCCATTGGGGGACGGCGTCTCGATGGTGACCGCGCGCGGCGTCAACGACGACCGCTCACCCAGAACGCGCAGCTATTTGCCGCAATTTCGGCGCGCCGCGGTCCCCGATCCCGAAACCGGCGACTGGCAGGATTGGCGGGCGCTGCTGTCCAGCCGCGTCCACGATGCTGGCGAAGGCGCCGACGGCGCCATGACTATCGTCACCGAGCGTGGCTTCGGCACGGTGTGCGCGTCGCTTATCGCACTGCCATCCATTGATTCTCCGGAGACACGGCCCATATTTAAATTTGCGCCGGGACGCCCCGGAGAAACCGCATTCGAAGATATTGAAATGGGCGTAATCGGCATTGAGACTTGATTGTATTGACCGCCAACCCCTGCTATAGGGGACAGGTATCCCGTAGCGCCGGGCGGTCGGCATTTACCGGCCCGAACCCCCAGCCTCAAGGGCGCTTTTGGAATTCCAAGATTATGGCAAGACGTAGAAAAATTTACGAAGGAACGGCCAAAGACCTTTTCGAAGGGCCGGAGCCGGGGACCATCGTCGCCTATTTCAAGGACGACGCCGCTGGCCGGCGGAACCAAAAGCGCGGCATCATTACCGGCAAGGGCGTGATCAATAACCGTATATCCGAATTTGTCATGACCCGCTTGGGCGAGGTTGGCATCCCCACCCATTTCCTCCGCCGCCTCAACATGCGCGAGCAGTTGTTGCGCGAGGTGGAAATCATCCCGATCCAGGTGATGGTGCGAAATCTGGTGGCCGGCTCCCTGGCCAAGCGCTTCGGTCTGGATGAGGGCCAGCCCTTGGGCCGTTCCATTGTCGAGTTCTATTACAAGAACGAAGAACTGGGCGATCCCTTGGTGCTGGAAGAGCACATCACCGCCTTCGGCTGGGCCAATCATCACGAGATTGACGAGATGATGAATCTGGCCTTGCGCGCCAATGATTTCATGAGCGGATTGTTCCTCGCCATCGGCATCCGGCTGGTGGATTTCCGCCTGGAATTTGGCCGCCTTTGGGACGGCGAGCAGATGCGCATCATGATCGCCGACGAGATCAGCCCAGATAACTGCCGTTTGTGGGACGCGGAAACCAATGAAAAACTCGATATCGACCGTTTCCACCGGGATATGGGGGATATCGAACAGGCCTATCAGGAGGTCGCGCGCCGGCTTGGCATTTTGCCTGATCCCGGCCCTGGCGACGTCCAGGGTCCGACCCTGGTACAGTAACGATAGAAATTTGAGGGGCGGCGCGTTTGAAAGCAAAAATCCATGTCACGCTGAAACCGGGCGTGCTTGATCCGCAAGGAAAAGCCGTCGGTCATGCGCTCGAAGCGCTCGGCTTCGATGGCCTCGGCGAAGTGCGCCAGGGCAAATATATCGAGATCGACCTCGCCGGCAACGATGCCGAGGAAGCCAAAACCCAAGTTGACGCCATGTGCCGCCAATTGCTGGCCAATATGGTGATCGAAAATTATGAGATTGAGATTGAAGCCTGAAATGACACCGGCCACCCTCGGAACAATATGAAATCTTCCATCATCGTCTTTCCCGGATCGAACCGTGAGCGCGACATGGTTATGGCGCTTAGCCAAGCCTTTGGCGCCGCGCCCGACGAGGTTTGGCATACCGAGACCGAGCTGCCCGAAACCGATCTGATCGTCATTCCCGGCGGCTTTTCCTACGGCGATTATCTGCGCGCCGGCGCGATGGCGGCGCAATCGCCGGTGATCGGCCAGGTGCGCCGCGCCGCCGAACGGGGGGTGGCCGTGTTGGGTGTCTGCAACGGCTTTCAAGTGCTTTGCGAAGCCGGATTGCTGCCCGGCGCGCTGATGCGCAATGCCGGGCTGAAATTCATCTGCAAGGATGTGCATTTGCGCATCGACAACGCCGATAGCGTGTTTCTTGGCGGCTATTCGGCGGGCGATGTGATGCGCGTGCCGGTGGCCCATCACGACGGCAATTTTTTCGCCGACGATGCGACCCTGGACCGGCTCGAAGGCGAGGGGCGGGTGGCTGTTCGTTATTGCGACGCGGATGGCAAGCTGACCGATGCGGCCAATCCCAATGGCTCCCAGCGCGCCATTGCCGGCATTTACAACGACGCCGGCAATGTGCTGGGCATGATGCCGCACCCGGAAGACGCCATCGAAGATCTGATCGGCGGCACCGGCGGCAAAGCCCTGTTCGATGGCGTCGCGGCGGCGCTGGCGGGGCCAGCGTAATGGACGCCATCACCACCGATGTGATCGCCGAGCATGGTTTGAGCGATGCGGAATACCAAAAGGTTCTGGATATTCTCGGGCGCGAGCCGAACCTGACCGAGCTTGGCGTTTTCAGCGTCATGTGGTCCGAGCATTGTTCCTACAAATCATCAAAAAAGTGGCTGAAGACTTTGCCCACCGAAGGCCCGAACGTGATTTGCGGGCCCGGCGAGAATGCTGGCGTCGTCGATATCGGCGACGGCATGGCGGTCATCTTCAAGATGGAAAGCCACAATCACCCTTCTTTTATTGAGCCCTATCAAGGCGCCGCCACCGGCGTCGGCGGCATCTTGCGCGACGTCTTCACCATGGGCGCGCGCCCCATCGCCAATTTGAATGCGCTGCGTTTCGGCAGCCCCGATCACGCCAAGACCCGGCATCTGGTTTCGGGCGTGGTCGCCGGCATCGGCGGGTACGGCAACTGCGTTGGCGTGCCGACGGTCGGCGGCGCTTGCGAGTTCCATTCGTCCTACGACGGCAATATCTTGGTCAATGCCATGACCGTCGGCATCGCCGCGCAGGACCGGATTTTCTATTCGGCGGCGACCGGGGCCGGCAACAGCGTCGTTTATGTGGGCTCCAAAACCGGGCGCGACGGCATCCATGGCGCCACCATGGCGTCGGCCGAATTCAACGATGATTCAGAAGAAAAGCGCCCGACGGTGCAGGTCGGCGATCCGTTCACCGAAAAATTGTTGATCGAGGCGTGCCTGGAGCTGATGCAGACCGATTGCATCGTCGCCATCCAGGATATGGGCGCCGCCGGGCTGACCTCGTCGAGCTTCGAAATGGCCTCCAAGGGCGGTGTCGGCGTCGAGATGGATCTGGATGCGGTGCCGGCCCGCGAGGCGAATATGACCGCTTATGAGTTTCTATTATCGGAAAGCCAGGAGCGCATGCTCATGGTATTGAAGCCCGGCTCCGAAGATACCGCGCGTGCCGTATTCGATAAATGGGAGCTGGATTTTGCCGTCGTCGGGCACCTCACCGATACGGGGCGCATGGTGATGAAAATGGGCGGCGAGATTGCCGCCGATCTGCCCATCGATCCGTTGGCCCTGGCATCGCCGGAATATGACAGGCCCTGGGAGAAGACGCCGCTGCAACCGGTTCTGGCTGCGGGCGACGTGGCGGCGCCGGACAGCATCATGGGCGCGCTGCGCACTATTTTGGGCGCGCCGGACATGTGTTCCAAACGCTGGATCTGGGAGCAATATGATCATCTGGTGATGAACGATACGGTGGCCCGCCCGGGCGGCGATGCGGCGCTGGTGCGCGTCCAAGATACGGACAAGGGCCTCGCCATGACCACCGATTGCACGCCCCGCTATTGCTTTGCCGATCCCACCGAAGGCGGCCGCCAAGCGGTGGCCGAGGCGTGGCGCAATCTCACCGCCATTGGCGCCGCGCCCTTGGCGGTCACCGACAATATGAATTTCGGCAATCCAGAGCGGCCGCGCATCATGGGCCAGTTCGTCGGCGCTATCGAAGGCATATCGGATGCCTGCATCGCCTTGGATTTCCCGGTGGTTTCCGGAAATGTCAGTTTTTATAACGAGACTGCGGGCGAGGCGATTTTGCCGACGCCGGCTATCGGCGCCGTCGGACTGATCGACGATTGCGAGGTGGCGGTAGGCATCGGTTTTGCCCGGATCAGCGATGCGATCATTCTGATCGGCGATACGGTTGGCCATCTTGGCCAGTCGATCTATTTGCGCGAAATCCTCGGCCGTGAAGAGGGCGCGCCGCCGGCTGTGGATTTGGCCGCCGAGCGCAGCTGCGGCGATTTCGTGCGCGGGCAGATCCTGGACGGCTCGGTCAACGCCTGCCACGATCTATCTGATGGCGGATTGCTGGTGGCGCTGGCCGAAATGGCCATGGCGGCTGGCATCGGTGCGACCGTTGATGATTTGTCCGGCGACCTGCCGCGGCACGCCTGGGCTTACGGCGAAGACCAGGGCCGCTATCTTCTCGTCACGGAAGACGCCGGCGCTGTACTCCAAGCGGCGGAAGCTGCCGGCATTCCGGCATCGAAGATTGGCGAGACAGGCGGCGATTT
The DNA here is from genome assembly GCA_018674495.1 of Rhodospirillaceae bacterium. Lineage (GTDB taxonomy): Bacteria > Pseudomonadota > Alphaproteobacteria > Rhodospirillales > UBA2165. The sequence goes on along the minus strand of JABHAA010000047.1, from coordinate 70,693 downwards.
CCTGACTTTCGCCGGTGAAAGCGCCGCCATCGAGGATTTAGCAGCGATCTTTGAAGCCTGGCTGCCGGACTATATGGGCGCGGCGTAAACGGAATTTGATCCGCACCCACTTGCCTAGAGAAGGAAATATCCTATATTCCATAGTAATCTCCTACAGTATATCCGCATAGATTTTGTGGACCCTAAGTTGGACAATACCGGCTACAAAGTCACGACCGAACCGAAAATTGAGGAACGACATTTATGGCAATGGACATCGGCGAGATTGAACGGCTGATAAAGGCCGGCATACCGGACGCCAACGTCACGATCGAAGATCTGCGCGGCGATGGCGATCATTATGCCGCCTATGTGGTATCACCGGCGTTCGAAGGGATGCCCCGCATCAAGCAGCACCAGCTAGTCTACGCCGCCCTCGAAGGCAAGATGGGCACCGATCTGCACGCCTTGGCGCTGCAGACCAGCGTGCCCGAGAATTGAACAGCACATAACAAATTCACACTAGCGCAAAGAGGACACCATGAACGACAACCCCGCTTTTGAACGTATCCAATCAGAAATTGATTCTGCGCCCGTCACCCTTTTCATGAAGGGCTCGCCCAGCTTTCCCCAATGCGGCTTCTCCGCCGCCGTGGTGCAGGCATTGATGCTTTCGGGCGTCGAATTCAAGGGCGTCGACGTGCTTCAGGACGGCGAAATCCGCGAAGGCATCAAACAGTTTTCCAACTGGCCTACCATCCCGCAGCTCTATGTAAAGGGCGAGTTCGTTGGCGGCTGTGATATTATCCGCGAAATGTATGAAAGCGGAGAGTTGAAACAGGTCTTCACCGACGCCGGCGTCGAAACCAGCGTCGAAGACGCCTGATCCAGCCATCCGGCTAGGAGAGTAATTTCGGGGCGCGCCACGCAAGCGGCGCGCCCTTGTTGCTGCCCAAACCGAATATGTTCCGGCGCGCATCATTGAATTTAAAAAAAAATGCTGGAAAGCCGAGGCTTTCCAGCAAGTTTAACAGGGAGGCTTCACGTCTGGGAGACGTAGGGTCCGAAGACCCCTCGTTCCGGGCCGAAGCCCAAAACTGCGACGGACATACATCAACGTCGCTGATCAATAATTAGGTATTATTTACCCAGAAAACAACTGCCAATCGCGAAGCCCACCTATGCATTTTTTGCATGGATAAATTATTGTTATATTACAATATATTACATTGTTGTTGCGGATAAATATAATCTAAAATATGCGAATGAATATCATTATCAAATAATATTGGTGCATTTTGACCGCAATCTGGGATGGAGCGTAAACCTATTTCGTCAACTACGCGATTCGATTACTTTGCGCACCAAAAAGTCGCGGAACACTTCAATGCGCGCCGAATGGCGCAGTTCTTCGGGGTAGACGAAATAAACCTCGGTGGGAGGGCTTTGCATTTCCGGCAGCACCCGCACCAGCGACGTGGTACCCACCTGAAAGTAATCTGGCAAGGCGCCGAGGCCGAGGCCGGATAGCACCGCCCGATAAATGCCATAGACATTGTTGACCTGCAGAACCGGCTTGCGCGGATCGCTTTTGTCGCGCCCGGAATAGACCAGGAAGTTCAGGGCCGGGATCAAATCGATCTGATCGCCCACCTCCTCGCCGAAGGTGATGATCTTGTGATTGTCCAAATCTTCCGGCTTTTGCGGCATGCCGTGTTCTTTGAGGTATTCTGGAGACGCGTAAACATTATGCTGGATGCTCATCAAATGGCGCTGGATCAGGTCGGGCTGGCGCGGCGGTGTCAGCCGTATGGCCACATCGGCCTCGCGCATGGACAGATCGAGATCGTCATAGACCAAAACGATGGAAACATCGATTTCCGGATAGAGATCCAGAAACTCCTTGATGCGCGGCGTCAGCCAGACCGAGCCGAAGCCGACCGTGGTGGTGATCTTCAAGGGGCCTTGCGGGCGCTCGCGGCTATCGGTCAGACGCGCCTCGGCCATGGCTAGCTGGTGGAATATGTTGTGCGCCGTGAGGTACAAGTCCTCGCCCTGTTCAGTCAGGATCAGACCGCGCGCATGGCGGTGGAACAGGCTGACGGCGATGCTTTGTTCGAGCGAGGATATCTGGCGGCTGATCGCCGACTGGCTCAAATTCAGGGTCTCGCCGGCATGGGTAAAGCTGCCGGCCTCGGCCACCGCATGAAATATTCTTAACTTGTCCCAGTCCATATCCGCCTCGCCGCTCTTTCAGGGAAATCTAACCCCCGGAATCCAATATAATCCAGGATGCGGGTCGGATGGTAGCTTTATGCGAAATTCGCCTGAATTAAACGAAGCCTATTCGGCCGCTTCCAATTCGCCGGCCTCCTTGGCGGCCAGATATTTTTCCACTTCCAGGGCCGCCATGCAGCCGGTTCCGGCCGCCGTAACGGCTTGGCGGAACTTGTTGTCCTGGACATCGCCGGCGGCAAATACCCCCGGGATTTTGGTGCCGGTGCTGTCTGGATTGGTGATCAAATAGCCTTCATCGTCCAGATCAAGTTGGCCTTTAAACAAATCCGTGTTCGGCGTATGGCCGATGGCGACAAACACGCCCGATAAGTCCAGTTCGGTCACGCCATCGGTTTTTACGTTGCGCACCTTGATGCCGGTCACCTCGGGCATCGGCCCTTCGGTCTTGCCGAGCACCTCATCCAGCACCGAATCCCACATCACCTCAACCTTGTCGTGACCGAGGAGGCGGGTTTGCAGCATCTTTTCGGCGCGCAACTCATCGCGCCGGTGGATCAGCGTCACCTTGTCGGCGTGGTTGGTCAGATATAGAGCTTCTTCCACCGCCGTGTTACCGCCGCCGATGACCGCCACTTCCAGGCCCCGGTAGAAAAAACCGTCGCAAGTGGCGCAGGCCGAAACGCCAAAGCCCTGATAGGTCTGTTCACTCGCCAACCCCAGCCAGCGGGCCTCGGCGCCGGTGCAGATGATCAGTGCATCGGCCGTATATTCGTCGCCGGAATCGCCCTTCAGGCGGAACGGCGCGGAGGATAGATCGGCCTCGGTGATAAGATCGGCGATCATGTTGGTGCCCACGTTTTCGGCCTGGGCCTGCATCTGTTCCATCAGCCAGGGGCCCTGGATCACATCGGCGAAACCGGGATAATTCTCCACATCGGTGGTGATAGTCATCTGGCCGCCGGGTTGCATACCGTGGACCAGAGTAGGTTCCAGCCCGGCGCGGGCGGTATAAATGGCGGATGTCAATCCGGCGGCGCCGGATCCCAGGATCAAAACTTTCGCGTGGTGGCTGTCCATAACAGATGCGGCTCCAATTTGGTGAATTCTGGCCTTAAAATAGGTCTGCCGCCCGCCCGGCGCAAGCGGTCACCGGCTTACCGGCCGCCCCGCCCGGCACAATTTTCGGTGAAGGGCGCGCATGGGCTCCACTGGGCGCCACGAAATTATATTTTCCATTTTTGAAATATTATTGCGCAAACGGACCGCTAGAATTAGTATTGGAACCCAACCGGGTGAGGGAAAAGGGATGGTAGCCGATGAACCGGGTCAAACTTGATCACATCGACCGCAATATTTTACACGATCTCCAGGACGAGGGGCGCATCACCAATGTGGATCTTGCGCGCCGGGTCGGCATCTCGGCGCCGCCATGTCTCCGGCGCATGCGGGCGTTGGAAGAAGCCGGCTATATTCGCGGCTACCACGCCGAGTTGGATCCCATGTCATTGGGTTTCAACGTGACCGTGTTCGCCCAGGTCGGCCTCGACAGCCAGGCAGAGCCGGACTTGGTCGCATTCGAAACGCTGGTGCGCGGCTGGCCGGAGGTGCGTGAATGCCACATGCTGGCCGGGGAAACAGATTTTCTGTTGAAGATCGTCGCCGAGGATTGGGAGACCTATCAGCGCTTCGTGACCGAAAAGCTCACTGCCGCGCCCAAGGTCAGCCACGTAAAATCAGCGCTCAGTATCCGCGCATCGAAGAACCAGCCGGGCGTGCCGGTGGATATAAATGAGCCCGCCTAGCGCAAATTTTCAGCCCATATTTTTGACAAAGAAATCCGCCAGCGCCTGAAACACCGGTGTCGATGAGCGTGTCTCCTGGTCTATATAGAGCACGTCTATATCGCCGCCGGCTTTGCGGTAATTGGCAGCGAAGCGTTCCGGCTCGGTCAATGTCTGGCCGGAATCTTCGTCCACATAATTATGCACCGCATCCGGCCGGCCTTGGATCCAAAGCGCCGGCGGCGTTTCCACCGCCTCGCCGCGCTCCAGCGCCAGCATTGGGTTGCCTTCGCGCATGGCGTCCTCGGTCACCCAATAGGTGTCGTGGGCGCCCGGAATATGGGCGGACCATTTCGGCGGCTCGGCGCTGGCGTTGAGGCCCTTGGCATACCGGTAGCGGGACAAAGGATTGATCACCGGCCACATCATGCCGACGCAGGCAATGCTGGCGTCGATGCTGGTGCCGCCTTCCAGCTCCAGTGCGCCATAGCGGGCATCACTGGGCCGCATGGCCGCCAGCATAGCCAGATGGCCGCCGCTGGATTGGCCCGCAATGCCGATGCGGGCGGCATCGATGCCCAGCTCGGACGCGTTGGCTTTCATCCAGCGCACTGCGTAATTGATATCTTCCAGGGTCGAAGGATAGCGGTCCGGTCCATGGCGGAATTGGAGCGCCGCCGCCGCGATGCCAGACGCGGCGAGCACCTCGCCTCTCTCCTGGCAGGATTCAGGGCCGGAATTGTTCCAGGCGCCGCCATGCAGATCGATGATCGCCGGGACCGTGGCATCGCCGGCGGGGCGCACCAGGCGCAAGTTCATGGCCCGCTCACCGTGGTTGATATAGGTGAAGTCCTGGTTGGTGAAATTCAGGGTGTCCGTGGTCATCGCCTGCTCCTTTTTGAAATTAGCCCGCCTGTATCGTTGGATAGAAGGCCGGCGGTGTGACTCCGCAGGCGCGCAAATAGATATCCATATTGCCCACGTGAAAAGCCCGGTGGGAATAGATGCTCCAAAGATAATCGGCCAGCCGCCATTGGTGTTGGCCCCGCAAGATGTGCTTTTCCATCTGGGCTTCGCCAATTGCGGCAAAGTGCGTCATGTCTTCATCGTGCATCGCCTTGGCGTCATCGATCAGGGTCGGGCTGGCCCGTAGCTTCGCCGCAATGTTCTTATCGAATGCGTCTATTTTGGCGCCGTCATCGCAAGTTGCGAGTTGCGGCGCCTGCACGTGATCGCCGACAATGATATGGATATACTGGCCGAGGATGCTCATGCGCCCGCGCCCGTCGATGAACAGGGAGCCTTCGCCAGCAACCGGCACCCATTCCAGAACATCATCCGGCGCCGCCGCAATCCAGTCATGGGTCACCCGCGCCAGGGCGCCGTATAGGTCCAAAAAGCGTTCGATCTCGGTTCCCATGGCGGCTGCCCTTTTAAAGCGCTCCGATCAGTAAGGCCCCCAGGCCCGTTCCACCGCCGGGCGGGCTTGAATGGCATCGTGCCAGCGGGTGAGGTTGGGGTAATCACCGGTGGCGACGCCGTCGGAATGGTACATGTGGATATCCGGGTAGGCGGAAATGTCGGCGACGGTGTAGTCATCGCCGGCCAGATATTCGGTTTCGCCCAGGCGCTTATCGAAAATGCTGCAAAAGTCGTGGAACTGTTCCAGGTAATAGGTTTTTACCGGCGGCACGTCCTCGGGAAAGCGCTTGGTGAACAGGCCCAATTGCTGGGCATGGGTGGTGAAGGTGGCCGATCCGTAGAACAGCCATTGGTCCACCATTATGCGCTTGGCCGGATCATCGGGGTACAATCCGTTGCCGGCCTTCTCGCCCAGATATTTCAATATGGCGCCGGATTCGAACAGGCTTACCGTACCGCCGGGCCCGTCATCATCGACCAAGGCCGGGATTTTGTGGCCGGGGCTAATTTTTAAAAATTCCGGCGAAAACTGTTCGCGCTTGGGCAACTCCACCGGTTTCAGATTATGCGCTAGCCCGGATTCTTCCATGCCGTGGCGCGCCTTATAGCCGTTATCGGTGGTCCAGAAATAAAGATCGAGCATCGCCGCCTCCCTAAGTTTGTTGTATGCGCAGTTATTCCGAATGGCCCAAGAGTGCCACCTTCCCATACCTGGTTCAAGGGCGCCCGCAGCCCTATCGATCAGCCAAGAAATTTCCGCAAATGGCCGAGAAAAACGTCCAGCTGGTCGTGATGCACCCAGTGGGCCGCGTTTTCTACGGTGACCGACGTGCAGTCGGAGAAATAGCTGGCGTTGCCGTCTTCTTCTGGGTCCGTCGCCCAGCTTTCGGCGCCGCGCACCAGAAGTGCCGGGCATTGGATATTGGACCACATCTCGTGGGCTTCGGCGGGCTGGATGCCGGCAGGCGCCGAAAAGCGGGTGAAGAAGTAATGATCAAATTTCCAGGAAAGGCTGCCGTCGTCGTTTTGCTTGGTGCCGTGGGTTGTTAAATGGCGCACCTGTTCGGCGCTCAAATGGCCGTTGGCCTCGGCCATGCGCTCAATAGCGCCTTCCAGGCTGTCGTAGCGGCGCTCTTCCCAGGTACCAATCTTGCGCAATTCCTCGATCCAGTTGCGGTAGCGCTTCGGCGCCGTTGCTTCGTCGCCCAGCTTGGCGCGCCGCCGGCCGAGCCCGAGCCCCTCGATGGCGACAAGCTTGGTCACGTTTTCCGGGTAGATACCGCTATAGCGAAGCCCGATAATGCCGCCCAAGGAATGGGAGATGATGGTCACCGGCGCCAAATTTTTCTGGTGGATCAGTTCGGCCACGTCATAGACGAACTCATCGATCGCGTAGGTGGCGCTATTGGTCCAGGCCGAATCCCCATGGCCGCGAAGATCCACCGCCATGACGTGGTAATCCGCCTTCAATTCCGCCGCCACCCAATCCCAGGAGCGGGCATGGTCGCGCCCGCCATGGATCATGATCATCGGCGGTGCGCCTTCGTTGCCCCAATCTACATAATTGAGTTGCAAACGATGGGATCGGTAGCTGCGGCGTGTTGGCTCGGACAATTCGGCTGGCATGGGTTTCAATCTTGGTTGGCGTTAAGGATTTCTTGCTCCTTCATTTGCACCACGGGAAACCGGGATGCAAGCGGGCCTCATCAGGGCCATTGCCAGGAAATGATGTCCGCCAGCCAGACCGGCAGATCCAGATTGTCGGCCACCAGCCCCACCGACAAGGTCAGCGACAGGGCGCCCAGAAACGATAATCCGATACCGAAGATTACATAACCCTCGAAGGCTTCGTGGTCGCGGTTGATGAAATAGCCGAAGATCATGCGAAATATGACCGAGAGGCTTTGCAGCGGCTGTACCACCGTTACCGGCGCAAGGCCGATGGCGATGTAGCGGAATAGCTGCGACACCGATACGCCGAGCCCGGAATAGAGAAACCATTTGGCTGATTGCCGGGTGGTGGAGCGCACTTCGGTGCGCATGCTGGGTATCAGCAATACCAGGACCACCACGGAGGTCGCCGCGACATAGGAAACTACGCCACCGATCAGGCTGAGGCTCGGATCGCTAAGCCCGGCCTTGATCAACACGGTCGAGGAGCCAAAACCGACGCCAGCCAAGAAAGCGCACGTGTAGCCTTCGGCCATGCGCGGTTTGAAGCCGTCTTTCGCCGCCGGCTTTTGCGCGCCCTTATCCTTGGCGCGGCGCGACAGGATATACATGGGCGCTGAAATGACGAGAACGATGCCCAAAACTTTCAGCGGCGTCAGGGTCTCGCCGAGAAACAAGACCGCCAATGCGAGGGCCAGCAGAAGCTGAAACTGCTGTACCGGCGCTGCCAGGTTAGAACCCACCGCCGCCAGCGAACGCACGTTGAAATAACGGCCCCAGACGAAATGGGCGATGCCGCCGGCGGCCAGAAACCCGATGGCGCTTAAATCCAGGCGCGCAAACTCGGACCATTGGCCGGCGACGCCCGCCAGCACGGCGAACATGATCAAGCCCAGTGGCATTGAAATAGCCATCGCCTGAAAAGGCGTGCCGCCGATGACGCCGCGCCGGGCGCTGGCGCTATTGAAGCCGAAGCTGGCGGCCGCCAGAATTCCGAATAAAATGCCGAGCATGGAAACCCGATTTGTGAAGCCCACCCAAGCCTAACCGTGTACCCAACGGTTCCAACATGGACAAGGCCCAAACCCGGAGGGTAGTCTTCGCCCCAGGTTTGATCCAGAAGAGGAACGGCGCGCATGCCCAAGATTTTGAGCGGCGATCAAGTCGCCGCTTATGGCGAGAACGGTTTTCTGTTTCCGTTCGATGTGTATGGCCCGGACGCCGCCGCCCAATTGCGCGATAAATTTGAGGCTTTGGAAAATGCCATCGGCGATGAGCCCCAGGATCGCTACCGCATCAAGGCGCATCTGCCGTTTCCCTGGCTCTGTGATGTGGTGCGCGCACCAAGGCTTCTGGATGCCGTGGAAGATTTGATCGGCCCCGACGTGCTCTGCTGGGGCGCCTCGTTCTTCGCCAAGAAGGCCCATGATCCCCGCTATGTGTCCTGGCACACGGACAGCTTCTTTTATGGCTTCGAGCCTGCCGATACCCTCACAGCGTGGCTGGCCTTCAACCCATCGACCGAGCAATCGGGCTGCGTCAAATATATTCCGGGCTCGCACAAATTTGCGACCGTCCACGACATCATGCCGGACGCCGACAATCTTCTCCCCATGGCGCAGAACGCCAAGGACGTGCCTGAGGAAAAAGCCGTGAGCGCCGTGCTCGCGCCCGGCCAGGTGGTTTTCCATCATGAAAGCGTGGTGCACGGTTCAGGTCCCAACACCGCCGATCATCCCCGGGTAGGGTTATCCATCCATTATGTGGCGCCGCATGTGCGCGAAACCCGGTTCGAGGGTTCCAGCGCCATGCTGCTGCGCGGCGAGGATACGTGCGGCAATTGGGGTATCGATCCTGAACCGACCGAGGATTTCGATCCGGCCTGCATCCAGGCCATGCATGATACGCGGGCGCTTTATCTCAACGCGACCGCGAATAAAATCGACGCCGGCGGGCGCAGTTGACGCTGATCCGATTTGGGGAGGGGACTTTTGAGCCAATCATTTGATATGAGCCAGTTGAAGCTGGGCATCTTTCACGGACCGCATCACGACAAGATGGCCGACCCACAAGTGCTGCTGGAGCGGGATTTCCGGCTGATGGAGCATCTGGATAGGCTCGGCTATGACGAGGCCTGGATCGGTGAGCATCATTCCGGCGGCTTCGAGATGATCGCCGCGCCGGAGCTGTTTATCGCCGCCGCTGCCGAGCGCACCCGCCATATCCGTTTCGGCACCGGGGTCAAATCCTTGCCCTACCACAATCCGTTGATCGCCGCCGATACCATGGCCCAGTTGGATCACCAATTGCGCGGCCGCGCCATCTTCGGCGTCGGCCCCGGCGCGTTGGCCTCCGATGCGCAGATGATGGGCATCCAGCCAGCCCAGCAGCGCCCGCGTCTGGAAGAAGCCCTGGCCGCCGTCGTGCCACTATTGCAGGGCGAAACCGTGACCTTGAAAACCGATTGGTTTGATCTACAAGATGCCCGCCTCGGGCTCGGCTGTTACACCAAGCCGATGATTGAAATGGCGGTGACTTCGGTGCGCTCGCCGGCGGGTGTTGTGCAGGCTGGCCGCTATGGGCTTGGCCTGTTGACCCTCGGCGGCATCAACGACGACGCGCTTTCCAAATACGCCCAGAACTGGGCTATCTACGAAGCCGAATGTGCCCGCCACGGGCACATTCCCGACCGTTCCAAGTTTCGCATCACCACATTCGTGCATCTGGCCGAGACCAGGGAGAAGGCTTTTGAAGACGTGCAGTGGGGCCTCGAAAAATGGATCGATTATTCCCACGACGTAGTGTCCGCCGGTCACATGGTCGAGCGCGGGCTCGATGATCCGGCTAAGTTCATTGCCGAAAATCAGCGTGCCATCATCGGCACCCCCGACGACGCCGTGGCCGAAATTCAGCGGGTCTGGGACGGCGTTGGCGGCTTCGGCGGATTGTTAATGTTCGGCATGGATTGGGCGCCGCCGGCGGCCACTTGGCGCAGTTTCGAATTGATGGCCGAATATGTGCGCCCGCGCCTCACCGGCGCCAACCAGGCGCGCCAGGGCAGCTATGATTTTGCCAAGGCCAACCAGGACGACAACCGCATCAAGGTGCGCGGTGCCATTCAGACGGCGACCGAAAAATTCGAAACCGAAAGCGGCGAAGCGGTGATCCGGCGCGCCGAGTTCGGTGACAAGTAACGTAAAGGCATCTGCCTTAAGCCTGATCGCTGCTCGGCAACCGGCGAATGAAAACCCCGTAAAATACCAAAATAACACCGCTGCCGATGGCAACGAATGCGGCCATTTCGGTGAAGGTTGAGCCCGGCAACAAACCAAGTGCGGCGCCGGTCGCGGCGCTGGTCAGGCCTTGAATGATACCCATCGCCGAAGACGCGGTGCCGGCCTGAGCCGCGAATGGCGCCAACGCGCCCGCCTGGGACGATGGTGACAGGAACGCAAAAGCGAACATAAAGGCCATCATCGGAACGATCAGCGCTGGCGTTGTATTTATGCCCATAAGCGCCAGGGCCAATATGGCGGCGCCGCTGATCACCGTGATCACGGTGCCGATGAAAATCATACGGCCCGCGCCGAGGCGCACCACCAGCCGCCCGCCCAGATAATTGGCGCCTGTGTTGGAGATCATGACGGCGGCGAACCAGAAGGAATAGATCGTGGGCGTCAATCCATACGCGCCGATCAGAACCGCCGCCGAGGAAGCCAGAAACGCATGCAGCCCGATCGAGTTGCCGATGGTGATGCCCACGTAAGAGAGGAACTGCTTGTGCGACAAAATCGAGATGTAGTTTTGCACCATTGGAATGAAGCGCATGGCGCTCATGTTCTTGGTCTCGAGGGTTTCGTCGATATAGTGCCAGAACAAAACCGCCAGGATGGCGGCGACCACCGCCATGAACAGAAATACCGCCGGCCAGCCGAAATGCTCCAGCAATTGCGCGCTGGTGATCGATCCGATGACAGGAACCATACTGCCAACAAAGGCGATATAGGCGAACATCTGCGCCGCCAGATCGCGGCTATAGAGATCACGGACAATGGCGCGCGCAACGATGCGCCCGGTGGAGGCAACGAGGCCCTGTACGAAGCGAAGCACAATCATTTCGGTCATTGAAGCCGACATCATGATCGCCAGCGACGCCACCACATAGACCGCCAGCCCGCTCAAAAGAACCCAGCGCCGGCCAAACCGGTCGGCCAGCGGGCCGACGAATATCTGGCCTATGGTGCCGCCAAGGACGAAAGACGCCAGCGCGAATTGCACCTGGCCCATATCCACTTCGAAGGCACCGGCGACAGCGACCATCGAAGGCAGAAAGGAATCCGTCGACAACGCGCCCATAAAGGCGATGCCGCCTAGCGTGGTCGCCAGTAGAACGCGGCGGTCTTCAAGACGCTTGGGTTGATTATCGGATGCCATGAAAGGCGGCAACGTCAAGCAGTTGCGCGCCTACGCGGCCTCAAGGATGTGCACCTGCTCGTCGCCGGGTAGCCCATATAAGTGCGCGCCGAGATCGGTCGGCGCATCCGACACCGCCTTGAAATAGCGGCCCTTGCAGCGCACCTCAAGCACCTCGCCGTTGAAGGGGAACGGCGTGACCGCATAGCGGTCATTGCCCATCGGCGTGACCGTCACTTCGGCGTCCACCGCTTCCGACATGGGCACATGGACGAAGGTTTCACTTGAGCGGTCGCCAGCGTGGCGGAGATTGAAGTAGAGCGCCAATGTGTCCATGAATTGCAGGAACTTGTAGTTGCGCATCAGCGCGCCTTCTTCGATCCAGCCAGCGGTTGCCGGATCGCCCGCCAGCACCGCCTTCAGCCGTTCCTGGCGGGCGATCTCGCCATCCAGGAGGCCGTGCACATAGTCTTCATCCTTGGGCGGAATGGGCACCGACTTGCCGCCGCCGAGGACGCTGAATTCCGACACCCCATAGCGGTCGTTATAGAGCCCCCACGAATGCAGGGAAGACAGGAGTCCGCAATAGGCATGCCGGGCCTCGTTGAAGTCCGGCGAGCGTTTGGAGGTATCGAGCACGCCGGGTACTGGCCCAGTGCCGAGCCCACACGGATAGCCGCTCGGCTCGTGCAGCACCGGCGCGGCGTCCGCATCGTCCCAGCCCCGGTCGTGATGGGCGACCGCAAAGATCACCTCGTCAAAGGGCTCTGGCCGCTCAAATTGGTCATTACCGAAAGCGCGACCGAACTGCTCGCACAGATCGAGATGTTCGACCATGGTGCTGATAAATCGTTTTTCGCCTTCGGGCGCATTCTGGATCATCATCGACTGAACCCTCCTTGGATTTTCAGAACTCTACTATGGGCTCCCGGTCATCGCAACGCCGGGCGGGTCGAAAGCAGTACTTTACAATGTCGCTATCGGGGCTCAATAAAGCGGTCCAACGCTGTCCCGGGAGCGCTCATTTGATACGCCGCATGATCAACGCCCACCCCCAATTGTTCGGCGGGGTCGCGCGGGCGCTCGCGCAACGCAATTACCGTCTCTATGCCCTCGGCCATGTGGCCCACGTGCATGGCTGGTGGGGCAACCGGCTCGGCATTGGCTGGCTCACCTGGGAGCTGACCGAACAGGCCACCTGGCTGGGTATCATCACCGTTGCCGCCATGCTGCCGGTCATGATCACGGCGCCGTTCGCCGGCGCCGTCGCCGACCGTTACGGTCACCGGCGGACGGCGATTACCGCCGGGCTGTTCGGCACCGTGATTACCGGCAGTCTCGGCATGTTGGCGTTCACTGGCCAGATCAATCTGCAACTTCTTGTCATCCTTAATATCCTGCAAGGCGCCATCTTTGGTTTTGAGTTTCCGGCGCGCCAGGCCTTGATCCCGCAGCTTGTCGGGCGCGAAAATATCTCCGCCGCGGTTGCCTTCAATTCCACCACCTTCCAGCTCGGCACCTTCATCGGGCCGGTATTGGCGGCGGCGCTGATCGCCAATTTCAATGCCGGCGCCTCGATCCTTGCCTACACCGCGTCCACCGCTTGGATGGTATTGATGATCGGCATGATCGATATCGCCCCTTTGGTCCGGGACGAAACTGCCAGCGGCGGCATCATCACCGACATGCGCGCCGGGTTTCGATATGTGGCCAATGAGCGCTCCCTCGGGTTGTTGTTTCTGGTCACCATCACCGCCGGTTTTTTTCTCCGCCCCTATAACGATCTGATGCCCGGCTTCGCGGCGGAAGTATTCAACCGAGGCGCCGAGGGTCTCGGCGCCCTCACTTCGGCGTCGGGGCTTGGCGCCCTCCTGGTCGCTATCTGGCTTCTGACCCGAAGTAAAACTCAGGGGCTGGTTTCAATTCTGGTGGTTTCCTCGCTTTTGACCACAGTGGCGATGATCGCCTTTGCCCTCACGCCGTTTTTCATACCGGCCCTTTTTATCCTGGCGCTGGCAGCGGGCGCGCTGATCGCCAACCAGGTGTCCGCTTATTCCCTGGTCCAGACCCTGTCGCGCGCCGATATGCGCGGGCGTGTGATCTCGATCAACATATCGCTTGGCATGGGCGCCCCGGCTCTCGGCACCCTCAGCATCGGCTGGCTGGCCGATCAAATCGGCCTTAGCGGTGCACTGACAGCCGCCGCCGCCTTGGCGATGGTGATTATTCTCATTGCGGTGCCGGCGCTTAGGCGTCGGCGCACGGCCATGGAAGCCGGCCCCGAAGCGGACCAATAAAATCTGCTACTTAAATTGGACCTTCATGATCTCGTAGGACTTGCCGCCGCCCGGTGTGTTGACTTCGGCCGTATCGCCGACCGTCTTGCCGATCAGCGCCCGCGCCAGCGGCGAAGTGATCGACAGCTTACCCTCGGCGATATCGCTCTCGTGGGTGCCGACGATCTGGTAGGTGGATTTCTCGTCGTTGTCTTGGTCGGCGAGCCGGACGGTGGCGCCGAAGCGAATGATTTTTCCGGTAATGCTTGTCGGGTCGATCACCTCGGCACGGCTGATCACGTCTTCAAGCTCGGCGAGACGCCCTTCGGTAAAGCTCTGGCGTTCCCGCGCCGCATGATATTCGGCGTTTTCCGATAAATCGCCATGCTCGCGGGCGACCTCGATGGCCTTGATGATCGACGGCCGCTCAACGGTTTTCAGGAATTTACGCTCTTCTTCCAGCGCCTCGAAACCGCCGGCCGTCATTGGGTATTTATCCATCTCAATAATCCGCTCTTAAACAAAATATTCCCGCTTCCCGGCGTTACCGCCAAGAGCAAGGCAAAACAATATTCAAGCTGAATTGTTAGAATAGGTTTGCAGGGGCGCGACTTCAAGTCCCCCTAAGCCAGAATCCGCAAGGCCGCCCCGGGCCCCTTCATTTCCGCCAATAGATCGCTGCACCTCGATCGCCGAAATTGCCGCGCGGGCGCCGGTGATTGTGGTGTAGTGGGCGATATTGTCGGTCAACGCGGTGCGCCGGATGGAGTAGGAATCGGCGATCGCCTGGGCGCTTTCGGTGGTGTTGATGATCAACTGCACCTCACCGTTTAAAATGGCATCGACGCAATGTGGGCGCCCTTCGAGCACCTTATTGACGCGGGCAACGTGCAATCCGGCGAGGCTCAAATGGCGCGCCGTGCCGCCGGTGGCCATGATTGTAAAGCCGAGGCCGGACAGCTTTTGCGCCAATTCCAGCGCCGCCTCTTTGTCGTTATCCTTGACCGAAAGAAAGACGCAGCCGTCCTTCGGCAATATGGTGCCGGCGCCCAATTGGGATTTGGCGAAAGCCTCGGCGAAGGTGGCGCCGATGCCCATCACTTCGCCGGTGGACTTCATCTCCGGGCCCAGAATGATATCGACGCCGGGGAAGCGCGAGAACGGGAATACCGCCTCCTTGACCGACACATGATCCATGGCGCGGTCTTCGTTCAGATCAAAGCTTTCGAGTTTTTCGCCGGCCATGACGCGGGCCGCGATCTTGGCCACCTGCACACCGGTCGCCTTGGCAACAAACGGCACCGTGCGCGAGGCGCGCGGATTAACTTCGAGGATAAAAATAACGCCGGCCTGCACCGCGAACTGGACATTCATTAGCCCAACCACACCGAGGGCCAGGGCCATGGCGCGGGTCTGGCGTTTCAACTCGGCAATGGTCTCGGCGCTCAAAGAATAGGGCGGCAACGAGCAGGCGCTGTCGCCGGAATGAATGCCGGCTTCCTCGATATGTTCCATGATGCCGGCAACGTAAACTTGCCCGCCGTCGCAAATGGCGTCCACGTCGACTTCGATGGCGTCGCGCAAGTACCAATCGATCAGCACCGGCGATGTGCCCGACACCACCACCGCCGTCTTCATATAACGGCGCAGACTTTCCACGTCGTGGACGATTTCCATGGCCCGCCCGCCGAGCACATAGGATGGCCGGATGACCACCGGATAGCCGATGCGGGCCGCGATCTCTTCGGCCTGATCCGCGTTGCTGGCGATACCGTTGGGCGGCTGCTTCAAATCCAATTTGATCAAAAGCTGTTGAAAGCGTTCCCGGTCTTCGGCCAGATCAATGGCGTCCGGCGTGGTGCCGAGGATCGGAATGCCGGCCGCTTCCAAGGCGTGCGCCAATTTCAGCGGCGTCTGCCCGCCGAACTGGACAATAACGCCCTTCAATTCGCCGGCCTCTTGTTCTTTGCGGATCAGCGCGATCACGTCTTCGCCGGTCAACGGCTCGAAATACAGCCTGTCGGATGTGTCGTAATCGGTGGATACGGTTTCCGGATTGCAATTCACCATGATCGATTGATGGCCGGCCTCGCTCATGGCGTAGGCGGCGTGTACGCAGCAATAATCGAACTCGATGCCCTGGCCGATGCGGTTGGGCCCGCCGCCAAGGATCACAACCTTGGATGCCGCCTCGGGCGCCGCCTCGCATTCGGGCGGATTGACGCCGTCGCCCTCATAGACCGAATACATATAAGAGGTTTGCGATGGGAACTCGGCGGCGCAGGTATCGACGCGCTTATAGACCGGCTGCACATTGGCGGCGCTTCGCAAATCGGCGACCGCGGCCTCTTCGATGCCGCCCAACTCGGCCAGACGGGCATCGGAAAAACCCATCTTCTTGAGGCGCAGCAAGTCTGGCCCGCTTTCCGGCACGCCCGCCACCCGGACGCCGTCCTCGGCGCCGACGATGGCTTCGATTTGCGCCAGGAACCAGGGATCGAAGCGGCAGGCCGCCTGAATATCCTCGAACGAAAGCCCTTCGCGGAATGCCTGTGCCACATAAAGGATGCGGTTCGGGCGCGGCTCGGCGAGGGCGGCGCGCAGGGCATCGCGAAGCGCATCTTCGCCGCCTCCGGGCGCGCCTTCGATCTCCACTTCGTTAAGCCCGGTCAGCCCGGTCTCCATGGAGCGCAGGCCTTTTTGCAAGCTCTCGGCAAAATTGCGGCCGATGGCCATGGCCTCGCCCACCGATTTCATCGAGGTGGTCAACAAGGCCTCGGCGGCGGGAAATTTCTCGAAGGTGAAGCGCGGGATTTTGGTGACCACGTAATCGATGGTCGGCTCGAACGAGGCCGGCGTCACGCCGGGGATGTCGTTGTCCAGCTCATCCAGCCGGTAGCCGACCGCCAGCTTGGCGGCGATCTTGGCGATGGGAAATCCGGTCGCCTTCGATGCCAGCGCCGAGGAGCGGGATACGCGCGGGTTCATTTCAATGATCAGCAGCCGCCCGTCGTCTGGATTGACCGCGAACTGCACGTTGGAGCCGCCGGTATCGACGCCGATCTCGCGCAACACGGCGATCGAGGCGTTGCGCATGATCTGATATTCTTTGTCCGTCAGGGTCAGCGCCGGCGCCACGGTGATGCTGTCGCCGGTATGAATGCCCATGGGATCGACGTTTTCGATGGAGCAGATGATGATGCAGTTATCGGCGCAATCGCGGACCACCTCCATCTCGAACTCTTTCCAGCCCAGCACCGATTCCTCGACCAGAACCTCGCCCACCGGCGATGCCGCCAGACCGCCGGCGACGATATGTTCGTATTCATCCCGGTTATAGGCGACGCCGCCGCCGGCCCCGCCCAAGGTAAAGGAAGGCCGAATGATCATCGGCAGGCCGATTTCGCCCATGGTGCTGCGGGCTTCGTCCATATTGGTGACCAGCCGGCTTATGGGGCTTTCCAGGCCGATGGCGTCCATGGCTTCGCGAAACTTAAGCCGGTCCTCGGCCTTGACGATGGCTTCGGCGTTGGCGCCGATCAGCTCCACATTGTGGCGCTCCAAGGCGCCGTTGGCGTGCAGTTCCATCGCCGCGTTGAGCCCGGTCTGGCCGCCCATGGTCGGCAGGATGGCGTCGGGTTTCTCCTTGGCGATGATGGCTTCGATGACGTCCGCCTGGATCGGCTCGATATAGGTCGCATCAGCCATATCGGGATCGGTCATGATGGTGGCCGGATTGGAATTGACCAGGATCACCCGGTAGCCTTCTTCGCGCAAAGCCTTACAGGCCTGGGCGCCGGAATAATCGAACTCACAGGCCTGGCCGATGACAATAGGCCCGGCGCCGATGATCATGATCGAGGATATGTCGGTGCGCTTGGGCATTTAAGAGCGAGCTGCAGAGATCACGGAGAGGAATACGGCTTTTTCATTTATTGCGGGCATTAGCATTTTAATCTCGTGCGACTCCTTGTTGAAAATATCCGGTATGGATTGGTATGGTTCGGTATGGTTTGGTAGGGGTTTATAACGGTTTAAAATGGTCATAAGACATTCATATCATTCAATTTTATTGGCCTAAGTCTTATTTAGTTTATTTTCGCTTGAGTGCAAGTGATTGAGGAGAAAAAAGAAGAAGTTTTACCACAGAGACAGTGAGAAGAAGAATATTAAGGTTATAGGACAAGGCGGCGGATACCATTTTTGAGAACGGTTGAATTAAAATTCAAAATTAAGCCGGTCTCGATGCCGCTTAACCTTAGATAGGTTAGTAACTGAGCCTCGTGGATTGGCAATATTTTATCCACTGTTTTCAGCTCCAAGATCAATTTATTCTCGGCGACGATATCAAGCCGATAGCCAAGTTCCAATTGGACCGCTTTGTATTCAACCGGTAGCGCAAGCTGGCGTTGGTAGGCGATACTGGCTTGATCAAGTTCATAGCACAGACATTCCTCATAAGCAGATTCCAACAACCCCGGCCCCAAAACTTTATGAACCTCAATGGCCAAACCGATAACGGTTTCCGTAAACCGGTCATTGCTGTCACTCATCTTCTCACCGTCTCACTGTCTCTGTGGTTCAACCTTCTTCTTCTCTTTCCATCATCGCCACAAACCGATCAAAAAGGTAATGACTATCCTGCGGCCCCGGCGATGCCTCGGGATGATGCTGCACCGAGAACACCGGCTTGCCTTCCAACTTGATCCCCTCAACCGTGCCATCAAACAAAGACGTATGCGTCTCAACCACCCCCTCCGGCAGGCTCCCGCGCTCGACCACGAACCCGTGGTTCTGCGAGGTGATCTCCACCTTGCCGGTCTCCAGATCCTTGACCGGATGGTTGGCGCCCCGGTGGCCGTGGTGCATTTTGGTTGTGGTCGCGCCCAAGGCTAACGCCAGCATCTGGTGGCCGAGGCAGATGCCGAAGACCGGCACGCCCGACGCAACCAACGCCTTAATCGCCGGCACCGCGTAAACGCCGGTCGCCGCTGGATCGCCGGGACCGTTGGATAGGAATATGCCGTCGGGGCCTAGCGCCAATATGTTCGCCGCCGGGGTGGCCGCAGGGACAACGGTTACCCGGCAGCCCAAACCAGCCAGACAGCGGAGGATGTTGTGCTTGGCACCGAAATCCATGGCCACCACGTGCCGGCGGGGTTTTAGCTGGGTTCCGTAGCCGTGCTTTATAGACCAGACGCTTTCGTTCCAGTCATAGAGCGCATCGCAGGTCACGTCCTTCGCCAGATCCATACCTTCGAGGCTGGGCCAGGCGGCAGCGGCGGCGCCAGCGGCTTCGATATCCGGAGCGGCGCCGGGGGTGTAAATAATGGCGGCGTTGGCGAAGCCGCCCCCCTGGATGCGCCGGGTCAGGCGTCTTGTGTCGATGCCGGTGACTGCGGCCAGATTATGGTTTTTGAGCCAGGCGTCCAGATGCTCGGCGGCGCGCCAGTTGGCGGGCTCGGTAATATCGGCGGCCAGGACACAGCCGGTCAGCGCCGGAGCGGTCGCCTCGATATCTTCCAGGTTGGTGCCCACATTGCCGATATGGGGAAAGGTGAAAGTGATGATTTGGCCGGCGTAAGACGGATCGGTCAGTATTTCCTGGTAACCGGTGATCGATGTATTGAAACAGACTTCTCCAGTGGCCGGGCTGCCCGTTGGCGCGCCGGCGCCGCGTCCCCAAAACACCGTGCCGTCGGCCAGCACCAACGCCGCATCGGCGCCGGGCGGGCGCCGCGTTTCGTTTTGGCGCGGCTTGGCGGTACGCGCAGCCTGGGAAGCGGCATTGGGCATGGGGACCTTTGCTCATTCCGGGGGGCGCTGGCGAGGTCTTATGGCATGGCTCGCGGCGCGCCGGAATGCGGTAAAATGTTAATATCCGGGGGCCATGGACACCCCCGGTAAAGCTGTTGGCTGGAGGTATCTCATACGCAACTGCGCCCCCATCGTCAAGAAAAAACGATTTAATATATTGTTTAAAAACAATGGCTTAGTATATTGCCCAGGTGGCGGCAACGATTGACAGACATAGCCTAAACTGGCTACCGTCAGCCGCTTTCGAGGAATAGCGCGCTTAACGCGGGAGGTAAGCCCATGTTGCGTACCGAAATCAGTGAAGCACTGAAAGATTCCATGCGGGCCAAGGAAGAGCGTGCGACGTCCACGTTGCGGCTGATCCTTGCTGCCCTTAAAGACCGCGATATCGCGGCACGGGGCAAGGGTAAGGACGAGCCCGTCGGCGATGACGAGCTGATCCTATTGCTGCAATCGATGATCAAGCAGCGCCACGACAGCATCACCGCCTACACCAAGGGCGGCCGCCAGGACCTGGCCGATGCCGAGGCCGAGGAAATCACCATCATCGAGCGCTTCCTGCCCGAGCAGATGGGCGACGATGAGATCGCCGGCGCCGTCGAAGCGGTGATCACCGAATGCGAAGCCTCCTCGCTAAAACAGATGGGCCAGGTGATGGCGGCGTTGCGCGAGCGTCATGCCGGCTGCATGGATTTCTCCAAGGCCAGCCAGTTGGTCAAGGACAAGCTGGCTTAGGTCATGAATCTCGTTGGTGGTGCGCGG
Organism: Rhodospirillaceae bacterium; assembly: GCA_018674495.1. GTDB lineage: Bacteria > Pseudomonadota > Alphaproteobacteria > Rhodospirillales > UBA2165. The sequence goes on along the minus strand of JABHAA010000047.1, from coordinate 50,334 downwards.
CCTTTGGTTCGCGTCGCAAGTCAAGGTGATTATTTTCATATTAAGCGAATTTTTGGGATAGACAGATTCAGCCGTGCCGCTATGATTCTTGGCAACGGCCAGGCCACCCCGTCGCTGCCCCGACGGCAAAAGCAATAAACTGGGATCCAGGGAGGACCCAAATTCCAGGGGTCAGGTATCGGGTGTCAGAAAACGCGGCGGGATTTTTTCCCGCCGTTTTCTGTTTCAAAGTAGAAGAAGATTCACCACGGAGTCAGTGAGACGGTGAGAAGAAGAAAGAAAAGGGTTTGAAACACAGAGATCACAGAGAAGGTTTTTAGCCGCGCGCAGCGCATTCTCTCTTCTCTTCCTCCTCTGTGTTCTCTGTGAGCTCGGTGTTAATTTTTCTTCCTTTTCTTCTCACCGTCTCACTGACTCCGTGGCGAAAAAATGTGATTCGCCAAAAAACGCATGGAATACCGATTTGCACTTTCGCAAATACATCTCCATTGCAATGGCCTAAGCCTGTGAATTACAAGGAAAACGGGGATAAAAACCAGAATTGGCGCTCGCGGGCGGGGCGCGCATGAGTATGATGGCGCATGGCTTTCTCTCCCCAGTTTCTTGATGAATTGCGCGCCCGCGTCGATCTGGCCGGGCTGGTCGGCAAACGGGTGCGGCTGCAAAAGCGGGGCCGGGAACATACCGGGCTTTGCCCGTTCCATAACGAGAAAACGCCGTCCTTTACCGTGAACGAAGACAAGGGATTTTATCATTGCTTCGGTTGCGGCGAGCACGGCAGCGCCATCGATTTCGTCATGAAGCTGGACAATCTGTCGTTCCCCGAAGCGGTGGAGCGCCTGGCCGGGGACGCCGGGCTTGAAGTTCCAGTGGATAGCCCGGAGCAACGTCAGCGTGCCGAGCGCGCCAAAACCCACTATGGGATACTGGAAGCCGCCAGCGATTATTTTGAAAAGCAGCTGCGCATGCCCGCCGGCAAACCGGCGCTCGACTATTTGAAGGAGCGCGGTATTACCGAGGCGTCCATTGCGCGCTTTCATATTGGCTTTGCACCAAACCTGCGCGACGGATTGAAAACCGCTTTGGCGCGGCAGAATATCAGCGATGCCGAGATGGTCGAGACCGGGCTTTTGATCCAGCCCGATGATGGTGGGCGCCAGCCCTATGACCGGTTTCGGGGGCGCGTCATGTTTCCGATCTCCGACCGGCGGGGGCGTGTCATCGCCTTCGGCGGGCGTATTCTCGGCGAGGGCGAGCCCAAATATCTGAACTCCCCGGAAACCCCCTTGTTCCATAAACGGCGCAATCTCTATGGGCTGGCGGAAGCGGCGGAAGCGGCGCGCGCCGAAAGCGCCATCATCGTGGTTGAGGGTTATACCGATGTTATCGCCCTCAATCAGGCCGGGCTTGGCAACGCGGTGGCGCCGCTGGGCACTGCACTGACCGAGGATCAGGTGCGGCTTTTGTGGCGCTATGCGCCGGAGCCTTATCTCTGTTTCGATGGTGATGCGGCGGGCGCCCGCGCCGCTGGCCGGGCGGCGGAAAACATGCTGCCGATCCTGACACCGGGCCACGGGCTTCGCTTTGCCAGCCTGCCCGCCGGCCAGGATCCCGACAGCCTGGTGCGCGCCGGCGGCGCCGATGCTATGAACGGCGTGCTGGCCGAAGCCTTGCCGCTTTCCGAAATGATCTGGCGGCTGGAACGGCGCGGACGCCGCCTCGACAGCCCGGAAGGGCGCGCCGGGCTCGAACAAAGGTTCCGGGAATTGACCGGGCGTATCGAAGACGAGCTGGTGCGCCGCCATTATTTCTCCAGCCTTAAAGACCGCATCTGGCAGGAATATCGCCAGGAACGGGACCAGGGGGGCGGCCGGAATAAGGGTCAGGGCGGCAAGGGCGCCGCGGTCCCGAAACGAATGGCGGCGCGGTCCGGCGCGGCGACACCTGTGGATACATCGCGCCTGCAAGAAGAAATTTTGATGACCACCGTGATCACCCATCCGGCGCTGTTCGATGCGGTGGATGAGACTTTGGGCACTATGCGTTTTCAATCGCCGGCCCTGGATGGTTTGCGCCAAGAGGTATTGAAAGCCCTTTCGCAGTCCGTAGAACTTGACTTTCAGGGTCTGGTGGACCATTTAAACACTGTTACCGGGTTTAGGGACACATTGGGCGGCCTACTGAGCCGACGGGTCTACGACCACGCACGTTTCGCCCGGCCAGATCAGCCATTGACCGATGCCGAAAGGGGTTGGGAACAACTCTATCGGCTGTACAAGCGTACCCAACTGCTGGAAGACATTTCAGCGGCGAAAGAACGTTTGAAAGCGGCGCCGACGCGGGAAGCCTTTGAAAAGCTGACCGCCTTGCTGGCGTCCGCATCGACGGTGGATGAAGACGCGGGATCGGATGATGTGTTGGTCCGTTCCGGGGGCGACGGTGCGGCCTGATTTACCAGGAATTGGGCATCGCCGAATAGGAATATTTGAGGGATGCGGGCGCGGCCGGATGTTTTTTCGCGGTGCCGGCGCCCATGATGGAACAAAACCTTAGTGCGGGGTTCAAATGGCGACCAAAACAAATACCAAAACCGAAACCAATCAAGCCCAGGGTGAAGCGGCCGACGCGCCGTTGCTGGACATTTTAAACGCTGCGGTCAAAAAGATGATCGCGCGCGGCAAGGAAGTCGGCTACGTCACCTACGATCAGCTCAACGCGGCGCTGCCGCCGGATCAGGTCTCCTCCGAGCAGATCGAGGACACCATGTCGATGCTGTCCGAAGCCGGCATCAACGTGGTCGAAAACGAAGAAGCCGAAGACACGCCTGAAGAAGCCAAGGAAGCGGAAACGGAAAGCACCGCCGGCAACGTCGATGAAAACGAAATCGGCCGCTCCGACGATCCGGTACGCATGTATCTGCGCGAAATGGGATCGGTGGAATTGCTGTCCCGGGAAGGCGAGATCGCCATCGCCAAGCGCATCGAGGCGGGCCGCGAAATGATGATCGGCGGCATTGTCGAAAGTCCGATGACCATCCGCTCGCTCTTGCAATGGCGCGACGCTCTTGATGAAGGGCTGATGCTGCTGCGCGACATTATCGATCTGGACGCCACCTATTCGGGGCCGAAAACCGGTGATGAGGATCCGGACGAGATGGAAGCGGTCAAACTTGCTCAGGCCGCCAGCCGCGCCAAGATCGAAGAAGACGACGCCAAGGAAGAAGCCGCTGAAGCCGCCGCCAAAAACAAGCCAGGTGAAGCCGAGGCCGAAGAAGAAAAACCGGAAGCCGAAGCCAAGACCGAAGGCGGAGAAGCTGAAAAATCCGATAGCGACGATGACGACGACGACGAGAACACCGTTTCGCTGGCGGTCATGGAGCAGACCTTATTGCCGAAAATTCTCGGCAAGTTCGACATCATCAAAAAATGCTACGCCAAGATGCACCGGGCAAACGACAAGCGGCTCGGCACCATCGCGTCCGGCGAGAAGCTGACGCCGGCGACCGAGAAGCGGCTCGAAAAACTGCGCCACGAGCTGGTCGAGCTGATGGAGGGTATCCACCTCAACAATAACCGGATCGAATATCTGGTCGGTCATATGTATGATTTGAACCGGCGCCTGGTTGGGCTTGAAGGGCGATTGCTGCGTCTGGCGGTGTCGTCCAAGGTCAAGCGCCCCGATTTCTTGGAGCAGTATTACGGCAACGAATTGGATCCCAACTGGATCAACCGCGTTGGCCGCCTTTCCGGCAAGGGCTGGAAGGAATTCATCAAGAAGAACCGGAACGACGTCAAGGATCTGCGCGCCGAGATCGCCGGCATCGCCGCCGAAGTTGGACTGCCGATCTTGGAATTCCGGCGCATCGTCGCCACCGTGCAAAAAGGCGAGCGCGAAGCGGCCAAAGCGAAGAAGGAAATGATCGAGGCCAATCTACGCCTGGTGATTTCCATTGCCAAAAAATATACCAACCGGGGCCTGCAATTCCTGGATCTGATCCAGGAAGGCAATATCGGTCTGATGAAGGCGGTCGATAAGTTTGAATATCGGCGCGGCTATAAGTTTTCCACCTACGCCACCTGGTGGATCCGCCAGGCCATCACGCGCTCCATCGCTGATCAGGCGCGCACCATCCGTATCCCGGTGCATATGATCGAAACCATCAACAAGCTGGTGCGCACCTCGCGCCAGATGCTGCACGAGATCGGCCGCGAGCCGACCCCGGACGAGCTGGCGGTCAAGCTGTCGATGCCGGTCGACAAGGTGCGCAAAGTGCTCAAAATCGCCAAGGAGCCGATCAGCCTTGAGACCCCGATCGGCGACGAGGAAGACAGCCATTTGGGCGATTTTATCGAGGACAAGAACGCGGTGCAGCCCTTGGACGCGGCCATCCAGGGCAACTTGCGCGAAACCACGACTCGGGTGCTGGCCTCGTTGACGGCGCGCGAGGAAAGGGTCCTGCGCATGCGTTTCGGTATCGGCATGAACACCGATCACACCTTGGAAGAGGTTGGCCAGCAGTTTTCGGTCACCCGCGAACGCATCCGCCAGATCGAAGCCAAGGCGCTTCGCAAGCTCAAGCATCCGAGCCGGTCCAGGAAATTGCGCAGCTTTTTGGATCACTAGGCCGCTGCAAATTTTTAGAAAGACGGCGCCCCTTTAACCGGGCGCCGTTTTTTTTTAATCCCCAAGGGCGCTGGGGTTTGTTATAAGCGCCACCGGTGGGGCCCGTAGCTCAGTTGGTTAGAGCCGGCCGCTCATAACGGTCTGGTCGTAGGTTCGAGTCCTACCGGGCCCACCAACCACCCAGGCGCGAACCTGCGCCCAGGCTTGGTCAGAGAAAATTACTTGGGACGAAGAAAGCCCTTGATTTGAACCTACATTAATCCCGGCAGTGTCAGAGGAAATTTGCTTGAGTGCCCATAGCGTGCCTCGTAGCGTCCCCGCATGAAAATTCCGTTCCGTTATTTCAAGACTTCGCCTGAGATCATTCGCTTGGCCGTAATGATGTATATCCGCTTTCCGCTATTACTACGGCAGGTCGAAGATATTCTCGACGAACGTGGGATCGATATCAGCTACGAGACGGTGCGTGCCTGGTGGAATCGGTTCGGGCCGATGTTTGCGGCGAAACTCATTACCTCTGGCGAGCCGTATATCTGGAGGGTGAGGTTTTTGAGATCTTTGTCTCCAAGAGGCGGAATCGCAATGCCGTGTTGAAGTTTTTGAAGAAGACCATGAAACGTCACGGCCAACCAGGAACGTCATCTCTACAACCGCCAAACCTTCAAACTTAATCGCTCCGTTGCATTGGTAGAGTGGCGTCAACTTATGGTCTGATATTTGCCGGCATTTGGTCTTGCAGATCAGTCCGCTTTAGTATGACAATGCCCTCGGCGGATATAGACTTGCCGCGCGCAGGCCGCCGAAGACCTGCCAACTGACGACGTCGTTTTGATCTAGAAGGTGAACCTCGAATACCACGTCGCTGTTGTCGGCGCCGCCATACTCGCGCACCCGGACCCAAGCCGGAAAATCGGTAACGTGCCAACTCTCCCGGGGGCCCAGGCGCCAATCAAGATCATCCCAGGTAAGGGTGCCCGATTTATTGAGCACGTCCCGCATCGGTGCACAGGCTGAATCGACGATAAATATATTGCCCGTGTTCGGCATGCGATGGGCATCACCCATGGCCCACGACGTGACCGGCGTTCCGGTATCGGCATCTGCAGAAGACCAGATTTGGCGTACTTCCATGTTCTCGATATCGACCTCGAACTCAACGCCCCTGGCAAGACAATCGGCGGGCTTTTTCCGCGGCGCCGGCGGCAGGGCGCCGATGATGCCGTTATCGTACATAATGAAACGTCCGGGTCCGGTCACCCGTGGATTGTGGCCATGATAGGGCCATTCCATACCACCGACCGGGGTTAGAAGCTTCTCCTTCAACGCCCCTACCCAGCCATAATGGTCGCCCAAAATCCAAATGACCTCCTTGGTCTCCTTGTCAATTTTGAGGATGGCGTCCTGGTGACGGAGCGAGACCAGCACGTTGCCATCATGAGGATCCAGGGTGACGCCGTTACCATGGGTCCAATCGAGAGCGCCTGGGAAACCGCGTACCCACCAATAAGGTTCCAACAGGCCGTAGCCGACGCGGTCGGTGTCCAGATATTCGAACGTGTTCCAGTTCCAAACGATCTCGCCGGTGGGCGTGAACTCGACAATATTGTCGCCGACGACGTGCTGGGTTTTGCGCGGTGCATCTGCGTCGGTGACGCTGGTAAAGTAATTTTCCACCTCGCGGGAATTGGCTGTCAGGGCTAGGAAATTTCCGTTCTCCAACTCGTGGGGCTGGTGGTGCAGGCTATCGGCCTCGATTGGAATCGAATTTTCCAGCGAACCCTGGGGCCGGCGGGCGGCGTGAAACTGGCGGATTACATTGCCGCACAGGTCCATCTCGATGGTACGAAAATCAACGTGGTGGAAAAATAGATTGCCGTTTCTGAGTTGGTGAACGCCGGCAATACGGGCATCGGAAAGGTAGACCCAGACAATCTGGCCTTCCTCGTCGAGCGCCGCGAGCATACCCCAATTTTCTTCGAACGCGGCTTGCTTGGGGGTCGCCCAGTGGGCGCGCGGGATTGATGATCTGCGGATGCTGAGCAAGGTGAATCCTGGCTCCATGGCTTGCACGTCCGACTTGATCACTTGAATGGTCGGCATGTCCACCGTGTCGGTCGATAGTTCCGGGGTTCGATAACTCAGCGCCTCGGGACCTTCGCCCGCGCCCGCATGGCTGGTGATGGAGACCGAGAACCGGTGCTCCCGGTCGGCGCGCATTCCGATGATGGGCAGGCCAGCTTCCGGATCATGGCTCGGATCGAATTTCAACTCGCGGCGGCGATCGCCGTCTTCCACGACAACCGTGGTTGTCACCGGCTCATCGGCCTTGAAATAAATCAAGGCGACCAGGGGAACCCGTTCATTGGGATTCTTCTCGATCCGCGGGATATCAATAAAACGCACCATGGCTTACTCCATTTACCACTGTCCCAATTGGACGCCGCGATCCCAGAAAGCGCCGGTTCTGGCTTCGACCTCACCGTCCGCCAAGGTAACACGGCGCTTGCGGCGGCGGAGCCATTGAAATAACGCATCGGCCATTTCCCGGCGCAGATGTTCGAATTCGGGGTCGGTTCCCAAATCGTAAAACTCATCTGGATCCTCTTGCAGGTCAAAAAGCTGCGCCCTGAAAGTTTCATGATGAATGTATTTCCAACGTTCGGTCCTCAGCATTGTGGCACTCGCTTCATCGGGGCTGAGTTTCAAATCGCGGCGGCACCAAGCATAGGCGTAGTTCAGTTCGGCGACCACGAATTCACGCCAAGATGCGGGCTGCTGGCCGCGCAGCAGAGACAGCAAGGAGCGTCCTTCCAAGATGTGATCGGGGATGTCGCCGCCCAGCGCGTCAATGAAAGTTGGAACCAAGTCGATGGCTTCCACCAGGCGCATGTCCCTGGCGCCCCGTGTTGCGTCGGCATGTGAACTGGGGTCATAGATGATCATCGGAATGCGGACCGACTCCTCGAAGAACAGTTCTTTTTCTCCCAGCCAGTGGTCGCCCAACTGATCGCCGTGATCGCTGGTGAAGACGATCATGGTGTCGTCCATGCGCCCGGTCTGCTCAAGATGCTCGAACAGCACGCCCATTTGATCATCGATCTGTTTAACGAGGCCCATATAGGTGGGGATGACGGAATTGCGGCGATCCAAATGGGAAAAAACCTCGGACTCCGGATGGGTCATATAACCCAGGTGCAGAGGATGGGCGTCGATACGCTCTCGGTCTGCCCGCCGGACAGGTAGGCAATCATCGGAACCGTACGCTGCGTGATATGGCACCGGCGCCATATACGGCCAATGGGGTTTTACGTAGCTGAGATGCAGGCACCATGGCTGGTCGCCCTTGGCAGAGATAAAATCGATGGCGCGCCGGGTCATATAGGGGGTTTCGGAATCTGCCTCGTCGACGCGGGCGGCGAGACGCGCATTGGCCATTTCCCAACCGGATAAAATATCACCATTGGGGCCGTCGGCGGAATTGGCCCAGCCATGCCAGGGATTGCGCCCGTCATAGCCTTTCGAGTTCAAATACAAATTATAGGCAAGGTCCGGATCCACTGTGTCATCCAGATGCATGCCATCGTCCCTCTCTACCGCGTCGAAACCACATTCGGATAGATGGTTCCAGGCATCGCTCCGGGGCTCAAGACCCAACCGTTTTATGGCTTCGTGATCGGCGGTCATGTGGCTTTTACCGATCAAGGCCGTCGGCACGCCGAGGCGGCGGAGGTAGTCACCGAGCGTGCGTTCCGAGACCGGAAGCGGCACGCCATTCATGGTCGATCCATGGCTGGCTAAATATCGCCCGGTATAGAAGGACATGCGCGATGGCCCGCAAATAGCGGATTGGACGAAGGCGCGCGCGAACAGCACGCCACGCTTGGCCAGGCCGTCGATATGCGGTGTTTCGAGAGCCTGATGCCGCGCGCAACCAAGGTAATCCCAGCGCAACTGGTCGCACATGATAAATAGAATGTTTTTGACTTGAGCCATGCCGTTATGAATGCGCTCTCAATCTTAAATAATTGTACAAAATTTAATATTATATTTAAACTATCGCTGTAATTTGAGGATTATCATTGTTTAAAATTATAAATTGTTGTACATTATGTCAATCGTAAATCAGAGAAACTCGACCAGCGATTAAGCATGAAATCCATGGTGGATAGTCCCCACTCAGCTATCCGCAATTGACGGCAGGGGAAGTTGAACAGGATGACCAAAATCAGGGCGGCCGTTTTTCGCGATGAAAGCCTGAAACCATCGTTGGAAGAGCTGGAACTCACAGGCCCGGATGAAGGCGAGGTTTTGGTTCGCCTGACGGCGACAGGTGTTTGTCATACCGATCTGAAGGTGGCTGGTCCCAGCGGCCGCTCGCCACGGCCCGTCGTCCTCGGCCATGAAGGCTCAGGGGTGGTTGAGGCAATTGGCTCCGGCGTCACCGATATTACCAAAGGCGATCATGTGGTGATGACCTTTGCATCCTGCGGCCAATGTCCAAGCTGTCTGAACAGTGAGCCGGCGATTTGTTATAGCACCGATCATTTTGCCTGCACCCGGCCCGATGGCTCTTACTATCTTCAAGGCAATGAGGGCCCGGTCCATGGCGACTTTTTTAATCAATCTTCGTTTGCCACCCATGCAATCGGCAAGCGGCGCGGCATCGTAAAAGTTCGGAAAGACGCGCCGCTGGAAGCGCTTGGGCCGCTCGGCTGCGGTATCCAGACCGGCGCCGGGGCGGTGCTGAATGTTTTCAAGCTCCAACCAGGCCAGACGTTGGCCGTGTTCGGGGCCGGCTCTCTCGGCCTTTCGGCGGTGATGGCGGCAAAGATCGCCGGCGCGGGACGCATCATCGCCGTTGATCTTCATCCGAACCGCTTGCAAATGGCGGCGGAACTGGGGGCCGATGAAGTTATCCGCGCGGACGACGGCCCGGCTAGTGATCGTATTCTCGGCCTTCTTCCAGATGGCGTCGATTTTACACTCGATACGACCAGCCTGGCGCCGGTAATGGGACATGCCATCGAAGTTCTGGCGCCCAACGGTACATTCGGTTTTGTCGCACCGCCCGAGGAAACGGGCGAACTGACGGTCCCCATGCGGCACCTTATGAAAGCGCGAAAAATTGTCGGCATTACCGAAGGCAACAGCAATCCCGAAGTCTTCATCCCGCGACTGGTCGATTTTTTTATGCAAGGGAGATTCCCATTTGACCGGCTTATTCGGTACTACCCATTCGACGACATTGAACAGGCTTTCCACGACAGCGAAACCGGTACGACCATCAAACCGGTCCTGCAAATGAACTAACGGGCACCTTCCAATTCACAACAAAATTTTGACCGATTTATGTCAGGAATTGTTCCATGATCAATGCGGAAATCAAACCTGTTCCCGATCATCGAATTGGATTGGTCGCCATATTGTACATCGACGGCTTTAAGGCCGGCAAAGTTTCCGTTCACCTGAGCAGCGGCGACCATGTCCGCAACATCGAAGTCAGCGAAGTCGACGGCGCCAAGGGGATAGCCCTTACCGGCTTGCGCGCGGATCAGGATTATACGGTCAAAGCATCCTTGGTCACGATTGATGGCGCCCGATCTGAATTACCGGAAATGCATTGGCGCACGCCACCGTTACCAGGCGATTTACGGGACATGCCGGTGTTCGACGTGAAATCCGCCACGCCTATTCCTATGGAGCCTGGATTTACCTTGCTGTCTTTGCGCCGCCGCCCGGTGACCCGGATGATTTGGCATACGCCGCGCCAGCGTAAATTCTTGCGCGACTACTCACTTCTTGTGGCACTCGACGAAGAAGGCTGCGTGGTCTGGTACTACCGTTCGGACTTCAGAATCTCCGGCATTCAAAAACTATCAAATGGAAATTTGTTTTTTCATACGGCCGACTATCGTTCGATCGAGATGGATATTCGGGGCGAAATTTTAACAACCTGGTTTGCCAGCAGGCGCCCCGCCGGCCGCGTCGAAGGCGGTATCTCGATTGACGCCGATAGCCTTCATCATCAACCCCATGAGACGCCCGACGGCAACTTCTTGTGCATGTCAGCTAATGCCAGAACCTTCGATGACTACCCAACGTCAGATACCGACCCAACGGCACCGCGCGGCACCAAACAAGTCGTCGGAGACAGAATCTTGGAATTTACCAGCGCCGGCGATGTTGTTTGGCAATGGGATGCTTTTGACTATCTGGATCCCTACCGAATTGGCTATGACACCTTCAGCCCGTTTTGGCATGTGCGCGGCTTTCCCAATCACGTCGATTGGTCTCATGGCAATGGCGTTACCCTTGATCAGGTCAATGGCGGTGTAATTGTCTCATTACGCAATCAGGACGCTTTTATAAAAATCGACAAGGATTCCGGCGAAATTGTTTGGATTATTTCGCCTCATGAAGGTTGGGATGATCCACAAAAATTAAAGTTGCTCAATCCAATTGATCCAAATATCCGCTGGACCTGGCATGGTCATAACCCACGCGTAAATGCCGATGGCAGTATCTCCGTCTATGATAATGGAAACTACCAGCGCCGACCTTTTGATCGGCCGCTCAAGCCGGCGGAAAGTTATTCCAGAGGCGTTGAATATATGGTTGACGAAGCCAAGGGGACCGTTGAGCAAGTGTGGACGTCAACAACAGACGACAGCGACGATAAGGTTGTTTCCTGGGCCATGGGTGATTGCCACAGATTGGCCGAAACAGGGAATCATCTGGTCATCGATTCCTTCTGCGCGCCCGAAGGACCCGTCCTCGATGTCCAAGGGAATGTCACAATAGCCGACTTTCAGTGGCAGGAGTGGGATCGTTCAAAATGGCATATGAGTGATTTTTGTTATTGGGGGCGAATCCGCGAATATGACCCGGACAACAAAATCCTGTTTGAAGTTCATGTGCGCGACCCGGACGACATCGTTGGCTGGGAAGTGTTTGGCGGCGCCCGCATCGCATCGCTTTAACCTATCGAGCCCTCCGCCGGGGCCGATCATTCTAGCGACAGTCGTGGTTGCCAGCGAAAATTCAAAACCAAATAATGCGCTTTCAGCCTAAATGGATAACGATATTTTCAATTATGTTCAACTTTTTCTTTTTGGAGTTTTTATAGAAAATTTTATAACACAAAGTAATTTAATAATTTTTTAAATTTCATGGATAATACTGTGTTATTTTAAACCAATATAATTATATTTTTGTTGTACCTTTTTGAAAGATAAATTAAATTATTTGGTGAGCAAAATTGCCGATCGAATATTCACGGTCCAGCTTCCCGTTTACGGAAATATACAGGGATACAATGATATGAAATTCTCAAATTTGTTGGTTTATACGGTTTTATCAGGGGCCGCCCTCATTCTGGCTACTCAACAACCGGCCCAAGCACAAAGGTTCAAAGACAAAACCATTGAAGTCTTTGTTCCGGCAGGCGCGGGCGGCGGGCTTACCCGAACGGCGCGGATATTTATCAAGTTTATGCCGAACCATATTGCCGGCAAGCCCAGCATGATCATCAAGAATATGCCGGGCGGAGGTGGCAACAAGGCGCTCAATTTTCTGACCTCTAAAGCCAAAAAAGACGGCACCCATTTGTCCTGGGGTTCGGTCAATCTTGCCGGCGTGGTCGGCGGCATTCCGGGTATTAGATATAAACCGGAAGATCTCAAAATTATTGGCACCAGTGGCGACGCCTTCACGACCATCGTACGCGCGGATCTTAAACCCGGAATCAATTCGCCAAAAGATATCGTCAAGGCCGGCCTGGTTGTTTCAGGCGGCGTCGGTATCGGCCGGGCGCTGGACGTTTTTACACAAATGTCCTTTGAATTGCTTGGCTTGGAAAACCGCCACATCCCGAGCTATCGCAACCAGCCAAAAATGAAAGCCGCGATCATGGCCGGTGAGATCAAGGCATTGACCACCGGCAATCCTGGTTACTGGGCCTTTTATGCCAATGACATTCTGAAAAAGGGTTCTGCCATTTCGCTATATTATCACAGTCAGTTTAATGTTGCCTCCGGCAAGGCGCGTAAACTCGGTGATCGATATGGTAAAGGCGTAAATCATTTTGTCGATTTTTATCAAGAGGTGACCGGAAAAGCGCCGACCGGTTCCAAATGGGAAACCTACAAATGGTACTCAACCTTCATGACCTGGCCGCTCTGGCTCATAGCACCGCCAGGCGCATCGGACGAAGTTGTTGCCGAATTGCGTAGAGCCCATATTGCCACGGCAAAAGATCCCGCGTTCCTGGCGGCCTGGAAAAAACAGATGCACGATGCTCCAAATTTCCTGACCGGAGCGGATGCAGAAGCCGTAGTGGCGAACTTTCGCAATATTTCGCCGCCAGCTCTGGCGTATCTGAAGAAGATTATGGGCGTAAGGTCTAAATAAAATAGAAAGTAAATCCCAAAATCGATAAGCAACCAGGTCAATCGAGCGCCGGAAGGAAACCAAAAATTTGGTTCCGTTCCGGCGTCGTTCGAGAATAATAAAACAGGCACAGGAACAATCTGTGCCCAGTCACGCCAAACTAAACTGACGCTATCTGCCGATAAAGATTATATGGAAGTTCAGGAAGTGTGGACTTTGCTCGGCCAAGAATCTGAGGTCCGCGTGGCAAGATTGTAGTTGATCGGTGGCTTTGGGGGCTCCATGTTAGACGCATTTATCACTGGGCTATTTCTGGTATTCGAATGGCCGGCGATTGGCTATCTGTTCCTGGGCGTTTTTATAGGTATTTGGTTGGGGGCGGTCCCCGGACTCGGCGGTATTATTGGCCTTGTCATGCTGTTGCCTTTTGCTTTCGGCATGGAGCCGGTGCCGGCATTTGCGCTTCTTTTGGGGATGTTTGCCGTGACCACCACCAGTGACACCATTGCATCCGTGATGTTGGGCATCCCAGGCACGGCGGCGTCGCAGGCAACGATTCTCGATGGTTATCCGCTGGCGCAACAAGGCAAGGCGGCGCGGGCTTTCGGCGCGGCATTTACGGTTTCCGCGTTTGGCGGCGTCTTTGGAGCGATGATTCTGGCCGTTTCCTTGCCATTGATCCTGCCCATAATTTTGTTATTTAATTCTCCAGAGCTGTTTATGTTGGGTGTCCTTGGCTTGGCGATGGTGAGTTCTCTATCCGGGGGCTCAATCATGAAAGGCCTGACGGTTGCGGCGCTAGGCATCTTGATGTCCACCGTAGGGTATGCGGAAACCGTAGCGATACCGCGCTTTAATTTCGGTTCGGATTATCTCCTCGATAATTTGCCGCTGATCCCCGTCGTATTGGGCTTTTTCGCCATTCCGGAAATTATCGAGCTTGCCATCCGCAATGTATCCATATCGCAGATATCGGCCGATGAGGCCGAAGACGGTGGAATTTTTGAAGGCGTCAAGGATGCCTTCCGGCATTGGTGGCTTGCGCTTCGTTGTGCGGTGATCGGCACCTATGTTGGCATGCTTCCGGGGTTGGGCGCGGCGATCGTGGATTGGGTGGCTTACGGGCACGCCGTTCAAAGCGCTAAGGACAAATCCATGTTTGGCCGTGGTGATATCCGCGGTGTCATTGCCCCAGAGGCCGCGAACAATGCAACCCGCGGCGGATCGCTTTTGCCAACCGTCGCATTTGGTATTCCGGGCAGTTTGGGGACTGCCATTCTTCTCGGCGCTCTCATCATTGTCGGCTTAAAACCCGGGCCCGATATGCTGACAACAGATCTCCATATTACCTACAGCATGGTTTGGAGCATTGTTGTCGCCAACATCGTTGCCGCGTTGCTATTGATGGCGTGGAGCAAGCAAGTGGCCAAGGTCGCCTTCCTGCCCGGTCACCTGCTTGTTCCGGGTGTCATTCTTTTTGTCTTTATGGGTGCCTGGTTGGGCGGTGCTTCATTGGGAGACTGGATTAGCTGCCTGACAATGGGCATTGTCGGATTCGCGATGAAGCGGGGAGGTTGGCCGCGCCCGCCACTTGTGCTGGCATTAATTCTTGGCGGCATCATGGAAAACTCTTTCCAGATAAGCATGTTAGCCCACGATGGCGCCGGTTGGATTACACGGCCGATCGTCTTGATAATAATCTCCTTGATAGCCATCACGATGTTCTTTGCCGCCAAAAATTTGAGGCAGCAAAAGAAAAATGACGAGGCCCCGAGCGCCGGAGAAGGCGCCGAGCGGAATCCTATAATTTCTTTTCCGATGGCAATATTTCTGTGTTGTCTATTTTTATGGGCAGGATTTGAGGCCCGGCAATGGCCTGTATCTGTCAGCCTGTTTCCCAATGTGGCAATCATTTCTGGCTTGGCGACAATTTTATTTGTTTTGGTGATGGACGGAAGAGCTTTGCTTGCTCAGATCGAAGTACTGGGTTCAATCGGCAAGGTCATGTCGGTCACATCAGAAAAAGCAGATTTACCTAAGACGGTTTTGTTTTTCGCCCATCTGGGCGCGATGATCTTGATAATGCTGATCATTGGTCAAAAGCTCGCCCTCCCATTGTTTATCGTCACCTATCTCCTTTTATGGGGAAATTACAGTTGGAAAGTTGCCTTGGGCTATGCCGCTATCGGATGGCTTTTGCTAATTGGTTTCTATGATCGAATTATGCACTTGCATTGGTATTCGGCGTGGCTATCGACATGGCTTCCTAACCTGCTGCCAGAATGGCTGCCAGAATGGTTGTTTGTTTGATGGGATCGGATGCGGGCGCTGCACTCGAAATGATGATCTGGAATGGCTTGGCAACACGGTCTAGCCTTTGCATTGCGGCACAATCCTAAGACGTTAATATATGCTACTTGAAGGTCAGCACTAGTAGGAGACGCGCCATGGCGACGGCACGGGAAGATGCCTATCAAACGATACGAAATAGCATTTTGGCCGGCGAATTCGAGCCGGGGCACCAACTGAAAGAACTGGATCTGGTGCGTATCTGCCGGGTTAGCCGGACGCCGGTTAGACAAGCAATCCGAGCCTTGGCCGACGAAGGCCTGGTTTCGATCAAGGCCAATCATCGGACCTATGTATCGGAAGTTGACGAGACCCTATTCGAGCAAAATTTTGATGTTCTTAGCATGCTGGAAAGCTACAGCGCCGGCTTGGCGGCGGAGCGTATATCCAAAACCGAAATCGAATTTCTGAAAGAATTAAATGAGAAAATGGCAGGGCTGAACTCCGATGACGAGAAGGATGTTAGCCGTCGCTATATTGATCTCAATTCAGAATTCCACCGGGTTATTCACTGTGCCTCGGGCAATGATAGGCTACGGGATATTGTTTTGCGTTTGGTAGATTTTCCAAACACCATATTTTTACGCTTTGGCAAAATTAACATCCAACATAACCCGCAGGCTACCGCTCAGCACAACCAGATCATCGCGGCCCTAGAAGATGGTGACCGGGAATGGGCAGCCATGCAGATGAAGATGCACACCGAATCGGTACGGCGTTCTTTCAAAGTTTTGTGGCTGGCCAGCAAAGACGCATAGCGCGAGCGCTTAATGGCTCCAAAAAAATGGCGGACCCCAGAGGGCCCGCATTCAGTTTGATTTCGGGAGGCAATCAATTTTTACATAACGTTCTTGGGGATGTTCAGGCCTTTTTCCTTGTAGTAGCGCAAGGCGCCCGGGTGCAGCTTCATGTTCATGGACTTGAAGGCATTATCGAAGTTAAGAGCGTCCTTGGCCCAGGGGGCGATGGCGTGCATTTCGTCGATATGATCCCAAAAGGTCTTGGTCATTTTATAGATCACGTCCTCGGGAATGCCTTTGCGGGTAACCAGGCCGACCCACGCCGCGATGGTCTGCACGGGCTTGGCGTTGACCTGGTTCTTGCCATAGGCGTCCGGGGCGAACTGGCCGCGTGTCCGTCCGGGAATTTTCATAACTTTCTTCATCGGTGCCGATGACCAATCGGCATCGGACGCGCCCAGAAATCGGATTTTATTGGTGAGCGCGACCTGTGCGAAATTCGACGAGGGCGGATTGCCGGTGGAGACCAAGATGTCGATCTGGCGATCCTGGAACGCCTGCGCGGCGGCCGAAAAACCAAGCTTGATGATTTCGTAGTCCTTGCCAGGCTTGAGCCCGGTAATCGCTTCGATGAAGCTGCCGGCGACGATGCGCTGAACCGCGGCGGGCGGGCCGAGGAAGACGCGTTTGCCCTTGAGATGCTTGAACTCGGTAATGCCTGAATTCCCGTAGACGCCGAAATGGTAAAAGCCAATCCGGTAATTGAAGACGGCGCGAAGGTTCTGTGATAGCGCTTTCGCGTTCTTGACCTTCTTGAACATCGCCAGGCCATTCGAAAATATATGGTGCAAGGACGGAGCCCCCATCAGGAAATCAGTCTTGCCGTTGGCGGCATCGAGTGCATGGCGCGGCGCGGCGCCGGTGGCGTTAACTTGAATCTCGATATCAGGATTGTACTTCTGAATAATTTTGGCGAAGGTTGTATTTATGGTAAACGGCGTCGGAATACTAATGGTCGACATTTTGTAGAATTCCTTGGCCCCGGCGCCGCCGGCCAAGCTGATGGTTAGCACCGCACCGGCAGTGATAGCCAAAGTCTTTAGTATATTCGCAGACATGATAGTTCCTCCTTTTTGGGTCATCTAATATTGGTCAAATCGAACTTACTCGAGCGGTTCAACCGTCCGCTCCCTCAACGATTACCGCCGCGCCAACGCTTTTTGCCCGCCGGGAATCAATAAACAAAAGCAGCAACGCCGCCAGCGCGCCGCCAATCTGAATTTCGGTGACATTGAACAGTACCGCCAACCCCAGCACCACCCGGGCCACACGCGACCACAGGGGCAGCAGCGATCGGTCAACGCCGCCCAAGGCTGTCGTCATGATCCAGATGGCCAGGGTCAAGCGGGCAACCACCCAGAGGAAGGGAACGGTCTCAAACCCCACCACCAGCGTTAACGACGGGTTGTAGATGAACACGAACGGAATGATAAATCCGACGAAAGACAGCTTAATCGCCTGCACGGCGGTGACCATCGGGTTGGAACCGGCGATCGGAGCCGCCGCGTAGGCGGCGATCGCCACTGGCGGGGTGATCGCTGACAACACGCCGTAATAGAGCACGAACAGATGCACCAGCATCTTCGGCACGCCCAGATTCTCGATCGCCTGGCCCATGATCAGCACGATGATCAGATAGGCGGGGATGGTCGGCAATCCCATGCCAAGGATCATGCTGGCAATGGCGACCAGGAAAAGGGCGAAAAACAAATCGTCGCCGGAAAAGGCCAGGATCATGTTGGAAAACCGGATGCCGAGCCCGGTCAGGTTCATCACCCCGACAATGATACCGATGGCGGCCACGGCAACCATGATGCGCCCGCATTGCTCACCGCCCTTGGCTAGGGCCTCGAGATAGATCTGTGGGCGTTTTCGAACCACCGGGTTCATCAACCCCAATACGGCGCCGACGATGGTTGCCCATAATCCCGCCGCCGCCGGCGAGCGGCCGGTAGCCAGCACGCCAATGATCACGAAGACCGGAATGACGAACATCAGCGACATCTTCCAATCCTCGCGGGATACCTTTTGCCGCTGGGCCTTTGGGATCGCTTCAATTCCCTTACGCGATGCTTCCACCCACACGGCAACGAACAGGCTGCCGTAGTAAAACAATGCCGGCATCAAGGCGGCGCCGATGATCACCACATAGGATATGCCGGTCACGTCCGCCATGACGAAGGCAACGGCGCCCATCACCGGCGGCATGAACTGGCCGCCTGACGAAGCTGCCGCCTCGACGCCGCCGGCGAAGGAGTTCTTGAAACCGCGCTCTTTGATCATCGGGATCGTGAACACACCGGTGCCCACCACATTGGCCGACACGCTGCCCGATATGGTGCCGAAGAAACAGCTTGCGGCAATCGCCGCATGCGCTGGGCCGCCGCGCAAACCACCGGTGAGACTGACCGCGATGCGCAACAGAACGGCCCCGGCCCCGGTGGCCTCCAAAACGGCGCCGAAGATGATGAAGATGAAGATCAGCGTGATGACGATAATGACGATAAAACCAAAAACGCCATCGAAAGAATACCAAACGGTGCGCATCACCTGTTCGACATCATAGCCGCCATGGGCGAATATCCACGGCAAATCCTCGCCGAACACTGCATAGGCAATGCAGAACAGGCAAAGCAGGGCGAGCGGCCAGCCGAAAGCCCGCCGGGTCAGCTCCAGAACCGCGAGCAAGCCACCAGCGCCGATCAATATGTCATCGGGTAAAAAATCATAAAGTCCGCTTTCCAGCTCGTCATACACCGTCGCGAACCAGAACAGTGACAGTCCCATTAAAACGGCAAGCACACAATCGATCGCCCACTGCCCGGCCCGCATCATACCATTCACGGGCCGATAGATGCTGACCAGAGGCACGGCGAAGATGGTCAGGATAATCGAAGCGCCGACGGTGATGGAGCGCTGATAGATCTCGTCGATGACACCGAACATGTCCGTATAGATAGCGACCAGCGCAATGGCCAAACCGATCGTTTTAACGATGTAATCAGGGATAGCAGATCTCTGCACGATCTTCTCCCGTCACACCGACAGGACCGGCTGGCACGGCCCCTTGAACATACCCTGATCCCTGTAGTCTCCGGCTGCTCCCATCATTTTACACTGAGAGGTGGGTTCCTGCCCGAGCCCACGGATCGTTCCGAACCTAAGTCGGATGCGCAGAAATCCATGCGCTAATGCCATAGCATCGGTCCCGAATTATCGGAAATTGGTGCTAAATTCAGGTGCGCCATGAAACCATCCCTGCTCCCAAATGGCTTTCGATCGGTGATCTTCCCCATCATCTCACTGGCGAAACAATTGGGATCCCTATTTATAGGGTGTATATATGATCAAGGATTATTGTTGTACAATTTTAAGAGAACAGCATACGTTATTCGGGAAGAGAATTTCAATATTTTTGTAAAAATATCATAACTATATGAAATAATTAAAATTATTTATTAATATAAATCCCAAATTCTTCCTCAGCGATAAAATCAAGTTATTATTGTTGTATGTTAATGTATGACGATTTTCCTGATCGATCCAATTCCAGATAATACGGACTACAATTTGAAGTCGGGACGAAATCGCACAACCCGATCAATACGGGTTGTTAATTTTAGAATCAGGGTATCTGGATGGATCGCGTGTCGATGGCAATAGACCGGCGCTACGAACGGCTGGCTATTTGGTCTTTTTGCGAACCTTCTTGTATCGAGGCGATTCCGGGGCATCCCAATCATCATCCAGAAACTCCTGCAATGAGGGGTCGCGAGCCGCGAGGATGCGCCGCAGATACAAAAGGAACTGTTCCTGCTCCTTGGCTTTGAGGGGTGAAAGCAGGCTATCTCTGCCAATCTGGGCCGCGGGCCGCGTCGCTTCGAAAGTGCACCGTCCGGCCGGCGTGATTGCAAGCCTCTTTGCCAGTGTCGTGTTTGATTCCTGGCGGCTGAACGTCGAGACAGAGCCTGAGGAAATGGGCGCGGAGATGGCGGTGGTCTTCCAGGACGTCGTTAACCTGATTATGATTGTCGTTCCAATCGCCACCGTTGTCACCGCATTGATCAACGGATTGTCGCCATCGGGGTCGGGCCTCGTGGCGTTGTTCGTTCTCATTCCCTTGAGCTTCATTAACCCGGCGATCAGGCGAAACCCACTTATTGTCATCAGCGCACTCGCCCATGGCGGCCAGCAGTTCGCGCGCATAATGGTGGCCATCGCGGGCGTTGGTATCATCGTCGCCGTCCTCGGCTCCACCGGGCTTTCCAATGATTTTGGGCAGCTTGTGAGGCAAGGGTCGGGCGACAATCTATTCCTTACCTTGGCAGTCGCCGGTTGGCGGCGTTGGTTCTCGGTATGGGGATGCCGACGCTGCTGGCCTAACTCACAATTATCTTGATTCTCGGCCCGTCGATACACATCCTTGGGATCGCGGTCCTAACAGCGCATCTCTTTGTTTTTATTACGGTGTTGCCTCGTCAATCACACCACCGGTAGCCGTGGCGGCCTACGCAGCCGCTTCGATCGCAGGTGCGCCACCTATGAAAACGGCAATGTATGCGCTCAGGATCGGCATGGTGAAGTTCGCCATTCCCTTCGTATTCGCCTATTACCCGGTTCCGCTCATTGTCGAAGAAAGTGGTGCCGCGTTCGAATGGGACGCCTTCCTCTTCATCCAATTCCGCCTTTTTCTCCTGATCTATCTGATTTCCAGTGCCGTCATCGCTTTCGATATGCGGCGTTTGCCGATCTGGGAAATCGCATTGCGCCCGGTTCTGGCTGTGTTGGTCATCTTCGTCGCGCCGCAGGTACATTGGCCGGCGACCGTGGCGGCGCTTGCCTTTATTGTTTGGCACAACGCTCGTTTCGGTAGGAAATCCAAAACCGGCGGCGCAATGCCCGCCTGAGAGGCAGGGGCATCGGGAAATTGAAATCGGTTGCCTTGTCGGCCCGCTGGGGTGGTGCTTGGTGATCCGCCCTGGTATCGGGCGCTCCGGCATCGAATCCACCACCCATTTATTACGGAGATGCATGCCCCGATACCTTGCTCATCAATGCATCGGCATCTTTGGAGCCTTCATCGCCGGTCCAAACCACGTATTGATCTGGACGTACGAGGATTAAACGCTTTTCATACGCTTCGCGCCCGCCGTCATAGCTGTCCTCGATAACCTTTAGCGGTATGCCCTTTGCACCTGCCGCTTGCACGAAGGCTTGGACCGCGCCGTTTTCGGAACCTAAAGCAAGAAGCGTAAAGCCGGGGCCCAATTCCTCGAACACATTTTTACCCGATGACAATGGTTGCGGCGGAAGGTGATGCCCGGCCCTGGCGGTATAAGTGTGCGACCCGTGTGCGCTGCATACGCTGCCGGGCGGCCCGTCGATCACCGATGAGCCTTCGTAATTGGGCTCGTAACTCTTCACCCGGGCGCCGCCGCCGCTGCCGAAATCTTCCCAGGCCCGTTCAAACTCGGCCTTGTCGCGGTCCGGATTGTAGCGGTCCAGAAACTGGTGGTCTTCTTCTATGCGGGCGGCGATGAAATCTTCGCCGGTTTCCTTAAAAATAGGGTGGCGTTCTTCCGAATAGGTGCGCAATAGGGCGTCCGAGCCCCAGCCATCCAATTTGGCGGCCAGTTTCCACCCCAAATTGGCGACATCCTCGAGCCCGTTATTCAGACCGTAACCGCCATAGGGCGGATGGGAGTGGGCGGCGTCGCCGGCAATCAAAGCGCGCCCGACCTGATAGGTATCGGCGACGGCGACGCGCAAGTCCCAAAAACCCACATGATCAAATTCGCAGGCGCATTCGAACCCGGCGGCTTTCTGGATCAGGGCTTCGAAATCGAAATTGTCGCGTGTGGTATCGGCGGGCACCGGGGCATGGAAAAACCACCCCTCACCGACATCGATGCGGCCAAAGAATTGCCAATAGCCCTTCAATTCCGGATCCAATACGCGGTAGGTGGAGATTTCGGGAAACCGTTTCAAACCTTCGTGGAGCTCCTTCGAGCGGAACACCGCCAACACCATAATCTGATCGAAATCCGATCCCGTGCGCTCTATACCGATTTGCTGGCGAACTGTGGAATGGGCGCCGTCGCAGCCAACCACATAATCGGCTTCCAGAATCTCGCTCCCGGAACCGCCCTCTTCGGTGATGGTGACGCGGACGCCGTTATCGTCCTGTTCGATTGTTTCTGCTTTCCAGCCAAATTGAACTTCCACGTTAGAAAGGGAGGCCACTTTGGCGCGCAACACCTCTTCCATCTGGTATTGGGGCATGCGGTCGTTGTTCTGGAAATAATAGGAATTAACGATCTCCCGGTACTGGGGCGCATACCAATGTTCGCTCATCAAATTCTTGTAGGCGGTGACGCCGCTGGCGGAATAGGCGGCGGGCATGACGCGCGCGTCGCGCAGTTCATCGACGATACCCCAAAAATAAAAGCGCTCCAGCGTGCGCTGCGTCAGGTTTTGCCCCTTGGGTATCCTGTGCAGACCAACACGCTGTTCGACAACGGCGCAGGAAATGCCACGTAGCCCAAGCTCCACCGCCAGTCCGATGCCGACCGGACCGCCGCCAATGATAATTACCTGGTGCCGTTTTTCCATTAACTATCTCTTCCAGTTGAACTCAATTGATCCGATTTGGTCAAAATTCAGCAGTTTATTGGTTATCCCCCGATCATGGTGCGGGGCAAAAACATTGCGATGTCGGGGAACAATACAATCAGGATCAGGCAAACGATCATCGCCAGCCAGAACGGCAAAATTCCCCGAAAAATATCCCCCATCGGCACGTCTTTGGCGATGCCCTTGACGACGAATACGTTGACGCCGACGGGCGGGCTGATCAAACCCATCTCAAGGACGATCACCATTACAACCCCGAACCAAATCGGACTAAATTCGAGTTGCCGAATTAACGGGTCAACGACCGGCAGGGTCAACACCAAGATGGCGAAGCCCTCCATGAAGGTGCCGAGAATGACATAGCTGATCAAGATGACAGCCAAAATCCCAAAGCGTCCGAAGTCGAGCGCCGCAATGCCCGCTCCGAGGTTCTGGGGAATTTCGCTAAACGCCAGAAACGGTGCGAAGACATGCGCGCCAATCACGATCAAAAAGACGAACGCCGTGGTGTGCACGGTATTTAAAAGCGCCGTCCGCAAAGTCTCCCAGTTGAGCATTCGCCGGTAGACCGCAAATAGAAGCGCCAGCAATGCACCAATCCCGGAGGCCTCGCTGACCGTGAATATGCCACCGTAGATGCCGCCAATTGTCACCAGGACGATCGCCAGCATCGGGATGGCTTTGGCGCTGGCCCTGAGCCGTTCGTCAAGAGACCGGGCCGGGCCAGGCGGTCCGAGGGCCGGATTGATGCGGGTCACGATAGCGACAACCAAAAGAAACAGCGTCGCCAGAAGTATGCCGGGCAGTATCCCGGCGAGGAACAGCTTCCCAATCGACGTTTCGGTCAGGATTGCATAGACGATAAAGCCAGTGCTTGGTGGAATCAGAATACCAAGAGTGCCGCCGGCGGCGACGCATCCAGTGGACAGGCGCGGATCATAGCCAAACCGTTTCATTTCCGGTAGGGCGACCTGTCCCATGGTGACCGCCGAGGCCACGGAAGATCCAGATAGCGCGGCAAAACCAGCGCATGCGGTTATGGTCGCGGAAGCGAGTCCACCGCGCTTGTGGCCAAACCAAGCATGGGCCGATTCGTATAAATCATGACTCATGCCCGATACCGCCGCCAGATTGCCCATGAATACGAACAGCGGAATGATGATCAGCGGTACCGAGCCGGCGATGATAAACGGCTCCGCGCTCAGCGTCGAAATCGCCGCGTTCCAGCCCGCGATACTGGCGATACCGAGAGTGCCGACAAGGATCAGGACGATGCCGACTGGCATGCGAAGCGCCAAGAGAACAAACATTCCGGCAAGCCCGAGGTAGCCGATGACAGCGGACGAAAGCTCCATATCAGTCGGTCTTATCCGGCGGCTTGGCGGAGTAGCCGGTGGCCAGCATGAAACTGGCGATGGCGAACAGTGCAAAACCGAGCGCGGCGATAAGGAAAAACGGATAATGCGGGATGAAGATCATCATCGTCGCTTCGTTAAGCTCGCGGGATTCGAAGGCGCGGATGGCCGTGAACCATGCCATCATGCTGAGCAAGGCCGCCGTGACCATATTGATCACGACGTTCAGCACTTTTTGGATGGTTGGCGGGAAAAAATCGCTGAACAGATCGACCGCAACGTGCCCCCGGGTGATCCCGCAATAAGCCAGTCCACTGAACACGATGACGATCAGCGTCATCTGCGATATATCGAACACACCGAGAAGCGGCGTGCCAAACACCTTGCGCATCACGACGGCCGCGACCGTCAAAGCCAGAAGCAACAAAAGACCGAAGCCGCCGAGAAGCGCAAAGTTGCGGAAAATCCGTTCAATCATATCCAGTCAAAATTTCGGCCCTGCATTATTTCGCAAGCATTTTTGCGAGGATAGCAGACGCCGGAATGCCCTTTTTATCGAGATCGGCAATCAGCTTATCGCGCACACCGGCCATCACTTTGGATGCTTTCTTCCGGTCCGGTCCGGAAATCTCGATGAACGTCTTTTTCGGATCCTTCTTGAGCGCGTTGATAACCACGTTGCCTTCGCGGATATGGCCGAGGGTCGCTTTATGGCCCATGGACCGGCCGGTTGTCGCCTCCAACACCTGTTTGTGCTCGGCGCTGAGGCCATTCCAGGAACCTTGGTTCATGGCAATAAAGAACGGTAGGCGGCCAAACGGAATGCCGGTGGTGAAGTATTTACCAAGCTCGGTGAGCTTGAACGATTGTGCGCCAATGGGTCCGGTCAGAACCCCATCGATGACATCTTGGTTGAGCGCATTGTAGACACCGCTGATCGGCATTGCGACGGGGCTTCCGCCCAGCGCCTTGATGACCGCAGCCTGCCATGTGGAAGGCGTGCGTATCTTCATCCCCTTAAGATCGCTGGTGCTGCGGACCGGGTTTTTCTTCATGATAAGGAACAAAGGCTCGCTGACCCAAAGCGTAAGGAGCTTTACCTTGCTCCATTCGGGGGATAACAGGCCGATCGATTTGTACAATTTATTGACGCCATCGATGCCATCGCCTGCGACAAATGGAAATTCGATAATTCCGGTGCGCGGAAATACCGAGGCTGTGAACCCGGGCAGACCCCAGGCAATATCGGCGACCCCATCGACGGCGCGCTTGAACTGGCCAACAGGGCCCTTACCTAACGCACCGCCGGAGAAAACTTTAACCGTGAGTGAGCCGCCCGATACCTTGGCGACTTCCTTCGCCCATGGAATTAGGACGCTACGATCCTGAGACGACCGCGCGGGCGTGAAAGACGCCAGGCGGAGTTCCTTAGCTGATATCGGCTTTGTCGGGGTGAACGCAGATATCGCCACTGCCATGGCAACGCCGGCAGCGAGGGATAATTTTACAATTCTGGTGCTGATCATGACCGGATTCCTTTTTCCGTTTCGGGTTTAAATAATGAGCTTGCCTCACGCATTAACAACCACACGGACATAAAACAGGAGATTTCCCAGCTGGAATAGCATTCGTCATTAACTGAGATTTACCAACAATAAATCCATGAGCCCGCGATAAAGTATAGTTCGGCGTCAATTTGATTATGGCCCAACTCTAATTACCTATTGAACGGCATTCAAAATTTAAATAGCTTCAACTGGTATAAGCAATACTTATATCAATTGAAATTGGGCTGAGGCGATGTTTTTCAGACAATTAAAATACTTTGCCGCTGTGGCAGAATTTGGCCGATTCTCGGAGGCAGCCAAGCGCGTCCACGTGTCGCAACCGGCACTTGGTATGCAGGTAAAAAAACTTGAAGAAGAGCTGGGTGCTCAGTTGTTTAATCGGCACTCTCGGGGTGTGGAATTGACCGCTGCGGGGAATATATTATTTGGCTATGCCACGGAAATTATCGACAAAGTGGAGGAGGCCAAACACGCTGTTGCCCAGACTGCGGGTCGCGTAGAAGGCAGTATCCACATCGGTTTTACACCAGCCATGGGACGGCAGCTTCTGCATCCGCTCATAGAGGCCTGTTCACATCAATATCCAGAGCTAGAATTGTCGTTCACGGAGGGATATAGCGATGAGCTTCGATCCGCGGTCTTATCAGGTGAGTTGAATTTGACATTCTCTTATGAGTCAGAACCCGATGAAAGATTGATCGTGAACGAGCTTTTTATCGACCAATTTTATTTGGTTGGGCCCCGAAAATTAATTGGCCGGAATAAAGAAATCGATTTCGCCGACTTGGTAAAATTTCCACTGGTCATGGAAAAGCGGCGCCATATCACACATAGATTGTTGATGGATACAGCCGCGGGACTTGGTCTTACGCTCAACGCGGCGATCGAAGTCGATGCGGTGGATGTCCGCCGCGAGTTGCTGGTCAATCATGCCAGCTGTACGGTTATCCCTTACGCACTTTTTAGTACCGAGATCGAAACCGGCCAACTGTGTGCGCGGCGAATTGTTAATCCGTTGTTCACACGGACCCTATTTTTGCTGCAGCGTAAGGGTAGTGCGAATACTCTAGCCGAGACCGCGGTTGCCAGCATCATTAGAGACATTATTGATAAAAAGATTGAAGAGGGCCGCCTTCGGTGGAAAATTTTACCCTAGCGTGAGGCAGGCCGGACAGGCACGATCTGGCCTGCATATTTTGGTAATCGGTAGGTCCCGGGCGGTCCGCCGGCGCCCCCTATCGTTGCGGTTATCATTTGATCTCGTATGATTATTTGCTAATTTACATGTGCCAGGGAAATCCACACCTATCAAACAGGAACGTAAAATGATCACGGTATTGGTCGAATACAAACTAAACGATGGCACCACCCGGGAGCAGGCGCACAAGGGTTCCGAAGCGGCAGCGCCCAGGTTCCAAGGGTTGGATGGCTTGCACCGCAAGTGTTTCCTTTACCACGACAGTGGCACTGGCGGCGGTTTCTATGAGTGGGAGAACAGAAAAAAAGCCGAGGCGTTCTTTAACGAGGCATGGCTGGATCGCATGGAAGCGATGGTGGGCTCGCGGCCCACAGTCAAATACTTCGAAACCGCTGTGTTGGTTGACAACACCAAAGGCGACATCCAGGTCCAAGCTGCCGAATAGCATTACTCCGCTCCAAAAAGTTTGCTCTATCGCGCCAATCCAAGTGTGTCGTCTCAGGGCGCTGGCGGTGCAGGGTCTTTCGGTTAAAAACGTATTTTCGACCAGCCGCCACGGCGCCAAATTGCTCGACTTGTCTCTCGCTGGGTCTCGTTGGGTGGTCTAGACGACAAATTATACGAGACTCATTCCATTCGTTTAACCAAGGCGTCAATAATTTATCGAGAGGCATATAACAATCGGGCGGTCCAACTAACCCTGGTGCATTCTAGACTAGAATACACAATGCGATGCCTAGGAGTTGAATTTAACGGCACAGTGATAATTGCCTAGCAGATTGTGGTCTGATGGAAGGTTCCCGAATAGGGATCGATGGCCATTCCGCAATCACTCCGCATTTGAATTAGGTAACCAATTTCATACTGCTTCCCGCATTTCTCGATTCTTAGGAATTAGCATGTTGCGAGTTCTCGCATCCATTTACATCCAACAACTAAACATGTCTCGTGAATGTAGGAGCTTGAATGATGTATGCCCCCCCGCAACCAACTTAAAACGGCTTTCTTCAACTTAAGCATGGCAGGGTCTTGAACAAATCCAGCCTCCGATTTGTACCTACATTAATCCCTGCGCCTGTAAATACGTTCCCTATTATCCCGATTAAATTCCCTGCTCAACAGGGAAACCACCTCTTGTTCATTAGAGACGAGTTCGCACCAGACTGCGCACACCACCAACCCGCTCCCACGCATGCCTGTTTCTATCATAACAACTTGGCGCCGAAGTTCGCATCGGGGTCAAGGGGCGTGGCGGGCGCCGCTGTTTTGTCGATGAGCGGCGCCGGCTCACGCTCCAAAAAGAGGCCCGAGCCGCGCTCGGCTTTTAGCGTTTCGTCCTCAACAAGCACGCGCCCCCGGCTCAGCACCAGGCGCGGCCAGCCGGTAATCTCGCGGCCTTCATAAGGGGTGTAGTCCATATTGTCGTGCAGCATGGATTGGCTGATGGTGCGTTTCCAATTGGGATCCCAGATGGCGATATCGGCGTCGGCGCCGACGGCGATGGTGCCCTTGCGGGGATAGAGGCCATAAAGCTTGGCGGCGTTGGTTGACGTCAGGGCGACAAATTCGTTCAAGCCCAACTTGCCATTGAGAACGCCTTCCGAAAACAATAGCGGCATACGAACTTCCAGGCCCGGCACGCCATTGGCGATCTTTTTGAAGGTGGGATTGGGCCCGGCGCTGAGCTTGCCCGACGCGTCAAACCGGTAAGGCGCATGGTCGGACGAAAACACCTGGAAGGCGCCATTTTTCAGGCCCAGCCAGATGGCTTCCTGGGCGTCTTTGTCGCGGGGCGGCGGCGAGCAGCAGAATTTTGCTCCCTCCATGCCGTCTTTATCCATGTCGTCGGCGGTCAGGAACAGATATTGCGGACAGGTCTCGCCATAGATTTTGAGGCCCTGGTTTCTTGCGTCTCGGATGGCGCGCATGGCCTCGGGTGTCGATACATGGACGATCAGCAATTCGGCATCGACAAGGCGCGCCAACTCGATGGCCCGCCTCGATGCTTCGCTTTCGGCCACCGCGTTGTGGCTTACGGCGTGATATTTCGGCGCATCATAGCCGCCAGCCAACAGACGCCCGCTCAGCCAGTTGATGACGTCGTTGTTTTCCGCGTGCACCATGGTCATGGCGCCGTGTTCCCGGGCCAGGGCCAGAATATCGAGCATCTGGCCGTCGTCGATCTTCAACATATCGTAGGTCATATAGACCTTGAACGACATGTAACCATCCATGATCAAAGCCGGCAGCTCCTGGCCCATGACCTGTTCGGTGGGATCGGAAACGATGAGGTGAAAGGCGTAATCGATCACCGATTTGGGCCCGGCGCGGTCGTGGGCTTCGCGCACCACTTCGCGCAAACTTTGGCCTTTGTGCTGGGCGGCGAACGGAACGAAGCTTGTGGTGCCACCAAAAGCCGCCGAAACGCTGCCCGAATAAAAATCGTCGGAAGTCATAAGTCCGAACGATGACAACTGTTCAATATGGCAATGGGCATCAACGCCGCCCGGCAAAACCAGCATGCCGCTGGCATCGATAACGCGCGCCGCGGACCCAAGGCCGGTGCCCAGAACCGCAATGCGGCCGTCCTTGATGCCAACATCCGCTTGGGTCGTGTCGGCGGCGTTCGCAACCGTGCCGCCTTCGATGATGAGATCAAGTTCTGCCATCAGCTTGTCCCACCTGAGCCCGTGCCAAGGCCCGCGCCGAGGCGTGCTTCGAGGCGGCCAATAAGCCCATCCAATTCCCGGTGAAAATCGGCATTGAGACTTGGCCCCGGGGCTCGGGTCTTGGCGCTGGTCAGCAATCCCCGCCGGCGCAACGTTTCTTTGCGGATTGCGAGGCCGATACCGGGCTGTTGCTCGTAGCGGATCAATGGCAGATAGGCATCGAAGATATCCTCGGCGGCGGCCGCCTCGCCGGTTTGGTAAAGCTTCACCACCTCTACCAGCATTTCCGGATAGGCGAACCCGGTCATGGCGCCATCGGCGCCGCGCGCCAATTCTTGCGGCAGATATAGCCCGCCGTTTCCGGTCAGGATCGACACCCGGCGCAAACCGCTTTGTTCGGATGCGCGGCGTACCTGGCTCAGCTTATCCAGCCCCGGCCAGTCTTCGTGTTTCAGCATCACCAATTGGGGAAAATCGCTCACCATCCGGTTGAAGCAATCGACCGAAATATGGACCCCGGTGCCTTGCGGAAAATCCTGATAGCAGACCGGAATACCAGGCGCCAACGCCTCGAACAGGCGGGCGTAATAGGCGTATAATTTTTGCTCCGTGTTCAAGCCCTGGGTAGGCGCCACCATGATGCCGGCGGCGCCCGCATCCATGGCGGCATTGGTCAGCCCAAGCAAATTCTCGAGCCCCGCGTTGGACACGCCGACGACAACCGGAACGCGCCCGGCCGCACGCTTAAGGACATGGCTGAGAAACGCTTCCGATTCCGAAGTGGAAAGTTTTTGCGCCTCGCCCATCATGCCGAGGATGGTGATGCCGGTAACGCCCTGATCAATATAGAAATCCACCAATCTGTCGGTACTGGCAAAATCGATAGCGTCGGTCTCGGCGAACGGCGTCGCCGAAATGATGTAAACGCCCTTGGCCTGCTCATTCAGTTTTACAGTCATCGCTTTTTACCCCTCGGTGCCATTCTATGACATCAGTCGGGCTTGGCGAGGCCAATTATCGCTGGCTGATACCAACATCAAACTCCACCAGCACAAGGCACGGCCAGATTTAACGCCGAACCGCTTTGCGGATCGGGGCATCTTCAATAATCATGAACGACGATTGCGGAGGCGCCGCGAACCTTGCTGGGGTCGCCCCGGCTGCTTATTTGCTTCCGCCAAACACACAATGCTTGGCAAAATCCGCTGCCTGGCTGGCGGTCAACTCACCCTTGTCTTTCTGTTTGATATCGTCGCACCATTCCTTGCTCCCGACCTCTGCATCGCATGCGCCCAGAATGAATAATGCGGCGAAGGCGGCAAGCAGTTTAGGCATCTTGGTTTTCATGTCTCGTTCCTTTCCTATCGAATTTCATAAAAATTGTTGGTTTTGGAATTTCAGCTTCAGTCGTCCGCCCGGACCGAATAAATCGTGCGGCTTGGAAAGGGAATTCCGATCCCCTCCGCATCAAAACGCTGTTTGACTGCCTTGATGGTATCGAAATTGACTGCCCAGTAATCTTCGGTTTGGGCCCACACGCGAACGGTGATATCGACCGAACTGTCTCCCAGGTTGGAGACCGCCAAGAATGGCTCCGGGTCTTTGTGAACACGCGCATCGGATGACACCAGATCGCGGATCGTGTCCATGGCCTTATCAATGTCGGCGTCGTAACTAATACCGAATACGAAATCGACACGCCGAATGGGATTAGCCGAAAAATTCTTGAGGGTCGCACCCCAGATTTGTCCGTTGGGGATAGTGATTCGCACATTGTCCAAGGTCGCCATTACGGTGAAAAACAAGTTGAGTTCCTGGACCGTGGCGGCTTGGCCGGCTGCTTCGACAAAATCACCGACCTTGAAAGGCCGGAAAATCAGCAGCATGACGCCGGCGGCGACGTTGCTGAGCGTGCCCTGTAAAGCAAGGCCGATGGCGAGGCCCGCCGCGCCGAGAACGGCGACCAGGCTAGTTGTTTCCACTCCAAAACGGTCGAGTACGGCCATTCCGGTTACAATCAGGACCACGTAGCGAGCAACGCTTGAAAAGAAACCGACCAATGTCGCGTCGACCCGGCTGCTACGCTCCATAACTTTGCGCACAGCGCGCTGCATCCAGCCGGAAAGCCACAACCCGACTAACAGGACGATAATCGCTCCCAGAACATCGATGCCGTAGGTTGACACCAAACCAATCAGCTGTTGGACGACTTGTTCCAGGGTCGAATGGGTCTTATCGAGCGTGTTATTCATCAGGCGCAAACTCCTAACGGCCCCAATTTGGTCGCAATATTTTCTGGCCTCTCCAGCCGTAAGAAACTAGCAGCGAAACGATCAAAAGGAGTAACCGGCCCGGCACTGGTAAGTAAAGTGGTATCGCAAAATCCAAAAACCAAGCAACTTAGATTCAATTTTGATGTATTGGTGTCGGTGTTGCGGGCCCATATTTTGAATTTACATTGTTCCTTGGTTAATCGGGAAGGCTATGGGGCACGGGTTGGTACCGATCTTTGACTGTCAACAATCTATCCGGGGGCCATCCACGAATGGTAAACGCACGCGAATTGTTTGGAGGGAGACGAACAATGCAGACGCGGGAGATTGCGGTTCCGGTATCCGGCGGCGAGATGGGCGCATATCTTGCCATCCCGGACGGGCAGCCCACCGGCGCCATCATCGCCATCATGGAAATCTGGGGCGTCAACGATACCATGAAGGCGCACGCTCATGAGTTTGCCGAAGCCGGGTTTATCTGCCTGGTGCCGGACCTGTTTTGGCGCTTGGATCCCGTTGTTATTCTGTCGGCGGATAATCCCGATGACTGGCTGCCCTCCCTCGAGCGCTATTACCATTTCGATTACGACCAGGGCGCCAAGGACATGGAAGCCACCATGCAATATTTGCGCAG
Source organism: Rhodospirillaceae bacterium (assembly GCA_018674495.1). Classification (GTDB taxonomy): domain Bacteria; phylum Pseudomonadota; class Alphaproteobacteria; order Rhodospirillales; family UBA2165. The sequence goes on along the minus strand of JABHAA010000047.1, from coordinate 17,844 downwards.
CCTGGATGGCTGCAACGGTAAGGTGGGCGCGGTTGGTTATTGCCTTGGCGGCAAGATGTGTTTTTTGATGTGCTGCCGCACCAATATCGATTGCGCGGTCGGCTATTACGCCACCTATATGGAACAAAATATTCGCGAAGCACCGAGCCTTTCCCAGCCCTTCATGCTGCATCAGGCGATGCAGGACCAATGGGTTCCGAACGCGGTCTGCAAGTATATCGAGTGGAAATTGTCCCCCAATCCCTTGGTCACCATTCATCAATACCCGGACGCCGATCATGCATTTGCCCGCCATGGCGGCGCCTCTTATAGTGAGCCCGAAGCAGCGCAGGCATTGGCCCGGTCCACAGAATTTTTCACCAAACATCTAAAGGCCTAAGGGAGCGGACTTAAGGACATGGACAAAATCGACGTCTTTAATCATTTCATGCCGAAGGAATTTTTCGACAAATTGCACGACATCATTCCCGGCCATATGGTGCTGGATGCCTTTGCCCGCCTGCCGGCGCTTTGGGATCTGGACGAACATTTGCGGGTGATGGACAAGTTCGACGGCTACCAACAGGTGCTTTGCCTGTCCAACCCGCCCATCGAAAATCTGGGCACCCCCGACCAAACGCCGGAATATGCGCGCATGGCCAACGACATGCTGTCGGCTTTGGTGCAGCGCCGCGCCGACCGGTTCCCGGGGTTCATTGCCTCGTTGCCCATGAACAATCCGGACGCCGCGGCCATCGAGGCGGAGCGCGCTATCACCGATTTGAACGCCCGCGGAATTCAGATGTTCACCAACGTCAAGGGCAAGCCGTTATCCGAGCCGGAATTCCACCAGATATTCGAAGTTGCCGCGGCCCACGATCTGCCGGTCTGGGTGCATCCCATGCGCATGCCCGACCATGCCGATTACGCATCAGAGGAAAAGTCCGAAGACGAGATTTGGTTTACCTTCGGCTGGCCTTACGAGACCACGGCCTGCATGACCCGGCTGATCTATTCCGGGTTGTTCGACAAATTGCCGGAGCTTAAAATCATCTCCCACCATATGGGCGGCATGATCCCCTACTTCGCCGACAAGATCTCCCTCGGCTTCAGCCAGATATTCAAGGGCGAGGTGGATAAAAATCCGGTGGCCGATGCGCGCGGCCTCAAAAAAGCGCCAATCGAATATTACAAGATGCTGTACGGCGATACCTCGACCAACGGCTCGGCATCGGCGATGCGCTGCGGGCACGATTTTTTCACCACCGATCACTGCGTGTTCGCGACAGATGCGCCGTTCGATCCGGAAGGCGGCGCCCATCTGATCGGCGGCACCATCGATGCCGTCAACGCCCTCGAAATTCCGGGTGCGGAAAAAGAAATGATCTTTTCCGGCAACGCCAAGCGGTTATTGAAGCTCAATTAGGCGGTCGAAGCCGGTTCGGAAATTGAATTCCGGACTGCACAATTTGTTTATTACCATATAATATTGTTAAATATCCAAAAAATATAATTTTAACACTATAATATATTCATGATAGGTCATAATCGCATGTAATTATTTAGTAATTTTCTACAATATAAATATGTTGTTTCTATAAAAATATAGGTTTTTCACGATTTTTTTGCCCAATCCACCATCAAACTGCCCCATTGGGCGGCTGTCGGCTGATCGATGTCGAGGATGGTAAAGCGGGCGCCTTCGCGGATGCGCACCCGCATCACTTTGAGCCCGCTTTCGTGGGTGACGTCTTGGAGGGTGATTTCGCGCCCGTAGGGCGCCTCAATCTGGGTGATGGGAATTATGGTTTCTTCGGCCATCAGTCTTTGTTTCCCTCAGGTGGTTGGGTCTTGGCGGCGATCTCTTCGCGGCGTTTGGCGAACGGACTTCTCTTGGTGGTGAAGGCCAGCTCCAGTTTCATCTGCCAGTCTCTGGGCGTATCGGGAAAATCCGGTTTCAGATCGAACTGCATCAGGATCATGCCTTGCTCGCCCATGGCGTTGACCACCTGCAGCAATCCGGCGAAGGTGACCACGTCATGATTTTGAATGATGATCTGGCTTAAAGGGATGATCGGTGTCTGTTGGTTCATGAGAGCGCTCCTTCGCCAGCACCGGATATCCGGTCCTGGTAATAAATACGATAAATTAGCCGCTTGTCGCCCGGCCCATCGCCGTCTTCGAACTTGGTGCGGCCGTGCAGAACATTGTTGCCCACCAAGCCCGATCCGGGACGCAATTTCACCCTGAAGATATGGCTGCAATCGTCGCTCAGCATGGCTTCCAGAAATTCGAGGGCGCCTAAGACGCGGGCATCATCCAGCCAGGCCACGTAGGATTTGCGGGCCGTATAGCGCAGATGCAGCGCGTGGGTTATTGGATCGAGGGCAAGCGCCGGGCCGCTATGGGCGGCGCGGATAATTTTACCGTCTTTTTCATTGGCCGGGATGCTCAGTGCGTTCGGCTGCATCAGCCCATCAATATAGTCGGGGTTTTCATCGCGCAAGTAGATGTAGGCGATTTCCGGATCGAGCAGGAAATTCTCGCCGCCTTCCCTGGCGGCGCGCACGCAATGAAGAATAAAGCCGTTGATGGCATGGTAGTCATCGTTATAGCAGCCGTCCGTGTGCCAGCCGAGGCGCCGGTCCGTGTAGGGTATGTAGGCGGACTTGGGCCCGCCAGCCGCAACCTCAAGCGCGCTCACCCCGTCATTCTCGGTGGTCAGCGAGCGCTCCACATTCTTAAGGCCAAGAGCGCGGCCCATGGCGATGGGAACGCGCTTGTCTTCGCCGGTTCCGCCCGGGCCTTCATAGATGGCCATGTTGGCGCGCCCGCATATTTGGGCAAGTTCATAGATCTGGTCTTTCGCCGGCGCCGCCGGCTCATCCACCGGTACGGTCAATGCATCGATGCTTGCCGGATAGGCGCTAAGCTTCGCGTCCCGCCAACGGCGGTAGGTATCGGGATTTTGAATATCATCGGGCAGAGCCAATTTTTTATCACCTCTCCCAATTACCGCGCGCTTTATACAAAATAAATTTGTTGATATGATAGCGGCAACCGCTATATACCTATATTTCGTAATTCGCTAAAATATAAAATAAGCATTGATTACGCAATCTATTTCGAAGGGGCGGGGGCTCAAAAAAGCCATCGGCTAGGAGGTATCAATTGAAGCCCAAGAAACACAAAACGCCCTTGCTGGACGAGCTGCAGGACGGAAAATGGCCCAGTTTCGTTAATGGCCTGAAGCGCCTGGCCGATGATGACGGTAAGTCCTATTCGCCGATGATGAACGATCTTCTCGGCCAGTTGGAACATTCCTACCAGACCAAGCTGGGCTATTGGAAAGGCGGCACGGTCAGTGTCTTCGGCTATGGCGGCGGTGTCATTCCGCGCTTTTCCAAGGTGGCCGAAGAATTTCCGGAATCCTCCGAGTTTCATACTTTGCGCGTGCAGCCGCCCGCCGGCCTGCATTACTCAACCGATCTGTTGCGCAATATGTGCGATATCTGGGAGGAGCATGGCTCCGGTCTGATCGCCCTGCATGGGCAAAGCGGCGATATCATGTTCCAGGGCTGCACCACCGAAAATGTGCAAAAGGCGTTTGATGATCTGAACGAGATCGGCCTCGATATGGGCGGCGCCGGTCCGGCTTTGCGCACCTCCATGAGCTGCGTCGGCCACGCCCGCTGCGAGCAGTCCTGCTATGACGAAGTGCGCGCCCACCGCTCGATCATCAATGCGTTCCTGGACGAAATGCACCGCCCGGCGCTGCCCTATAAGTTCAAATTCAAATTCTCCGGCTGTGCCAATGATTGCGTCAACGCCATCCACCGGGCCGATTTTGCCGTCATCGGCACCTGGCGTGATGACATGAAGGTGGATCAGGCCGAGGTCAAAAACTACATCGACCAGGCGGGCCGCAAATACACCATCGACAATGTTATCGCCCGCTGCCCAACCAACGCCCTCAGCCTCAATGACGATGATACGCTGGAGGTGGATAATTCCAGTTGCGTGCGCTGCATGCATTGCCTGAACGTCATGAACAAGGCGTTGTCGCCGGGTGATGACAAGGGGGTCACGATTTTGATCGGCGGCAAGCGGTCCTTGAAGATCGGCGATCAGATGGGCACCGTGGTGGTGCCGTTCCTGAAATTGGAAAGCGACGAGGATTTCGAACGGCTGGAAGAGATCGCCGAAAACGTCATTGAATTCTTCGCCGAAAACGCCCTTGAGCATGAGCGTATCGGCGAGACCATCGACCGTATCGGCCTGGTTAATTTCCTGGACGGGGTCGGCGTCGAGATCGATCCCAACATGGTCAACCATCCTAGGACCAACTCCTACGTCGACACCGCCGAATGGGACCAAGAGGCCGACAAATGGCTGGAACGCAAAGCCGGCGAAGCGGCGGAATAGGAGGGCGCAGGATATGGCAGAGACAGACACAGACGTTCAGCCGCGCCGCCCGGACGAGCACGGGGTGCCCGATCCGTTTCCCTACATGCATCCGGTTTTGAAGAAGAACTATGGCAACTGGAAATGGCACGAGCGGCCGCGCCCGGGCGTCCTCCATCATGTCTCCCATGATGGCGACGAAGTTTGGACGGTGCGCGCCGGCACACAGCGGCAAATGGATGTGCACACCATTCGCACCCTTTGCGATATCGCCGATATGCGCGCCGAGGGTCATGTCCGCTTCACCACGCGCTCAAATATCGAGTTCATGGTCTCGGCCGAAAATATGGTGGCGCCTCTGATCGAAGCGTTGGAGGCCGAGGGTTTTCCCATCGGCGGCACCGGCAATTCGGTTTCGATGATTTCGCACACCCAGGGCTGGCTGCATTGCGACATTCCGGGCACCGATGCGTCGGGCGTAGTCAAATCGCTAATGGATGATCTGCACAGCGAATTCACCAAAGAGGAAATGCCCAACCGGGTGCGCATCACCACCTCCTGCTGCCAGATCAATTGTGGCGGCCAGGGCGATATCGCCATCAATGTGCAATACACCAAGCCGCCGGTGATCGACCATGATCTGGTCGCCAATGTGTGTGAACGCCCGGCAGTGGTCGCCCGCTGCCCGGTGGCCGCCATCCGCCCGGCCCTGGTTAACGGCAAGCCGTCCTTGGAAGTGGACGAGCAGAAATGCATCTGCTGCGGCGCCTGTTATGCGCCTTGCCCGCCGATGCAGATCAATTCCGAAGAATCTACCAAGATCGCCATTTGGGTAGGCGGCAAGCATTCCAACGCGCGCTCCAAGCCCACCTTTCACAAACTGGCTGTGGCCGGATTGCCCAACAATCCGCCGCGCTGGCCGGAAGTGGGCGAGGTGGTGAAAAAAATTCTCTATGCCTATAAGAATAATGCCCGCGACTGGGAACGGGTTGGCGAGTGGATCGAACGCATCGGCTGGGCCCGCTTTTTTGAGCTGGCCGATATCCCGTTCACCCGCTTCCACATCGATGATTTCCGGGGTGCGCGGGAAAGCCTGAACGCATCAGCGCATATACATTTCTAGTGATGATCGGTGCCAGGAGATGAAGCAGCCATGAAATTCGGCATCTTGGTCAACGAAGGGCCATTTACCCATCAGGCTTCCGACAGCGCCTATCATTTTACCAAGGCGGCACTGGAAAAGGGCCACGAGATCGTGCGCGTGTTTTTCTATCACGACGGGGTCAACAACGCGAATAAGCTGTCCGAGCCGCAGAGCGATGACCGCAATCTGGTTGGCATGTGGTCGGCGTTGGCCGAAGAGCATGGGGTTGAGTTGATCGTCTGCGTGGCGGCAGCGCTCCGGCGCGGCATCAAGGATGAATTGCTGGCGGCGGGATTTACCATATCCGGCCTCGGCCAATTGGTGGAAGCCGGTATCATCGGTGATCGCCTGATTACGTTTGGCGATTAGGGAAGGGCGCGAATTATGGATGATTTTGAAGACGATGAATTTGATGGTCCGGTTAAGAAGTTCCTCTTTTTGAACCGCAAAGCACCCTACGGGACCATCTATGCCCTTGAAGGCTTGGAGGTGGTTTTGATCACCGCCGCCTTCGATCAGGACGTCAGCATGGTGTTCGCCGATGACGGCGTCTTTCAGATCAAGAAGGATCAGGAAACCAGCGGCATTAACATGAAAAACTTCTCGCCCACCTACCGTGCCCTCGAAGGCTATGAGGTTGAGAAGGTCTATGCGGAGAAGGAATCGCTGGAAGCCCGCGGCCTTTCCGAAGACGATCTGGTTATCCCGGTAGAGGTCTTAAGCGCGGCGGAATTGGCCGAGCTGATGGACACGCAAGACGTTATCGTTTCGTTTTAGGAGTTGCCTCTTGTCTATTTTGCATACCGTCAACAAATCCCCGTTCGAGCGAAACACGCTTATGGACTGTCTGGCCCGCGCCAAGGACGGCGCCGCCGTTTTGTTGATCGAAGATGGGGTCTACGGGGCCCTGGCCGGCACCCAAGCCAGCGATGCGATTGCCAAGCGGGGTGCCATTAAATTCTACGCCCTCGGCCCGGATTTGGATGCCAGGGGATTGGCTGAAAAACCGCTGATCGACGGCATCACGCTGATTGATTATAGCGGCTTTGTGGATCTCGCCGAGGCTCATAACCCGGTTCAATCCTGGCTCTGAAACACACGTTTTTGTTCTTATATCCAGAAGGAGAAAATCGATGGATTACAATGTGAATGAAACCACCATCAACGCTGACGAAGAAGGCTACATCACCGATATGGGCAGTTGGTCCAAGGATCTGGCCGACACAATCGCGGTGACCGAAAAAATCGATATGAGTGATGATCACTGGGAAGTCGTGAATTTCCTGCGCGATTATTATGAGGAATATCAGATCGCACCGGCGGTCCGGGTTCTGACAAAGGCGATCAAAAAATCCCTCGGCCCCGATAAAGGCAACAGCAAGTATCTGTATGAGCTGTTCCCCTATGGTCCGGCCAAACAGGCCTGTAAGATTGCCGGCTTGCCGAAACCCACGGGCTGCGTTTAAGCCTCAGCTTAAGGGGGGGCAGGAGCGCCACGTGACCGCTGCGTACGCCATATTACTATACGCCGGGGCCCTTATTCTGGTCCTCGGGCTGGCCGTGAAGATCAAACAATATGCGTCGACGCCGGCGCCGTTGAAGATTCCAACCACACCGGCGCCAACCACCACCGGCGGCGTTGTTTTGCGCATGGCGCGCGAGGTTTTCCTGTTCCAAAGTCTGTTTCGCGCCAACAAGTGGATATGGCTGTTTGGCTGGATGTTTCACGCCGCCCTGGTGCTCATACTGGCACGCCACCTTCGCTATTTTACGGAGCCGGTTTGGGATTGGGTGGCGCTGATCCAACCTTTCGGCATCTATGCGGGCTTCGCCTTCGTGGCCGGCCTCGCCGGGCTCTGGGTGCGGCGCATCGTGGTTGAACGTATCCGCTATATCACCGGGCCTTCCGATCATCTCATGCTGGCAATCTTGATGGGCATCGCCGCCAGTGGACTTGCCATGAAGTTCGTGGCGCCGACCGATATTGTCGCCATGAAGGCGTTTATCCTGGGGCTGCTCTATTTCGACTGGCAACCCATGCCCGGCGATCCGGCGGTGCTGGTTCATCTGGCGCTAGTGGCGTTATTGATGATCGTCTTTCCGTTTTCGAAATTGCTGCATGCGCCGGGGGTCTTTTTCTCGCCGACCCGCAATCAGGCGGATAACCCCCGAGATGTCCGCTACGCACCGGGAGAATGATCGATGGATGATTTCACTCTGCCCGAATTGAAGCTGCCGGGCGATATTCCAAAAATCGCTTGTGGCTCCATGGCCCATTCCCAGCCCTATAGCGCGGCGCCCGATCACCAAGAGGCATTGGGCTTTCCGGGCGAGCTGGTGGAGGACTGGCATGACAAGGCGATTGCCAAGTTCGGAGAAATTCTGGACAGGCAGCGGGCGCTCAAAGTCTACATGGATGCATGCGTTAAATGCGGCGCCTGCACCGACAAGTGCCATTACTTCTTAGGCACGGGCGATCCTAAAAACATGCCGGTGGCGCGCCAGGATTTGATGCGCAAGATTTACCGGCGCTATTTCACTTTTGCCGGCAAGTGGTTCCCGTGGCTGGTGGGCGCCAAGGATTTGACCCGCGACGTGCTGGACGAATGGTACAGCTATTTCCACCAATGCTCCCAATGCCGGCGTTGTTCGGTCTACTGCCCCTACGGCATCGACACCGCCGAATTTTCCATGGCGGCGCGCGAGATTATGGACCATATCGGCATGGGCCAGAAATACTGCAACGAGATCATCGGCAAGGTCCACGATATCGGCAACAATCTGGGCTTGCCGCAAAAAGCCCTCGGCGCCACCTTGGAAGATCTGGAAGAAGATATCGAAGAAGAGACCGGCGTCGCCGTTCGCCTGCCGCTGGATGTCCAGGGCGCCGATATTCTGCTGATCACGCCGAGCGCCGATTTTTTTGCCGAGCCGCATGTGGACGGGCTGATCGGCTATGCCAAGGTCTTCCATCAGGCGGGGGTAAGCTGGACTATCAGCTCGAAGGCGTCGGAAGCCGCCAACTTCGCCATGTTCATCGGCTCCCACGACCAGATGGGCAAGATCGCCGAACGTATCCGGGATGCCGCCTTGGAGCTTGGCGTCAAGCGCATCATCGTCGGCGAATGCGGCCATGCTTGGCGGGTTGCCTATAATTTCTGGGACACGCTGGTGGGCCCGTTTGATTTTCTCGATCCCGGCTATCCGATCCCTCAGCATATCTGCGAGTTCACTTATGATCTCATCGAAAAGGGCGAACTGAATTTCGATAAATCCGCCAACGATCACATGACCCTGACATTTCACGATTCCTGCAACGTGGCGCGTGCCTCGCGCATGGGCGATGAGCCCGGCGGCCAGTTCAAGATACCAAGGGCAGTCGTCAAGGCCTGTTGCAACAATTTTGTCGAGATGGACGCCGACACGATCCATGAAAACACGTTTTGTTGCGGCGGCGGCGGCGGCCTTTTGACCGATGATCTGATCGAGCTGCGCGCCAAGGGCGCCAGCCCACGCATGGGCGCGTTCGAACAGGTGGCCCAGGATCACGGCGTTACCCACATGGTGGCCATCTGCGCTATCTGCAAAACCCAATTTTCTAAAATCATGCCCATGTATGGGTACGAGATGGATAATATTGTCGGCGTCCACCAACTGGTCTCCAATGCATTGATTTTGGACGGACAAATAACAACAGAAGAAGAGGAAACGGTGGATGGATGACGTCGCCAACACAGAAAACCTGACCTGGCGCCGCTATCAGGACGGCGACGACGCTGCCCCGGAATGGACCGACAAAATTCATACCGCCGGCCATTCCCACCAGTGCCCCACCTATGTGCACCGCACGCCCCCCTGCCAGGGCAGTTGCCCGTCGGGCCATGATATCAGGGGTTGGCTGGCCATCGCCCGGGGCATCGACAAGCCGCCCGTGGAAGGTATGGAATGGCAGGAATATGCCTTCCAGCGCATGGTCGAGGCCAATCCGTTCCCGGCCACCATGGGCCGGGTTTGCCCGGCGCCGTGCGAAGATGGCTGCAACCGCAACGAGGTGGATGATTTCGTCGGCATCAACGCGGTCGAGCAATATGTGGGCGACTGGGCCATCGAAAATAACTTGAAGCTGCCCGAACCGAAAGCCGATACCGGCAAAAAAATCGCCGTCGTCGGCGGCGGGCCGGCCGGATTGGCGGCGGCCTATCGCCTTCGCCTGGGTGGTCATGGGGTTACCGTGTTCGAGGCGCACGCGGAGCTGGGCGGCATGATGCGCTACGGCATTCCCGGCTACCGGACGCCGCGCGCCATGATCGATGCGGAAATCGGGCGCATCCTGGATATGGGCGTTGAAGCCCGGACATCTGTGCGTATCGGCGAAGACATCAGCTTGGGCGATCTGGAGCGGGATTTCGATGCCATCTTCTGGGCCATCGGCGCACAGACGGGCCGGCCCTTGCCGGTGCCCGGCGCCGATGCGGAGAACTGCCTTTCGGGCATTGCCTTTCTGGAGGCCTTCAACAAAGGCCACCTGCAATTCGCATCCAAAAAAATCGTTGTGGTCGGCGGCGGCGACACTTCCATCGATGTGGCTTCGGTGGCGCGGCGCATCGGCCATATTCAGACTGCCCATGAAAAGGACCGCCCCGAAAACGTGGTCCTCGGCCACACCGCCCACGACGTCGCCGGCACCATGAAGCGCGAAGGCGTCGATGCGGTGCTGACCTCGCTGTTCCCAATCCAAGAAATGACCGCCGCGGAGCGCGAGCGCGAAGACGCGGAGCGCGAGGGCGTCGAGCTGGTGGGCGGCGTCATGCCCTTGGAAGTGATCCAGGATGCCGATGGTCGGGCAACTGCACTCCGTTTATGCAAATGCACCATGGACGGTATGAAGCCGGTCCCCACCGAGGGCACCGAGTTCGAGATCGAATGCGATATCGTGGTGTCGGCCATCGGCCAGATGGGGGATTTGAGCGGCCTTGAAGACCTGGACAACGGCAAAGGCTTTATCGCCACCGATGGTTTGTTCAGCGTGGAGGGCCGGGCTGCGAGCTTTGCCGGCGGTGATATCGTGCGCCCGCATCTTCTGACCACGGCCATCGGTCAGGGGCGCATCGCCGCCGACAGCATTGACGGTTATTTGAATGATAACGAATTGGCCAAGCGGCCGAAAGTGGATGTGTTTCATTACAATCTGCTTTCCGAACTGGCCCAGCGGGAATTGGAGCCGGTGAATTTTGACCACACCCCGACCCGGGGAACCGCCGGCGAAGATTTCGCGGTGCACAATTATGAAGACCGCTCGGCCACTCAGATCATCCCCCACGAAGATTTGTTCCTGGGCCATTTTGGCTTCGAAGCGCGCAACAAGCGCACGGAGATTCATATCTCTGAAAAAGATGTACTCGGCAATTTCGACGAGCGTATCGAAGATTTGACCGAGAGCCAAGCGCGCGCCGAAGGCAATCGCTGCATGAGTTGCGGCATGTGCTTCGAATGCAACAATTGTGTGGTCTATTGCCCGCAGGTTGCCGTGTTCAAGGTGGCCAAAGATCAAAAGGCGGTGGGGCGCTATGTGGATACCGACTACACAAAATGTATCGGCTGCCAGATATGCGCCGATGTGTGCCCGTCGGGCTATATCCAGATGGGGCTCGGTGAATAATCATGCGCCCGGGAACACTTCCGGTATTGATGATTGTTCTGGCGGCGGCGGCGGTCTTTTTGACCTTCCAGACATTCGCCGCTTCGCGGACGCCGTTGCCTTTCATCCCCAAAGCCGTGCAAAAAGCCGAAGAAGGGCATGCCAAGGTGATGCGCCGCAACCATATGAATTTGATGTTCCACAAGCGGGACCAGACCGTGCGCAAGGGCATTCGCACCGATCTGAATAGTTTGAAGGGTTGCGTTGCCTGCCATGCGGTGCCGGGCCCGGACAAACAGCCGGTGTCGTTCGAGAGCCCGCAACATTTTTGCCGTGCCTGTCACGATTACGCGGCCGTGCGCATCGACTGTTTTTCTTGCCATACATCAAAGCCGCCAGGCGGCGAAGATCTGGCCGTCAAATGAGCGATAATGACAATATCGCGCGCCGGAAAATTCTGGGCGGTATCGCCGGCATGGCCGGGGTGTCGCTGGCGTCCGGCGTCACTTTATTCAGTTTCGCCGGCGCCAAGGAGCCGGGGGACGCGGTAACATCCAAGGTTCGCTGGGGCATGCTGATCGATGCGGGCAAATGCGCCGATGGCTGCGATGCTTGCGTGACCGCGTGCTTCAAGGAGAACGGCATCGGCAGTACCGGGCGCCCCGAAAGTGATCCCCAATGGATACGCAAAGTGGAAGTGCGCGATCCCAAATCCGGCGCCACCAAATCGCTGCCGGTCATGTGCCAGCATTGCGCGGAACCGCCCTGCGTTGATGTTTGTCCCACCGGCGCGTCGTTCAAGCGCGAAGATGGCATTGTCCTGGTGGACAAGCATACCTGCATCGGCTGCCGCTATTGCATCATGGCCTGCCCCTATAAGGCGCGCTCCTTCGTCCATGAAGAAATCACCGATCAGAAAACCCATGCGCCAAGGGGCAAAGGCACGGTGGAGGGTTGCACGCTGTGTGTTCACCGCATCGATGCCGGCGGCACCCCGGCTTGCGTCGAAGCCTGCAACGATACTTCCGGCGGCGCCATGCTGTTTGGCAATTTGAACGATCCTATGAGCGAAATATCCAAGCGGGTCGCCAAATACAATACGCGCCAAATTCGCGCCGATCTCCGGCTCGATCCCGGCATTCGCTACCGGGGGCTCTGAGCATGGCGGCGGGCTCCAAAATCACCTACCAGGAGATCAATGCCTCGCCCGGATTCTATCTGGGGCTTGGGATAGCGGGTCTGGTTGCACTGACCGGATTGGCCGCCGCCTATTTCATGGAAAGCAACGGCCATCATGTCACCGGCATGAACAACCAGATCGTCTGGGGTGCACCGCACGTGTTTGCCATATTCTTGATCGTCGCCGCATCGGGGGCACTTAACGTCGCTTCCATCGGATCGGTCTTCGGGCGCACCGCCTATAAGCCGCTTGCCAGGTTATCGGGCTTGTTGGCCATTGCCCTGCTAGTTGGCGGGCTGGCGGTATTGGTGCTGGACCTGGGCCGGCCCGATCGTCTGATCGTCGCCATGACCAAATACAATTTCAAATCCATATTCGCCTGGAACATCTTTTTGTATTCGGGCTTCATCGCCGTCGCCGGGGTCTATCTTTGGATGATGTTGGAGCGGCGCATGAACAAATATAGCGGCGCCGTCGGGCTGGTGGCGTTTGTCTGGCGATTATGCCTGACCACCGGCACCGGCTTAATTTTTGGATTTCTGGTAGCACGCCAGGCCTATGACGCCGCCGTCTTTGCGCCGCTGTTTATCGCGCTCTCCTTCGCCCTCGGACTGGCGGTATTCCTTTTGGTTCTGGCGGCCACCTGCGCCTTGGACAATCGCCCTCTCGGCGATGACATCGTGCGCAAACTGGGCCGCCTGCTGGGCGTGTTCGTGGCGGCGTTATTGTATTTCGTGGCGGTCCAGCATCTGACCAACATATATGCCACCGAGCATCATGGGGTTGAGCGCTTCATCCTGTTGGAGGGCGGCGTCATCACCGCATTGTTCTGGATCGGCCAGATTATCCTCGGCGGCTTGCTGCCGCTGGTATTGTTGTTCCATCCGGCGCTCAACAAAGCGCGCTCGAACCTGTATCTGGCAGCGGCGCTGGTGGTCCTCGGTGGCCTCGCCCAACTTTACGTGATTATCATCGGCGGCCAGGCTTTTCCGCTGGTTCTGTTTCCAGGCATGGAAGAGAAAAGCTCGTTCTTCGATGGCGTCGTTTCTACCTACAGCCCGAGCTTTCCCGAGATTGCCTTGGGGCTCGGCGGCATCGCCATTGCCGGGCTGATCGTTATCGTCGGCTTGAAGGTGTTGCGCTTCTTGCCGGCCAGCCTGCAAGGAGAGCGCCGATGACGGCGGGCAGCTTGCTTATATCGGCGGCGCTAAAATCGTCGGGCAAGACGACGGTCACCATGGGTCTTGCCGCCGCCTTGCGTCAGCGCGGCGTGGCAGTACAGACCTTTAAAAAAGGCCCCGATTATATCGATCCCATGTGGCTGAGCCGGGCGGCGCGCACCCCTTGCCGCAACCTCGATTTCTATACTATGAGCCATCAGGAGATCACCGATACTTTCCGACGTTTTGCCGAGCCTGCCCAAACGGTTTTTATCGAGGGCAACAAGGGCCTGTTCGACGGCCTCGATCCGGAAGGCTCGGACAGCAATTCGGCCCTCGCCCGGCTGCTCGGCGTGCCGGTATTATTGGTAGTCGATACCTATGGCATGACACGAGGCGTGGCGCCCTTGCTGCAGGGCTATCAAGCCTTTGAAAGCGATATCCAGATCGCCGGGGTCATTCTCAACAAGGTGGGCGGGCCTCGCCACGAACAAAAAATGCGCGCCGCGATCGAGCATTACACCGATCTGAAAGTGGTCGGTGCCATCGGCCGCCGCCCGGAACTGAAAATTGTCGAGCGCCATCTGGGGCTGGTTCCGGCCAACGAATTGCCCGCCGCCGATTCCCATATAGCCAGAACCGCCCGCGTGATCGAGGCCGATGTGGACATGGATGCGGTCCAGGCCTTGGCGGCGCCGGCAGCGCCGAAACTGCGGGCGCAAGCCTTGCCGCCGAAGATCGTTGCGCCAACATCGGTGCGCATCGCCATCGCCCGGGACGCCGCCTTCGGCTTTTATTATCCCGACGATCTGGAAGCATTGAGCCGGGCCGGGGCCGAGTTGGTACCGTTCGATACCTTGCATGACCGGCATCTTCCAGAGGCCGACGGATTGTTCATCGGCGGCGGCTTTCCCGAGGTGCATATGCGCACCCTGTCGGAGAATATTTCACTCCGGTCCGATATCCGCGCCGCAATCGAAAATGGTCTGCCATCCTACGTGGAATGCGGCGGGCTGTTGTATCTGGCGCGGTCTTTAAGCTGGCACGGGGAAACCTACGACATGGCTGGCGTCATTCCCGGCGATGCAGTGATGCACGAGCGGCCCATTGGGCGGGGCTATGTGCAGCTCAAGCCCACCGGCGATGGGCTTTGGCCATTGAAGGATGGCCAGGCGGGCGGGCTTAAGGATATCCCAGCTCACGAGTTTCATTATGCCTCGTTGGAGGAATTCACCGGCGAGGCGCGCTATGCCTATCATGTGATACGCGGCCACGGCATCGACGGCACCCACGACGGCTTGATATTGAAAAACCTGACCGCCTGTTTCGCCCACCAGCGCAATCTGGCCCCGAACCGTTGGGCGGAAAGTTTTGTTGCATTTGTTGCAAACATTAAGAACTCGGCGTTCACATCCCAGGCGGAAACGGCAAAAATCCGCCCGCTTCAACAGAATGTGAACTAGAATAGCCGACTCTCTTATACATAATTATATTGTATATAACGCGTTTGAGAGGCATCATGCGGGCAATCAGAATTGCGCGATTATGCGCATAATTTATTGACGGGAGTTTGCGGGATTATGGACAACACCGTATCGATCGAAAATTCGAAGACCATGACCATCATCGTGACCAAGGGGTCACTGGATTGGGCTTATCCGCCCTTTATCCTGGCCACCACGGCGGCTGCCATGGACGTCAAGGTTGATATGTTTTTCACATTTTATGGTTTGCAGCTTTTGAAAAAAGATCTGGACCATTTGCAAATTTCCACACTCGGCAACCCGGGCATGGAAATGCCGATGTTTGGCATGCATATGAAAATGCCGAATATTGTTTCGGCCATTCCCGGCGCCGATGCTCTTTGCTCCACCATGATGCGCAACCTGATCAAGAAAAAAGGCGTCGCGTCCGTCGAAGAATTGCGCGAAGCCGCCGTCGATTCCGACGTCAACTTGATCGGATGCCAGATGACCATGGGTTTGTTCGAGTGGGAAAAGCATGACCTCATGGATGAAATTGAAATCGGCGGCGCGGCTACCTATATGGAAAAAGCCCTCAATTCCGATATCAACCTGTTTATCTGACCCAATTCAGCCGTCAAGGAGGACATCCACGATGCCAACAGAACTCGACGCCAAGGGCATGAATTGCCCGATGCCAATTTTGAAAGCCAAAAAAGCGCTGATGCAGCTTGAGGCGAACGACACCTTGCGCATCGAAGCTACCGATCCCGGCTCGGTCGCCGATTTTGACGCCTTCTGCCGGAACGGCGGTCATACGCTAGAAGAAAGCTCCGAAGACGGCGGTGTCTACACCTACCTGATCCGGAAAGCGTCTTAAATTTGAGGCGGAATTTTTCTAAAAGGGCTTGCTGCGGTTAAATCCAGGCAAGCCCTTAAGTCTGTTTGGCGTCCGGCCGGCAGAACATTTCAAAAAGCAAATTGATCAGCGGTCCGACATCTTGTTCCGACAGGCTGTAATGGATCACCGTGCCTTCGCGGCGGGTGTTGACCAGACCGGCTTCTTTTAGCCAGCTTAAGTGCTGGGACAGGTTCGACGGCTTTACGCGCATGCTTTCCGAAAGCTCGCCCGCCGACCATTCCCCGGACGTCAAATGACATAGCACCAACAGCCGGTTGCGGTTGGCGATGGATTTAAGAAAGGAAGCCGCCTTCTCGATATTGGCTTCCATCTTTAATTGTTCGACCTGCTGATTCATCTTTTCTATTTTAGTAAACTATAAATTAATGTATACTACATGCCTCCAGGAAACGGAAGCTAAAAGCGCTGCACCCATTATAGCGCAAAATTCAATAAGGGGTTGTGAAATGGTTCGTCAAAATAATGCGGAGCCGGAATTCCGCGGCAAAATTTATGACAGTATCATCGACACCGTTGGCGCGACGCCGCTGGTGCGCCTGAACAGATTGACGCTGGAAGAAGGTTGCAATGCCGAAATCCTTTGCAAATGCGAGTTTTTTAATCCCCTCGCCTCGGTCAAGGATCGCATCGGCGTGGCCATGATTGATGCCGCCGAGGCCGAAGGCTTGATCGGGCCGGGATCGGTCATTGTCGAGCCCACGTCCGGCAATACCGGCATCTCGCTGGCCTTTGTTTGCGCCGCCAAGGGCTATGATCTGATCCTTACCATCCCCGATTCGGTGCCCTCCGAGATCCGCAAGATGCTGGAACTGCTGGGCGCCAAGATCGAATTTACGCCGGCCGAAAAAGGCATGCCCGGCGCCATTAAAAAGGCCAACGAAATTGCCGCGGGCAACCCCCGCGCCTATATCCCCCAGCAATTTTCCAACCCGGCAAATCCCGATATCCACCGCAAGACCACCGCCGAGAAAATCTGGGGCGATACCGGCGGCAAAGTAGACGCCGTGATCATCGGCGTCGGCTCGGGCGGCACGCTGACCGGCATCGCCGACGTGCTCAAGAAGCGGAACCCCAAGGTGCAGGTCATCGCCGTGGAGCCGGAAGATTCCTCGGTGCTGGCCGGCGGTCTGCCGGGCCCGCATGGAATTCAAGGCATCGGCGCCGGCTTCATTCCCGACAATCTCAACACCGATTTGATCGACGAGGTTATTTCGATCAGCAACTTTACATCGTTCCAGATGGCCAAGCGTGCCGCCAGTAGCGAAGGCCTGCCGATCGGCATTTCGTCCGGCGCCGCCATCGCCGCGGCTCTCGAAATCGGCGCCCGCCCGGAATGGGAGGGCAAGACAATTGTCACCATATTGCCGTCCTTCGCCGAGCGGTATCTGTCCTCAGCTCTGTTCGACGTCACATTTATGGCGGCCTGAGGGGCGCTTCGGGCGCGCTAAAAAACAGCGCCTCGCCATTATTATCGGCTTTCTGGCGCCGTTGTTATTGACGCTGACCACTCTGTTGCCGGTGGCGTTTTGGCTGCGGTTGCGGCCAGCCTTGCGGTCCAGTCGGCGGCCCTTGGCGTGCTCGCCGCGCGCTGGCTGTTATTCGCCGAAGCCAGGCATGTAGTAACGCTCTATTACGGCAGCGCAAACGGTTGAGTGCCGGCTTCTTGATCGACGGTGGGTTTCCACGGCCTTCATAATATACCTAAATGACGTGCCGGACCTGTTTCAAAATTGCTGATCCATCTCGCCCCATTTCGATTAACCTTGTCGCATGCTAGATTATTGCCTGTGTGGGCGATTCTCCGGCAATTCGATATTGGGGTAGGCGACGATGAAATCCGGTCTCGCATTCTTTTGGGCCTTGTTGCTGGCTGGCTGCGTTAGTCAGAGCGAAGGTCTGGTGACCCTGACCCACGCGGGTGAAGACGAATATGTGGCCAAGAACGTGTTGGAGC